>CAXAJC010000143.1:0-4403 GCA_963969005.1 uncultured Cellvibrionales bacterium | reverse complement strand
CTATTACACTGCCCCCCGGCCAGCAATTTAACGCGGCGGAGTTTACTGAATTTGTAGATCGCGAACTGCCTGCCTTTGCCCGTCCGGTTTTCGTGCGCATTGAAAAAGAGCAGGATACAACCGGCACATTTAAGCTGTTTAAAGGCAAATTAAAACAGCAGGCCTATCATCTGGATCAGGTGAATGAGCCAATCTATGTGCGCCAACCAAAAGCTAAGCAGTACGAACTGCTTGACCGCAGCTTTTATGAGCAGTTGGTTAACGGCAGTGCCGGGTACTAGAACGCAATGACTACGATGAACTTACAGCTTCAGGATGGCATTCATATTCTGACTCTGACCAACGCAGAGAATGGCGGCGACAACCGCCTGACCACAGCGGTCGTGGGCGAGTATTTAGCGGCTCTGGATACAGTCGAACATTACCAGGGTAACACCGCTCTGCTGCTAACCTGCACCCATAAAAAAACCTTCTCTACAGGTATAAATCTGGATTGGCTAATACAGTTAGATGATGCGGGCCGCAGGGAATTTACCACTGCCTTTGAAACATTACTGTGCCGCTTGGCATTGCTTAATGCCCCCACGGTTGCCTGCATCAATGGCAATGCCTATGCTGGCGGCGCTATTATAGCCAGTGCAGCAGACTTTCGATTAATGCGCTCCGACCGCGGCCGATACTGCTACCCTGAAGTGGATATTAAAATCCCCTTTAATCAGGTTTCCAGTGATATTGGCCAGCTATTACCCAACCAGCAAGCAGTGAAAAATATGATGCTGACCGGTGTTGCTTACACAGGGCTTGAATGTGCCGAACTGCAGATTGTTGATGCTATTTACCCACAGGATCAGCTCCAAGCAGAGGCCCTCAGTCTAGCCAAAACATTGGCCAGTAAAGATCGCGATACCTACTGCAAAAACCGTAATTTAATGAGGCCTGAAATTGTGGCTCATTTACATCGTCTAACCCAATAAAGATAATCAGGAAAAATCATGGCTACCAATCTATTTGATCTAACCGGCAAAGTTGCTCTTGTCACCGGCGCCAGCCGCGGAATCGGTGAATCCATCGCCAAGTTACTGGCCGAGCAAGGGGCCCATGTAATTGTCTCCAGTCGCAAGATTGATGGCTGTCAGGCGGTGGCTGATGCCATTACTGCTGCCGGTGGCAGCGCTGAAGCTCTGGCCTGCCATGTGGGCAATATGGGTGATATCGAAAACTGCTTTGCCCAGATTAAACAGATGCACGGCACACTGGATATTCTGATTAACAATGCTGCCACCAACCCCTACTTTGGGCATATTCTGGATACGGATCTGGGTGCCTACACCAAAACGGTGGATGTGAATATTCGCGGATATTTCTTTATGTCTGTCGAGGCAGGCAAAATAATGCGCGAAAATGGCGGCGGCTCCATCGTCAATACTGCATCTATCAATGCATTACAGCCGGGTCCCATGCAGGGGATTTACTCCATTACCAAAGCAGCTGTGGTTAATATGACCAAAGCCTTTGCCAAAGAGTGCGGTGGGATGGGTATTCGAGTGAATGCTCTACTGCCAGGTATGACCAAGACACAGTTTGCCGGCGCGCTATTTAGCGATGAAAAAATCTACAAGCAGGCAATTGCCACAATCCCTATGCATCGCCATGCCGAACCCGATGAGATGGCGGGTACTGTGCTATATCTGGTATCTAATGCCGGCAGTTATACCAATGGTGAGTGCATTGTTGTGGATGGTGGTTTGACGGTTTAAAGCCTGCCTCTGTGGTATTTAACGTAGCGAAATATCTAAAGATCCCCCACCGCGTTCGAGATGATCCACGGAGCGCTGTGGTGCAAGATGGCAGGAAAGGAGCCTCAAGATAAACTTTGCATTCAGTCAACCGAGCAAGCACAATTTTTTACGTAATAGTCAGTAATTCAAGTCCGCTCCAATCGCTCCACAGAACAATGGCGCGTTTTAATTCGGCCAATAGATAAACTCATCAGCCTCTTCAAAGGGCTCATTACTGGTTTTATCAATCAGCTGCGGCGAATTAAATACGCTCGGCCAAAGGGGCTCCACTTGCTCCGCATTATGGCTTGCCAGCAATGCCTCCAGCTCCGTCACCTTGTCGCGGTTTTGAGCGGCCAGATTAGTCTGCTCCGTCGGATCCACCGCCAAATTAAATAACCATTTGGCCATGGGTGCCGGTTGCGGCAAATGAGACTGCTCCGCGCGAATTAACTTCCAGCCCTGATGCAAGACAGTCTGCTGATGCCCTTCCCGCCAAAATAACGTTTTATGCGGCGCATCAGCGATCTCTTTGCGAATATAGGGCAGTAGATCGACCCCATCTATTTTGCGATCCTGTGGCAATTGAGCACCAGCCGCGGCAGCAATAGTGGTAAAGATATCATTGTGATGTATAGGGTCATCCATGCTGCTACCCGCATTAATCCGCGCTGGCCACTTTGCCATAAAGGGCACATGGGTACCCCCTTCAAAATGATTGAGCTTCCAGCCTCGATAAGGCTGATTAACATTGGGCAAACCTATATACCCTGCCCCGCCATTATCACTAGTCAGAATAATCAATGTATTATCAGTCAGGCCGTTCTCTTCCAATGCATGAGTCACCCGAGCCACACTGCGATCCACGGCACGAATCATGGCAGAGTAAACTCGCAGACGATGATCTTCAATATGGGACAGTGCGTCATAGTCTTCGCGAGTGGCCTGCAATGGGTTATGGATTCCCCAGTGCGCCAAATATAAAAAGAACGGGCGATTACGGTTATTCTCAATCACCTTGACCGCTTCGTCAGTGTAGTAGTCTGTGAGATAGCCCTTAGGCTTAAACTGCTCCCCCGCATCACCGACACCATTAAAGGCAGCGGAATAGGTGCCAGTAGCCCAAACCATGCGATCGATACGGTCGCCCTCTACTTTTGCATTGACAACATCCGGATGATCCTGCGGCAGGTACAGGGTCCCTTTTAATTCCAGGCTATCGTCAAACCCCTGGTTAGTCGCCACCATGTCATTCACAGACCCAAGGTGCCACTTGCCCACATGGGCGGTGTAATAACCCTGCTGTTTAAGTAATTCAGCGATAGTGATCTCTGAAGATGGGAGGCCCAACTCTTGAATAGGTTTCATGATTGCGGCACTGGCTTCATCCAAAATCAGGGGGACTGGGCTGGGATCTAACTCTTCCATCCAGCGAAAAATGGTCACTCCTGTTTTATAGAATGGGGTAAATTCAAAACCAAACCTGGTGGAATAGCGGCCGGTCACTATGGATGCTCTTGAGGGCGCGCAAACAGCATTGGCAGCGTAGCCATTGGTAAAGGTCACACCTTGCTGAGCTAGGGCATCAATACTGGGGGTCTGCAATGTGCCATCGCCAGCACCGCCGTTATAGAGTGATATATCGTTAAAACCCATATCGTCGGTGACAATAAGTACAATATTGGGCGGCCGATCTGCAGGGGCAGTGACTGCCATCTCTGGCCCCTGAGACCAGTTTAGTTCTCTATTTTCTGCAACAGGATTGGTAATCTCAAGCAGCTTGGGCGCCATCCAAACCAGCAATTCAACGCGCTTTTGCCAGCCGGCAAAACCAACAATGATTAATAGAGTTATAACGATGGCCAGTTTTTTCATAGAGTCACCATTAAACCCGTGCCAGGTGTGATTTTGTTATCTAATAGCAGAGCCCAGTGATCTGCCAAACTTGCTGAACCCTCAACCCATTGCACCTGTATATCATCCGCAACCAGAGCCGCCACTTTGGCACTGGCGGTCATGGCGTTGACCATCGCCACTCCCGGGCCCCACTCTTTATTGCGTTTTTCGATTTGCCCCGGGGCAAAAAAGAATCTCGGACGCGCGCCAGGCAGTTCACCTACCTTGCCGCCCTCCTGCCAATGACTGCCTCCCACCATGCAGCTCTCCATAATATTGTCTTCAAGGTGGTTGTGCAGGCTAATGGTCAACCGCGCATCACCGGACATATCCACATAAGCAGTAGGTACAGAGGCGTCAATCTCTGCCTCGTTTTTATACAGCACTATCTGATCACAGCAGCCCAACCCCTTTACAAAATCCACATTGCCTGAAGAGGTCACACCAATCACTGTTTGGGTTACCTCAGGGTCATTGTGCAGCATTTGCGCTAGACCAAAGCCAGTCTTAGAGGACACCGAGCCAATCACCACCTGCTGGGCACCAAAGAAGCTGTTGTCGATAAGATAGTCGTAAATCAGATAGGAGGTCATAAATAACGGAAATAGCAGACAGCGCTCATTCTCCATCTGCTGAAGAAACTCAGGCTCCGCCTTAGTGCGGCGGAACTGGTTGTAGACTGGTGGCAATTCTCGGCGTTGCTCCACAAGATCAACAAAATAATCAGCG
>CAXAJC010000142.1:0-4501 GCA_963969005.1 uncultured Cellvibrionales bacterium | reverse complement strand
TGTTAGTAACCGTCAAGAAAATCAATCGCCAAAACACCACATCAATCCGACACCAGAGAGAAACGTTTAATACAAATCCTGTCTCGCTCTCCCCAAAAAATTCACAGTAACTTCAGCATAATCCTCCAGGGACAACATGCCCAGGAGGTTATTCTAACGCCAGCAAAATCGCCACCCATCCCGTGTGACGCTATCAACCTTTGCTCGACCCGACTGGTCCCAAACAAAAGAAATAGCACCATGCTCAGCAGTACTCCAAATTCTGCTGCCAGCAGCCTGATAACGCTTCACAACCTGAGGATGTGGATGACCAAAATGATGACGGTAGCCAGCGGAAAAAATCACATTCTCAGGCTCAAACATAGTCACAAAATCCGCCGTTGAGGACGTCTTGCTGCCATGATGTGGTGCTACCAGCAATGTGATCGGCCCTGTCAGTTGCGGCGTCAACTTGGCGAGTAATAGAGCTTCCGCGGCTCGCTCAATATCTCCCGGAAGCAATATTCTCTGGTCTCGCCACTCAATCAATAGTACACAGGAACTGTTATTACCGATAAAACTGCTATCTTTATGGGGACTGAGCATAGAGAGGTAAATGGGCTCTGATGCCGCAGTTAACGGACCAGACTGGGAAGACCAGACCCAGCGCTGACCGGAATAGCAGTTGCTATGCCCCACAGAATGCTTTCCGGTGGGCGAAAAATCTTTGCCAAAAAACTGATCACCCGCATTTACAGACTGCATCAGCCCTTCGTAGCCTCCGGCATGATCATTATCGCCATGGCTGACAATAAGCAGGTCTATATGATTGATACCGCGGGATCTTAGATAGGGCGCAATAATACCAGAACCCCCATTAAACCCGCTGCCAAAAGCCGGACCAGTGTCATAGACCAGGGTCCGATTTCGGGTCTCCAGAACCAGCCCGAGGCCTTGCCCCATATCTAGCACCGTTAATCGCAATGGCATTGTTTTAACAGGCGTCAGCAACAGTGCACAGACTGGCAGGCAGCACAGCCATTTCCCCCGTAATCCACCGGGCATAAGTAGCCCAAAAACCGCAATAGTTGTCCCTAGTACTAGCCAGATATTAATGGCCACCGGAGAGGTAATCAGGCCTATTGACTGGGGCACAAGATCCAGCACCAACCAAAGGGCTGACACCGAATAATCTGCCAATCGCCATAAAAAAACAGCCGCAACCTCGGACATAGAAAACAGCAGGCTAGCAAACACACAGAGTGGCACCGTAACTAGGGATATCCAGGGTACTGCAATAATATTGACTATGGGAGCAAGCCAGGAAGCCTTACCCATATGCAGCAAACTGGGTACCAGCAGTGCAACCATAAGCGCAAACTGTACACCGACAATAGACCTGAAAGTGGATCTGCTTGCCTTTGGATGCCAGGGCAAAAACCACAGCAGCAATAGCCCCACGGCTAAAAATGAAAGCCAAAATCCGGCACCCAATACTGCCAATGGCTGGTCAATGGCAATTAATAGCAGCGCCCAGATCAAACAGCTAACGGGGCTGATACGCCGATACAATAATCGCGCCAGCATAACCACAGCCACTGCAATCAATGCCCGCTGACTGGGCAGGGAAAATCCTGCCAGCAGGCTATAATACCCTGCTCCTAAAAAACCAAGTACAGAGGGCAGCCAGCGCCCGACTTGCAACTGTCCCTGCAAAAGCAGCAATCGACTCAGGCCAGACCCCAGCCAGGTGCATAGAGCAGCAACCAAACCTATATGCAGGCCGGAAATAACCACCAGATGCACAATGCCGAGACGGACAAGGTTGTCCCATTGATCAGTCAATTGCCTTTTGCTACCAACACTCAGCGCCACCAGTATGCCATTATTGGTCATATCTGCAGTATTGATGCTGCCCTGTATCGAAGAGCGCAGCCGCCCCAATCGAGCACCAAAGCCAGAGCTGCTGACGCAATCTTGCTCAAGGCTGCGAACCGAACCCACTGCAGAATAACCCTGTTGCAACAACCAGCTTTGATAGTCAAATCCAGCACTGTTTACCAGACCCCTTGGTCGCCGCAAACGCACGATAAAATCGCATCTATGCCCTGATACAAGATTATCAGCTTGACCGTCATACCAACTTAGCAACAGCAGGCGCAAATCCGGCTGTCCCTGGCGTTTATCCCTACTATCGATGGCAAAACTAAATCTGCTGCGGCGCTCGTCCCTGTCCACCAAGCCAATAACAGTACCGGTCACCAATAGATCCTGCCCCTGCAGGTCAGCTGGTAACTGATGATCAAGCAGATCATAAGCAGACCAGAGGCCCCAGAGACTACCCCAGCCAGAAATAACCAGCAGCATCGCCACTGACTTCAACCTGCTGCTCCAGGGACAACAGCCAAATACGACGGACAGCAGGCAGATCAATACAACATACCAGCATAAATCTGGCAGCGCCGGCCACCAGGCAACGGCGAAAATCCCTGTACTCAGTGCCGCTAAAAATCCCATACCAAGTCCCTGCTTGCAGTTAAAAGCCAGCCTGTTACAGTCTCTATTCAGCAGCTGACGGCAATCCATTGTAGAGAGCTCAACTTTTAAAATGATAATGGCAACCACAAACTGATGAAAAATCTGCTTATTGTCTATCACAGCCAATCTGGCAATACCCAACAGCTGGCTCAGGCGGTGTTAACTGGTTGCCAGCGGGAATCTGGGATCGAGAGTAACCTGGTGCGAGCCTTTGATGCTGGGCTGAAAGATCTGATCTGGGCCGATGGTTTGCTGTTTGGTACCCCGGAGAACTTCGGCACCATGAGTGGCGCTCTCAAGGATTTCTTCGACCGCACCTATTACCCCGCTGAGCCTCATAAACTAAACCTTGCCTACGGCCTGTTTATCAGTGCCGAGAATGATGGTACTGGCGCGGTGCGGGACATTGACCGTATTGTAAAAGGCTATCCCCTACGCAAGATCAGTGAACCTCTGATTGCCACCGGGACTATTACACCAGAGCATCTGCAACAGGCGGAAGAATTTGGCCAAGCCATGGCGGCGGGCTTGGCTCTGGGGATTTTTTAGGCCGTAACTGTTTTAACAAGGAATCGCTAAACAATGTCCAGAGCTCTAGTATTAACCGGCGGCGGAGCCCGCGCTGCCTATCAGGTCGGTGTCCTCAAAGGTATAGCATCGATTTTACCAAGATCAGTCTACAATCCATTCCCGATTATCTGTGGCACCAGTGCCGGTGCCATCAATGCTCTGTCTATTGCAGGCCGGGCAGGCCCATTCAGGTTGCGCAGTAAAAAGCTGGAGACTATCTGGCACAATCTGCGCGCCTCGGATATCTATCGGACAGATTTTTGGGGGGTATCCGCTAATGCATTCCATGTAATGGCCTCATTTCTGCACAGTGGCTATGGCATAGGTCGCCCCATTTCCCTGCTGGACAACACACCACTGCGGCAGCTGCTGGAAAACTATGTCAAATTTGACTATCTGGATAGCGCAATCAGCAATGGAGAACTGGAAGCGATTGCCATAAGTGCCATGAGCTATAGCTCTGGGCAGTCGGTCACCTTTTTCCAGGGCCATGACCGAATCTCCACATGGAAGCGAGCCCGTCGGCGCGGCGAAAAAACCGAGATTAATATTGACCACCTGATGGCCAGCACCGCAATTCCGAGCCTGTTTCCCGCTGTGCAAATAGACAACCGCTACTATGGTGATGGCGCTGTGCGCCAACTAAAGCCAATCAGCCCCGCCCTGCATATGGGCGCCCGACAGCTATTGATTATCGGGGTCAGTGATAATGCCAACACAGGTACAAACGAGACAGCCGTGGATCATTCACCGTCTATCGCCCAGATTGTCGGCCATATGTTTAACAGCGCATTTATTGATTCTGTGGAAAGCGATCTTGAGACATTGCGTTCGATTAATCGACTAGCCAACGCCTTGCCCGAGTCACTGCGCGCCAACAATGGCATCACTGACCTCAATCCCGTCGATGTTCTGTCAATATCTCCCAGCCAGTCCATTGACCAGATCGCCCAGGAACATATCCATGAATTACCAATGTCCCTTAAGCTTTTTTTGCGCATCACAGGTGCCAATGCCAGGGGCGGAGGCACCAGTGCGGCAAGTTATCTACTGTTCGAGCCAGGCTTTTGTCGCAAACTGATTGAACTCGGCTACCAGGACGCAATCGCGCAGAGGAAAGATATCGAAAAGTTCTTCCAGTAGGCCATGATTTTTTTGCGGCACCTGGCTGAATTCGAGGCAAAAAAAAGCGGACCCTTTCGGGTCCGCCGGCTCTCCCCCCCTCTTGCCTTATCATTGGCTGATAGCTCAGCGACAATAACAAGAGGAATTACAAAGTCTAATTCTATAACGATGCAGTGATTACATGCCTCATAAAAAAGGCAAAAAAAAACGCAAAACCGACGTTTTACGTTTTTTAATTGGAGCGGGAAACCGGGTTCGAACCGGCGACCTGTACCTTGGCAAGGTACCG
>CAXAJC010000141.1:0-4504 GCA_963969005.1 uncultured Cellvibrionales bacterium | reverse complement strand
AACATATCCTTGATCTCTATACCAAAGAGGGACTCACACCAGTAATAGCCCCGGAAATGGAGTTCTATCTGGTTGAGCGCAACACCAACCCCGATATGGCGCTAAAACCACCTTTGGGGCGCTCAGGTCGCCCAGAGACGGCGCGGCAGTCTTACAGTATTGATGCGGCCAATGAATTTGAGCCATTTGTGGAAGATATGTATGCCTATGGCGAAGCCATGGGACTGGATATCGACACCTTGATTCACGAATCAGGCGCCGCCCAACTGGAAGTTAACTTTATCCACGGCAATGCTCTAGATCTGGCCGATCAGGTATTTACCTTTAAGCGTATGGTCCGCGAAGTCGCGCTTAAACATAATATCTATGCCACCTTTATGGCCAAACCCATGGCTACAGAACCAGGCTCTGCAAAGCATATTCACCAGAGCATTATCTCAACTGCCGATGGCAGCAATATTTTTGCCAGCAAAGAGGGCGAATACAGCCAGGCGTTTTATCATTATCTGGGAGGCCTGCAGAAGTACACGCCCTTTGTTATGAGCTTCTTTGCCCCCAATGTTAACTCCTATCGGCGATTTACCCGAGAGGTCTCAGCACCGATTAATCTTCACTGGGGCTTTGATAATCGCACTACTGGACTGCGCGTTCCCGACGCCAATGCCAGAAACTACCGCATTGAAAACCGCTTTCCCGGTGCTGATGTCAATCCGTACTTGTCGATCGCCGCTACCTTAGCCTGTGGCTATCTGGGTATGAAAAACAAAATCAAGCCCACTGCGCCCCATGAGGGCAATGCCTATGAGGAAGAGCTGGCGCTGCCCAGAACATTGGAAGAAGCGCTGCGGGGCTTACAAGAAGATAAGGATATTACTGATCTGTTTGGTGAAAAGTTTATACAGCTTTACACCTCAATCAAACTGGTAGAATTCGAAGAGTTTAATCAGGTGATTTCTTCCTGGGAGCGTGAGCATTTATTGTTAAATGTTTAAAGCTCTGTCTGGCAAACTAAAGCTCAGGTAAACTGCAGCTGAATAGTTGATCAGACAATGTGACCTTGATAAAACCGGTAGTTAGAATAGCCCTTTTCCTTTGCGCCCTAGCATGTAATACCAGCCAGGCTCAGGGTAGCTATGTCGGTAGCAAAACCTGTCAGACCTGTCATGCTAAGGAATATCAGCAATGGCAGGGGTCCCACCATGACTGGGCAATGCGCGAGGCCAGTGCAGAAACAGTGTTGGGTGACTTTAACAATGTCAGCTTTCATCATCAGGGCTTAACCACCAGCTTTACTAGCAAAGATGGTAAATATTATGTTCGCACTCAAGGTGCAGATGGAGAAGACCAGACATTTAAAATTGCCTACACCTTTGGTGTTGAGCCGCTGCAGCAGTACCTTATTGGCTTCCCCGATGGCCGCTATCAGGCACTGACAGTTGCTTGGGACAGCAGACCAGCAGAGCATGGCGGTCAACGCTGGTATCAACTTATGCCCAATGATATGGGACAACCAGGAGAAAGCCTGCACTGGACCGGGGTCTACTATAACTGGAATACTCAATGTGCCGCTTGCCACTCCACCGGACTGCAAGAGAATTATTCCCAGCAGAGCAATAGCTACAACAGCACCTGGGCCGAAATTAATGTCAGTTGCGAAAGCTGCCATGGCCCGGGGTCGAGTCACAGCGAAAACCCTAAAACATCTCTGCCAGTAGATTATTCGCCACAGTTGCAATGGGTTATTGCCAAGGGCACTGATATAGCAAATCCGCTGGGTGACCCCCGTGCAGGCAGCAAGACAGAAATAGACTCCTGCGCCGGATGTCATTCAAGGCGGGCGAAAATAAGTGTGGATTCAGTTAATAATCACCGGCCGGGATCAGAGTTTCTTGACCATTATCGACCACAGACTCTGAGAGAAGGGCTGTACTATGCAGATGGGCAGATTCAGGACGAGGTCTATGTCTATGGCTCATTTATTCAGAGCAAAATGCACCAGCGCGGCGTGCGATGCAGCAATTGTCACGAACCCCACAGTCTTGAGCTTAAAGCACCGGGCAATGCTGTTTGCGCCAGCTGTCATGCACCGGAGACTTACAATAGCCCAAAGCACCATTTCCATCAGCCCGCCGATAGCCCCGGCGCACAATGTGTAAATTGCCATATGCCAAGCACTGTCTATATGGGCGTAGATGCGCGGCGAGATCACAGTATGCGCATCCCCGATCCACAGCTGGCAGAAAACATAGGTGCTCCAAACGCCTGCATCAACTGCCACCAGAACAAAACCAATAGCTGGGCCGGTGGCGCAATTCGCAGCTGGCTTAAACTAACATCAGACTCAAATCCGGAACAATCCGCCCATTACGGTGAGGCTATTTTCGCAGGTAGGAAGCAACTGCAGGGGGCTAATCAGCAGCTTATTGACCTAGCTAATAATTCCAGTATTAACAGCATAGCCAGAGCAACTGCTCTTGGTTTACTGCAAAACTACCCCAATCAAGACAGCTACCAAACAGCCCGGGAGCAACTCTCCAGCAAGGATCCTATGGTGCGACTTGGCGCACTTGAAACATTGGAATTTCTCCAGCCACAACAGAGGTGGGTGGATATATCACCACTATTAACAGATCCAATTAAGGCGGTCAGACTGGAAGCCACAAGATTATTGCTTGCCAGCAATAGCAGACTACCAGGAGCCAATATTGACGAATATATGAATGCCTTATTGCTTCATGCCGACAGACCTAACGGCCAACTTAACATCGCCAGCGCTTATATGGCTCAGGGACGCTACAAACAAGCCGAAAAGGCATACCAGCATGCTCTAAAACTGGATCCCGGAAATATAGCCGCAATTAATAATTATGCCGACAGCCTGCGAGCACAGGGTCAGCATCAGCAGGCTCTGGAGTTATTAATAGAAGGCAACAAGTCATTGCCAAATAATGCTGCGCTTCTGCATGCCCTGGGGCTCGCGCAAATCCGCAGCCAGCAACCCGCACTGGAGAGCTTGCGTCGGGCAGCTCAGCTAGAACCTAAAAACAGCCGCTACAGCTATATTTATGCACTGGGTGTAAATGGACAGGGCGGCGCTGAGCAAGCGGTGGATATATTAAGCAGGGCACTTGTCAGCAACCCAAAGGATCGAGATCTACTCATAGCTCTGGTAACTATCAATCGAGACCGCGGAGAACTGGGTCAGGCAAGGGCATTCGCACGCCAATTGGTGGCCGCATACCCCAATGACAGCAGCGCGCAACGGCTGCTAGAAAGTCTATAAATTGCTTTAGGTATTTATTTTATCTTATTGAAATATATAGGAATATTATACTTCTCTGCTTTTCCCTGATCTTGCTCGCTCTTTCATATCTGACTGGATATACACCTGATCTGTGGTGCCCATACTGGCATGACCAAGATCGTCCGCCATATGCTTAAGCGGCCTGGTGGCAATATCCTGAGAAGCACCCGTATGCCTGAGCCAATGAGTCGTTGCCTCGCGCAGCGCTTTGGCTTCATCGGTAAATCCCTCGGCGCGCATTTTATCGTAAGCTAGATCAAACCCCTGCTGTACTATGCGGCGCAACTGCCTCGAGGTCATGCCACCTGTGCCGCGGTTTTTGGCTACCAGAGCCGAATTAATCCCAAAATTAGGGCTTAACCCGGCGCGATATTTCTGATAGCGCTGAATATACGGAGAAAGGGCGCTGGGCACTGAAATGTCCCTTATTTTATTACCTTTGCCCAGCACTTTAAGCCATTGGTTGCCGTCACTATCCTGCCAGAAATGCTTCCAGGCAGGCTGCCAATTGGGCCGCTCGGAGAGCTCTGACACCCGCAAATACAGGGTTTTAAGCATAGCAACGATAAATAGGGTGCGTTCATGGGTCTGGTCTGTGTCCGCGGCAGTCTGGGCGCACTCGAGAACAGTTTCCCACTGCAAATCAGACAATCGTTTAATATTTTTCTGGGTTGCACCTTTAATAAGGTAAGCAGATTGTTTGCGAATAGCCGGTATTGGATTGCCAAAGGCATAACCTTCATCGGTTAAATAATCATAGAAGCATGAAATCGCGGAATAACAGATCTTCATCGCCTCATGGGACAACAGATGCCCGTCTGTACTGATTTCCAGGCTTAAACCCTCAGCCAAAGCCTCTGCACGGTTTTCCTTGGCGATTTTTGCGGCAAATGGCCGCCAGTTTTCATTTTGACGGGACTCTCCGTCGATAATTTTGAAGCGATCCTGTACTGAACTGGCCACCCAGCTTGCACTTGGCCCGTGGACAAAATCAAAGTAAGCCTCTAAATCCGGGCGCTTGAGCTGGATAACTGACTTGTTAGCCACAGTCCAGGCCCACAGCAGCAGACGTTCAACCTCATTACGATAGCCCCTAAAGGTGGCTTCAGATTTTCTGCTGTAACTTTTGAGGAATGACTGTGTATGTAAAACATCCTCACGAACCTCTGGAATAGTTTCATTAAGGGAGAGGATAAATTG
>CAXAJC010000140.1:0-4544 GCA_963969005.1 uncultured Cellvibrionales bacterium | reverse complement strand
GCACTGTACTGGTCGGGGTCATTACTACCGTCATTGGCATTGCGATGGTGCTTCAAGTGCTCGCAGCGATGGGCGATCAGCGGCGTTAGCAGCACAGTGGCGGCCAGATAACCCATTGCATCGTTGAGCCAGCGCAGGGATTTAATATTGCCGCTAATGCAGTAATGAACAGCTTCATGGAGCACGGTGTAGGAAGCATAAGTCAGTACGGCCATCAGTGGGATGGCAATTAGCAGCGACAAATTATTAAAAATCACTAGAAGCGGCAGTGCCCAGTAGCCAACAAAAACTACGATTGCCAAAATCACCGTAGGCCAAGCAACTTTTTGTGAGTAGTCACGGGCCGCGTGCAAAGCTTGCTGGTTTAGATGGGATTTTTCTTGTTTGGTTAAACTGTTCATAACCAACATAGTAGGCTCTTGCAATAATCAAACTTGGCATAAAGCGACATTAAAATGACTTTTGATGACAATCCTGTTTAAACAGCGGTTTAGTTGGTTATATTTACTGCCCTTGATAAAACCCCTTAATAGGCAATATTTATTCGATAGGCTCTTACAAATAATGGGTTTGTCCCAAGAACCATAAAGCGGTGGACTCCCGTGTTTTTATTTGGGATATTGGCCGTTTAACTATTCGACAATAATAAGAGATAACTATGTCCGATCGCATTCCAAGAAACCCAGCCGATGACTACAGCGAAGAGATGGCTCGACAGCGCCGAGAATTTGTTAGCGCTAAAACCGCGACATCAGTAGATCATATTGGGCATTACAGCGTTGACCCTGCTGCCACCGAAGGCAATATCGAGAACTTTATTGGCGTGGCTCAGGTGCCCATGGGTTTGGTTGGGCCATTATTGGTCAACGGCGAGCATGCCAGCGGCGATTTCTATATGCCCATGGCCACCAGCGAAGGGACATTGATTGCAAGTTACAATCGCGGCGCGCGACTGTTGCGCGAATCTGGCGGCGCCAAGGTCACTGTGGTGGATGATGCCATGCAGAGGGCACCGGTATTTGTATTTGAAGATGCTCGCCAGGCCCGTGACTTTGGTCTCTGGATCGAGGATAACTTTGCCGAGATTGCCGCCCAGGCTGAAACCACGACCAGATCTGGCAAGTTGCGCAATATTCAGCAGTTTGCCGCGGCCCGCATGCGCTACCTGCGTTTTAATTACACCACCGGTGATGCAGCGGGGCAGAATATGGTGGGCAAGGCTACCTTTGTCGCCTGCGAATGGATTATGGCCAATTATCCAGGCATTCAGCGCTATATGCTGTCCGGCGCCATGGATACAGACAAAAAGCACTCCCAGCTCAATACATTGCATACCAGGGGTAAGCGGGTGATCGCGGAGGTGACCATCCCGGCTGAGCTGTTGCAGAAGACCATGAATATCTCTGCTGAGGCTCTGTATAAGGCCAGATCTATCAATCAGGTCGGTTCCTTTATGGCCGGCTCAAATAATACCGGCGCCCATTCGGCCAATGGTATTACCGCAGCATTTATTGCCACTGGCCAGGATGTGGCCAATGTGGCTGAGTCATCGGCTGCAGTGGTGTTTGCGGATATTGATGCAGAGGGCAACTACTATCTGTCGATCACAATTCCTTCGCTAATTATCGCTACTTTTGGTGGTGGCACAGGCCTGGCGACACAGCAGGAATGCCTTAAGATGATTGGCTGCGATGGCCCGGGCAAGGTACATAAATTGGCGGAGATTATTGGCGCCACCGTGCTGGCTGGAGAGGTGTCACTAATGAGTGCGGTGCTGGCCGGTGACTGGGTAACCAGCCATGATGCCCTCGGGCGCAACCGCTAATCAGTGTCCATTAATACAGTACTATGTAGTCAATAATTGTTTTATTGCTTGGAGCAAAAGGCTCTACTATGTGGACAGGTGCCTCGGAGCAGGATCAAATAATAATAGGAGTGAATATGTACAAGCCATTACATTTACCATTGATTGCAACCCTGTCCGCCTCACTTTTTGTTAGCGCTTGCAGTGGTCCGGATATGCCCGCTGGGAGTGTGAAAGAGAGTGCTGCTGAAGGCGTTGTTTTATCTGCTGTCCCCTCAGGAAGCTGCGATCAGTACGACGAAAATGGCACAGCACTGTTCGGTGACCTGCATGTTCACACTAGTTTCTCCTTTGATGCCGCCGCTATCAGCACCGGCGCAACTCCACAGGATGCCCATAACTACGCCCGGGGTGGTGAGATTCCATTTTTTCCGGTTAACGCAGAAGGTGAAGCCACAGGGCGGATCAAAATTGATCGTCCCCTGGATTTTCTTGCGGTAACCGATCATGGGGAGTTTCTCGGCGAGCGCGCTCTGTGCAGCACCGAAGGTTCGCCGGTCTACAACACAGAGTTCTGTGTTGGCTATCGCTCTGATCAGCGCCTAGGCATGATGATGCTGAGTACAGTTATCACCACCGAAACCCCGGTCCGTATTCCTGAAATCTGTGGTGCAGATGGCTCATTGTGCCGAGACTTTGCTCAGTCTCCCTGGGAGACTATTCAGGCAACCTCCAATGCCAACAACCAGCCCTGCGAATTTACCAGCTTTGTGGCCTATGAATACACAGGCACACCGGGCACCAGTAATTATCATCGCAATGTTATTTTTAGAAATGACTCAGTGCCAGCCCTGCCGGTTAGTTATATAGATGCGCCCATCGATAGTAAACTGTGGACTGAACTGGACGCGGTCTGTGATGCTGCAACAGGCTGTGACTATCTGACTATTCCCCATAACTCCAATCTGGCCAATGGTCGCATGGCACCCTACATGCAGCTTGAAGACACAGATGCAGCCAAGGTTGCCTATGCCCAGTCGCGGCTTAAGCGCGAGCCAATTATGGAAATCTTCCAGCACAAAGGTAATTCAGAGTGTATCAATGGTCTGAGTACTGTCTTTGGTGCGCCAGATGAGCTGTGCAATATTGAAGCCGTGCGCCGTATGGGTGAAGACAAAACCTATGCCACCCGTGATATGTCAGCGGAAGGGCTGGTGGTGGGGCAGGCCTCAGAAGTGACCGCCGAATGTGCGGACGGAGTCAATGGCAGCAATGGCATGCTCGGCGCTGGCTGTGTGCACGCAACAGATTTCCAGCGCTCAGCCTTGTTGGTCGGGCTAAAAGAAGAACAAAAGATTGGTTTAAACCCGGTTAAGTTGGGGGTTATTGCGGCAACAGATACTCATTCTGCCAATCCCGGCGGCCTGGTTGAATCCAACTGGGATGGTGCAGTTACCGGTGAATCAACACCTCAGGAGCGTCTGCGGCCCGGTCTTCTCACCAGCGGTATTGATGGCAATCCAGGTGGTTTGGCCGGTGTCTGGGCTAAAGAAAATACCCGTGACGCCATCTTTGATGCGATGTTGCGCAAAGAAGTATTTGGTACTTCGGGGCCGAGAATTCGCCCCCGACTATTTGCTGGCTGGAACCTCAATGCAGGGCTCTGTGAAGCCAATGATATGGTTGCCCAAGCCTATACCAATGGTGTGCCCATGGGGGCAGATCTGAGTGCCGGTGATAAATCTGCTAAGCCTACATTCCTCGCCTATGCTGCTAAAGATCCAGATGGCCAAAAGCTTGAAGCGCTACATCTAATTAAAGGCTGGATTGATAGCGATGGCAATATGAACGCCAAAGTCATTCCAGTGGCCAGTGCAGAGGCTGGTGCCGATAGCCTGTGTCAGGTTTATACAGATGATCACTTTGATCCATCCCAGTCCGCTTATTATTACCTGCGGGCTGTGGAGCCAGAGACCGCTCGCTGGCACACCTATGATTGTGATGCAATTGCTGAAGCTGATCGCCCAGAGGTATGTGCCAATGGAGCCTACCCCGAAACTATTCGCGAGATGGCCTGGACATCGCCTATCTGGTATCAGGGGCAGTAGTCTATTAAGTTCATGGTTGTTTGATAGAGAATTAGGCTAAAATACTAGCCTGATTCTTTTTTATAAAAATTATAAAACAAGTGGTGCCAGGCAGAGCCCAGTCCAGTGAATGCAAACGATCTAACCGCAACATTACTGAGCTGCCTTTTCTTTATGGGTCTGGTGGCCTGGATTTCCTACCGCAAAACCAAAGGTGAGGTGGATACTCGCGACGGCTATTTTCTCGCTGGTCGCGGTTTGGGTGCGGTATTTATCGCCGGTTCTTTGTTGCTGACCAATCTGTCAGCGGAACAGTTGATAGGCCTCAATGGTTCGGCCTATGGCTACAACCTTAGCAGCATGGCCTGGGAGGTGACTGCTGCTTTTGCCACCATCTGCATGGCATTTATATTTTTGCCACGCTATCTGGCTGGGGCCTTTTCCACATTACCTGAATTCTTAAATGATCGTTTTGATGACGATGTTCGTCGTCTTACGGTGATTCTGTTTATGCTTGGTTATGGACTGGTGACTATCCCTTCAGTGCTGTACTCCGGTTCTATTGCAGTACTTCAGTTATTTGATGTGCCGAGGTTATTTGATCTTTCTTACAGTAATTCCCTGGCCATCACCATTGTGGCCATTGGTAGCAT
>CAXAJC010000139.1:0-4548 GCA_963969005.1 uncultured Cellvibrionales bacterium | reverse complement strand
TCTTCTTATTATTATTATTTTGTGCCTGGTATATCAGGCTTTTGGTTTGACGTATAAAACCAGATTGTGGCCGACCAGCTCATAGCCTTTTTGCTCGGCAATTTGCTCCTGGATTTTTTCAATTTCAGCATCGTGGAACTCAATCACTGCTCCGGTCTCTGTGCAGACCATATGATCGTGATGCTCGCCGCGATCCAGTTCATAGACCGCTGGCCCATTATCAAAATTATGCCGTTCAATCAGACCAGCGACTTCGAACTGGGTAAGTACCCGGTACACAGTTGCAATGCCCACGTCCTCACCAGCGTCACGCAATAACTGATAAATATTTTCAGCGGTCATATGGCGATCCGGGCTGTTTTCTAGCATCTGCAGGATTTTGACCCTGGGTAATGTGACCTTAAGACCTGCTTTTTTCAGTTCCTGATCTTCCGTAGTCATGCTTACCTCTTCTCTATGTTGTCATCATTAGGTATTATCCCTGTTCGCGCAACCAACTGGAAGCCCATCGATGCGATTAACAATTATCTGCCTGATTACTTTTTCTCTACTGTCTACTGGGTGCTCCTGGCTGAAGTTTCCCGGGGTCCATAAAGTCGACATTCAACAGGGCAATATTGTTGATCAGGAGATGATAGATAAGTTGCGCCCAGGCATGAACATGTCACAGGTACAGTTTGTACTGGGCACTCCACTGGTGATTGATACCTTCAATCAGAAGCGCTGGGATTATTTTTACAGCAGAGTGAGCTCGGCAGGTAGAAAAACCGAAGAGCGTGTCACCATCTACTTTGATAGCGAAGGCAATCTGGAACGCATGACTGGGGATTATCTGCCCAGCTCAGCAATTGCAGAAGAGCGCTAAACCAACCGCAAATAACTAGTCCTGCTCGCGCTTCGCTTTAGCCTCTTGAGCCCGGCGACGGCGCACTTCTTTGGGATCAGCAATCAGCGGGCGATAAATCTCTACTCTATCCATTGGCTGCAGCTGGTAAACAGTAGGTTCAGCCAAGCCTTTTGTGCCTAAAACCTGCGAAAATACCCCAATGCTGTCGCTATTTGCATCGATCTCCGGGAAATCCTGCAGAATACCAGACTGTTCTATCGCCTGCAGAGCAGTGGTGCCAGGAGCCACCGTAAGTGCTTTCAACACCTGTTTTTGTGGCAGCGCATAGGCTACTTCCACATTGATTAACTCAGTCATTATTCTGCTCCAACAGCACTTTAGCGGCTCGCTGACACAGCGAGTCCACCAAATTATTAGCCACACCAGCAAACAGGTTCGAAGCCGCCAGCCCCATACCTCTGCTGTTAAATTCAAACTCCAGATCCAAGGATACCTTGCAGGCCTCTTCGGTTAGAGGCTTAAACAGCCACAGCCCTTTGAGTTTTTTAAATGGTCCATCCTCTAAATGCATCTCAATCTGCCGGGGGGACTGCAAACTATTGCGGGTCATTATACTGATCTGCACGCCGGCTTTTTTTAAATCCAGCCGCGCCAGCATGGTTTGCTCGGTATGCTCAAACACCTCAACTCCCGCACAGCCATCCATAAATTGCGGGTAGCTCGCCACATCATTGACCAGATCATACATAGCCTGTGCAGAGTGCATTACCAGTGCCGAGCGAGAAATAACCGTCATTCAAAAACAGCCTAAGACAAAAATTTATCGTAAATACCCATAACAAAAACCGCGGTAATTGCGACAGGTGCGATATAGCGCAATGTGGCGCGCCAAAATTCAGCGACCAGGCTGGAGGTTCCCTCTAACTCAGCGTTGACCGCCTCTTCTTTCATCACAAAACCTACAAACAGAGCGATCATCAGGCCAGACAGCGGCAACATAATATTGGCGGTCAGGAAGTCGAGGAAATCAAAGAAGGTAAAACCAGCCAGCTTGTATTCAGACCAGATATTAAATGAGAGCACAGAACCCAGACCCAGCAGCCAGGCAAATCCTGCCAGCGACAGATTAGCTGTAATGCGGCCCATATTCTTTGTCTCTATCAGCCAGGCCACACAGGGTTCAAGCAGTGATATCGCCGAACTCCAGGCCGCAATAGACACCAGCACAAAGAAAATCGAGCCAATCAGCACACCCCCAGGCATGGCACCAAAAGCAACCGGCAGGCTGATAAACATCAGCCCGGGGCCTGCACTGGGCTCAACACCCTGGGTCGCAAACACGATGGAGAAGATAATCAGACCAGAGATAATCGCCACAGAGCTATCAAAGAAGGCCACCACCAGAATAGTTTTACCTATATTGGCATTCTGGGGCATGTAGGCACCGTAGGCCATAATGGCACCCATACCTATACTCAGGGTAAAGAACGCCTGACCCATCGCCTCAAGTACAGCTCGCCAACTCAGAGCCTCAAAATCAAAGCTAAACAGGAAAGTCCAGGCGGCGCTGAAATTACCTTTTACAACAGCAAAGCCCAGCAATATCAACATCATCACAAACAGCAATGGCATCAATATCTCTACCGCAACACCGAGCCCCCGCTTTACACCACCGACCACAACCCCGACACAGAGCAACATAAATACCGTTTGCCAGAGTATCAACCGACTGGGGTCGTTGAGCAATTGATCGAACGCAGCACCAGCCGATACACCATTGACACCAATCAAATCCCCCGAAGCCACTTCAAAAATATAATCTAAGGCCCAGCCAGCAATAACCGCATAAAAAGACAGGATCAGCATGCCTGCAGCCACCCCCATCCAGCCTACATAGCCCCAGCGAGGATCTGCCCCACTGTCATCGACAGCATCACGCATCGAATTAATTGGACTCTTGCGACCATGGCGGCCAATCATCACCTCGGCCATCATCACCGGGACACCAATCAGCAGAATGCAAGCCAGATACATCAACACAAAGGCGCCGCCTCCATTGCTGCCCGCGACATAGGGAAACTTCCACATATTGCCCAGGCCCACCGCCGAGCCTGTGGCAGCCATAATAAATGTCCAGCGGCTAGCCCAGATACCATGCATTCCTTTTTGTTGTAACGCCATAATAAACCCCATTTATTTATGGGTTGAATTGTAACCCACAACCGCTGGCTAGCGAATAAACTTGGGAAATTGCGCAGTTGTTTGTGAATACCTTATGACAATGACCAGTGCCCACGTATAATCCGGGCCATGAGCAAGAAGAAACCCAAACAGCAATCCAACACTATTGCCCTTAACCGCAAGGTCAAGCACGACTATTTTATCGAAGAGACCTTTGAGGCCGGCCTGTCGCTGTTGGGCTGGGAAGTTAAAAGCCTTAGAGAGAGCAGGGTCAATCTGACTGACACCTATGTGTTTATCAAAAACGGGGAAGCCTTTTTGATTGGCACCAATATTACTCCATTGCCCGCTGCCTCAACTCATTATGTTACCGACCCCACCCGCACCAGAAAATTGCTGCTTAACCACCGGGAGCTGCAAAAGCTTGAGGAGGGGGTCAACCAGAAGGGTCACACCTGTGTCTGCACCGCCCTTTACTGGAAAGGTCATCTGATCAAATGCGAGATCGCGCTGGCCAAAGGCAAGGTGGCCTATGACAAGCGCATGGATGATAAAGAACGCGACTGGAACCGTCAGAAACAGCGGTTAATGCGCCACACCTAAGGCTACTTGAACTCCTTCAACAGGCCTTTGATTTTGCTAGCCTTGTCTTTGATCTGCCCTTCCAGATTATCACCTATATCTTTCAACGAGCCGGAGTTCAACCCAGTTTTGCTGGCGTCTTTGAAGATAGCAGCAATAATTTTTTGCCGAGGCCTCTGCCATGGATAGCCCCTGCCCTGACTCACCAATATTGGTCCAATGCAGCTCTGGCAATGGCAACTCCAGCGTTTTGTCCCCTACCAGTGCATATTTCAGCTTGCCATCTGTAATCAATAAATCCTTGATCACAATGTTCTCGCCAGCCTCGGTAGACTCTCGACCGCCAGTGCTAAGAAAACTCGCAATATTATGTTCAATCCTATCCAGATTACTGCCTCCCCGGGCAGACTCCATGGTCATCACTGGCACCACAATGCGCAGGGACTCTGCAACAATTTTGATCAGCTTGGCCATTTGTCGATCCTCAAATTAATCACAGATTGTTAAACCATAAATGCTATTCTTCCCCTAAGATAAATTACTGCGCAAATGCCATTCATTTATGAATCCTGCAAACCAAAATCCCACAGGTAGCCTCAGCGGGCCAGCCCTGCTGCTTCAGGGTGCAAAGCTACTCTGGCACCCCAGGGTGCGCTGGCTAGTACTCAGTCCATTATTAATCAATATCCTGCTGTTCTCATGGCTTACATTGGTTGCAGGTGAGTGGTTAGCGGAGTGGCTGGAGGTATTGATCAGTCAAGTGCCGGAATGGCTTCACTGGCTGATATGGGTTATCTGGTTACTGTTTGCCGGACTGGCGATGGTCATCTACGCCTTTAGCTTTACAATTTTTGCCAACCTGATTGGCTCACCATTTTACGGAGTGGTGGCGGAGCGGATTTTAATAATGGAACGGGGTGAAGGATACAGTCCATTGG
>CAXAJC010000138.1:0-4610 GCA_963969005.1 uncultured Cellvibrionales bacterium | reverse complement strand
GGCCAGGGAGCTAAAGTCCTCCTGTGCGCCCTCAATACCAAACATGGTGCCCAATGTACCCACAAACACTTCTCTGGCGAGAAATGATGACAGTATGGCGACGCCATAGCGCCAGTCCAGGCCAATAGGTTCAAAAACAGACTCAATCCACTGGCCCATAGTGCCGAGCCAGGACTCGCCCAGTGACTCGCCATAATTAGGGAAATAGCCCAGTATCCAGATAATTACAGTGACCATAAAGATCACCTTGCCCGCTTTGGTGACAAAGTGTTTGCAGCGATTCCAGGCATTGCGTACCAGAGGCTTCCAGGAAGGCAGGCGATAGGGAGGCATTTCTAATACGAAGGGCAGATCTGTGCGCAGCTCTGCGCTGCTGCGAGAGACCATGGCGGTGACCAGCAGGGCGCAGACAATGCCTAGCAAGTAAATCGAAAACATAGCCAGCCCCTGCCAGCCAAGCAGTCCGCCAAGGGCTTTATTGGCTGGGATAAAGGCAGCAATAATCAGAGTATAAACCGGCAGTCGGGCAGAGCAGGGCATTAGCGGTATCGCCAAGTAGGTTAGCCAGCGCTTGCGGGTTGATTCCACCGTGCGTGCGGCATAGATTCCCGGAATAGCGCAGGCGACGCCTGACAGCATGGGGATAAAGCTTTTGCCCGTCAGGCCAAAAAAGCGCAGTGGTTTGTGACAGATCACCGCGGCCCTGGCCAGATAGCCACTATCTTCAAGCATGCCCACCACTAATGTGAGGACAAATATCTGTGGCACAAACACCAGAAATGCTCCTATGCCTCCAAATATGGCATCGGAGGTAAAGTCAGTGGCGACCCCGACGGGGACTATCGGCAGAACTATCGAAGCCAGCCACCCAATACCTGCTTCTACTGCATCCATCACCGGTGCCGCCCAGGTGAAAATAGATTGAAACAGCAGATACATAATGACAAAAAAACTCAGGCCGCCAAACCAAGAATGGAGGAAAAAGCTGTCCAGTCTGGTTTGGGTGTTGATTAGCAGATCACCTTTGGGGCCGTGCTGCCTTGCTAGTTGCTGGGCATGGAGATGGTTAATGGACTCATCACTAGCAATAATATCGCTTTCAAATTTCTGTGGTGGAACATTGGTTGTTGCAGTGGCCTCTGTGAGCTCAGACAGGCCAAGCCCGGTTCTGGCGGATATGGGTATTACAGGTATCTTTAGAGCTTCTGCTAGTCCCTGGGAGTCAAACTGCATGCTGTGCTGATCTAAAACATCCACCATATTGGCGGCGATCAGCATAGGCTTGTTGTAGTTATGGCAGGTTTTCAGTACCTGAAGGGCAAAAATAAGCCCTTTCTCCAGTCTGGTGCTGTCGACGACGCAGATTACGGTATCTAAAAGATTCTCTTCCAGAGCCTGGGTAAATGCTTCCACAGCAACTTGCTCTTCACCGGAAATTGCCTGTAGAGAATAGACCCCGGGAAAATCCAGATATTGTATGCTGCTATCGTCCAGACTTTGCCCAGAAGCAATATTGACGGTGATACCTGGGAAGTTGGCAACTTTTTGATTGAGGCCGGTAAGACGGTTAAACAACAGGCTCTTGCCTGAGTTGGGACTGCCAATTAATGCAATTTTGGCTGCAGAGGCGGTTGGCATAGGTGATGGTCGCGCTTAGGCTACTTCGATTAACGAAGCAATACTGTCATCGAGAGAGTAGACGGTGTTGTTGACCAGGTAGAGTTTGGGAGCGCCCAGACTGGGAGATAACACGCAGGAGATATGCTCGCCTGGGTGAAAACCTAGTTCACTGAGCCGGGTGCGGTAGCCGTTTTGAATATTGGGCTTAAAGCTGCTGACTTTGGCGCTGGCGCCCTGTGTAAGATCCCAAAGAGTCATATTATTTTGCACTTTGCTGCTGAGTGATTGCTACTTTATTAGTAAATGCTATCGCGGAAACAACATTGTACGACAGTTTTGGTTAAATATTAATAATATTGATTCTCATTCGCAAAATAGTTTAAGCCCATGCCATTTGGGTTATCGGCATATTTTTTAAGTTATTGATTGCACAAATCAGCTACAATGCCGCGGTTTTAATTCCAATCTGCCAATAAAGTATATTTCAGTTATGACTGCATTTTCAGCAAAGCCAAAGGCACTGTTCGATTATCCAAAATACTGGGCTGAATGCTTTGGTCCTGCGCCATTTTTGCCCATGACCCGCGAGGAGATGAAACAGTTGGGCTGGGATAGCTGTGATGTGATTCTGGTTACCGGTGATGCCTATGTCGACCACCCAAGTTTCGGCATGGCAGTGATAGGACGGGTATTGGAATCTCAGGGTTACCGGGTTGGTATTCTGTCCCAGCCCGACTGGCGCGACAAAGAGGCTTTCCGTGAACTGGGCAAGCCCAATCTGTACTTTGGCGTCACTGCCGGCAATATGGATTCAATGATCAATCGCTATACAGCTGATCGGCGCCTGCGCCACGATGATGCCTACACCGCCGGTGATGAAGGCGGTAAGCGTCCGGATCGCGCTGTTACTGTATACACGCAAAAATGTCGTGAAGCCTTTGCCGATGTGCCTGTGGTTGCCGGTGGTATTGAGGCCAGTCTGCGTCGACTGGCCCATTACGATTATTGGTCGGAAACCGTAAAGCGCAGTGTATTGATGGACTCGACCGCCGATATTCTGCTCTATGGCAATGCCGAGCGGGCCATGGTGGAGCTGACCCACCGCATGGCCAATGGTGAGAATATTCGTCAAATTACCGATTTGCGCGGCAGTGCTTTTCTGTGCCGTGAAATTCCCGCTGGCTGGTCTGAGATTGACTCCACCTCAGTGGATCAGCCGGGCCGAGTAGAAAAGCAAAAGAACCCCTATGAGGGCGCCCACCCTACACAGTGCGATGATGCCAAAGATATCCGCATTAAAGCCGATAAGGCAATGGCCGAAGCTGCTCCGGCGGCGGAAACAGTGCCCCTGGCAATTATCCCTGATACTCAGGCGATTAAAACTGATCCCGGTAGCACCTATATCCGCATGCCGTCCTTTGATCAGGTGGTCGCTGACCCTGTGCTCTATGCCCATGCAGACCGAATCTTTCACCGCGAGACCAATCCGGGCAATGCGCGGCCATTAGTGCAGAATCAGGGCCGCAATGATATTTGGGTCAACCCACCGCCGATTCCTCTTGAGACTGAAGAATTGGATTGGGTATTTGAGCAGCCCTATAAAAGGGTGCCGCATCCATCCTATGGTGAGAGTAAAATCCCCGCCTACGATATGATTCGATTTTCAGTGAATATTATGCGCGGCTGTTTTGGCGGCTGCACATTCTGTTCTATCACCGAGCATGAGGGGCGCATTATTCAGAGTCGCTCTGAACAATCCATTCTTGATGAAGTAGAAAAAATCCGTGATATGACCCCGGGCTTTACCGGCGTGATATCTGATCTTGGCGGACCGACCGCCAATATGTATCGCTTGAATTGCAAAGATAAAAAGATTGAGGAAACTTGCCGCAGGCCTTCCTGTGTGTATCCGTCGATCTGTGTCAATCTTGAAACTGACCACAAGCACACCACTCAGTTGTATCGCAAAACCCGCGAGCTTGAGGGCGTAAAGAAAGTGGTTGTGGCTTCGGGGCTGCGCTATGACCTTGCAGTTAAGGATCCGGAATATGTTAAAGAGCTGGTAACTCACCATGTGGGTGGTTATTTAAAAATTGCCCCAGAGCATTCTGAAGACGGCCCACTGACCAAGATGATGAAACCTGGTATGGGCAGCTATTACGAATTTAAAGAGATGTTTGAGCGGTTCTCCAAAGAGGCTGGGAAGAAGCAGTATTTGATTCCCTACTTTATTTCAGCGCACCCGGGTTCCACCAATGAAGATATGATGAGCCTGTCATTGTGGTTAAAAAATAACGGCTTCCGGGTAGATCAGGTACAGAACTTTTATCCTTCTCCCATGGCCTCAGCTACAACCATGTACTACACCGAGAAGAATCCACTAAAGCCCCTTGGGCGCAACAATGATGAAAAAATATTCAGCGCTAAGAGCAAAGAGCAGCGCACCTTGCACAAGGCCTTTTTGCGTTATCACGATCCGGAAAACTGGCCGATGCTGCGCAAGGCATTGCGTCGTATGGGCAGGGCTGACTTGATTGGTAGTGGCGATGCATTTCTCGTACCTGGTGAGTCGCGCCGGGAAAAAGAACTAAAAAAGCGCGAATCCAAGAAGCCGCGGCCCCAGTCGAGGTCATCTCGTTCAGCACCCCGCAGAAGAGGCTAGGCCTTGAGGAACTAGGAAGCTGGATACAGGCGGGAGATAAGCGCCGGGACTGCGGTTTCAACACGCAATATTCGCGGCCCTAAATGAACCGACTCAAAGCCCAGCTGGTTGAGCTTTTCCACTTCGTAGGGAATAAAACCGCCCTCCGGGCCAATGGCCAGGCTGACAGGTTCAGCGGTGTTGACCGGGCAGCTCTTATCTGTTCCCGGGTGGGCAACCAAAGGCTTGGTTTGGGCAATAATCTCACCTAATTCATCGTCTACAAAAGGCTTGAAAACCATGGGAATGATAACCTCTGGCATCTGAGTCTCACTGCCCTGCTCCAACC
>CAXAJC010000137.1:0-4654 GCA_963969005.1 uncultured Cellvibrionales bacterium | reverse complement strand
CAACAATACAAAAATAGAAGGTCGTCAAAAAATAAAAGGCCCAGACCAAAAAGCCCCAGAAGCCAAACTCAATAGCCAGCGGGTTGGTAAAGCTATATTGCGCCTCAGCGGCATAGACGGGGAATTCCACCAGCGGAAACATAATCAGCCCAACATCCAGACCAGAGGTAAACAGAATCGCCGAGAACGCCAACAGCGATAAAGGTGTCGGACCAGTGCAGGTAAGAGTCCGCCACCTGATGCAGATAAAGGCCGATGTAGCCAGAGTAATGGTAATCGCAAAAGACAGTATGGTGTACATTCCGGCTCCCCCCGCCAGACTGGTGCGGCAGAAAAAGACGTGCCGTCTATAGGGCTATAGTAACCTCTTTTCGCCCTTTTATGCGTCTTAGCTAGCTCAGATAATCACTGAGCCAGCGGTAGAATTGAGATATAAGGCGCAACTGGATATAGTCTGCTAATAAAACAGCATCAGCGCAATATCCAGTCAACACTGATCGCACAAGAGCCGAATTTAATCGGTCGTTTATTAAAGGGGTAACAATGTGGCTGAATCAATAGAATCTAATGGCTCGGAATCATTTTTAAGCTTACGACAGCCGTCCAATGAAGATGATGAGAAGTTTATCGCGGGCATCAGCTCGCCCTATGAAGCCGCAAAGCTAAGAAGTGCCTCCCACAGCAGATCGGCAGAATCCTATCATTCACCTGTGACCTTTTCCTGGAAGGCTTTCTGGAAAACATTCATCTACGAGAACCTGCCACCGGTGTTCTTGTCACCACTGGCGGCGCTGCTTCTGGAGGGCTCAAAATCAAGAGCCTGGCATGTTATTCAAAATAGAGGCCTGTGCTCAATATCAACCAAGCATCATTCTATCGGCACAATTATTTTGTCATGGTTGATTGTCTATCCTGCATCCTGGCTATTGACCGCAGCATTGATGCTGGTGTTATTTTCCGAGCCCGCAACATTGCAGAATATTGATACCTTTCAAATTGTTCTCGCCTACCTAATGTTGTTTATGCGTCGGCTTATTATCTCGGTAAAATATGCGTATTTTAGAGAAGAGGACCTGGAGCGGCTGTGCCTGCCAGCACCAGACTGGGATGATCGCAAAACCCAGCGCAGACTGGTGGGCCAAGGCTGGGCCAATCCCACCCAGTTCCCCGGCCTGATAGAAGATGAAATCACCTGTGCCATGGATGAAAATGATATCTGCCTGCAGGGTATACCAGTGACCATGGACCCACAGTCGGTGCAAGATCTGTCCCAGCACGACAGCAGTCCATTGTTCCCGGCTAAAACTGGCAGCACCGGAGAAGATGAAATCTCATCCGGATTCTTTCTGTTTAATATTATTAACTCTGTCTATCAAACCCATTTTGTCGCCCGCTACCGGGCGATTATTTATCCCTGTATGCTGGCTATACCCGCAACACCATTGCTGGTGAGATCCTATTATGATGTCAATCTATTTGGCATCACACTGGCTGAACAGGTGGTTACTCTGGCTTCTATTCTGGGCTTTATGCTCGGCTTTCAGTTGCTTTTCTTTGGCCTGATATGTGCCATCGATTTTGAGCGGCGCTATCAAACTGGCAAGAAACTTGGCGACATGGTGAAGTACCCCGGCATTCTTGTATCGTCGATATTTGCCGACAGCAAAGCAGCTATGGCTAACAACCGTCATATCTTTATTGACTTGCAGCGCCGCGCCAATGTGTTTGGCTGGATGAATGTACGGAAGGTGCTGCGCTCATTTGGCGATGCGTTTTATCTGCGTATACAGGCTTACACCTCAATCCTGATTTTTTATTCCCTGTTCTGTATTGGTATTTTAAATCTGATTGTGTGGACAGAGATGCGCCATCATATTTCCACCATCTATGTAATCGCCATGATTATTACCATTATTTCCGGCATCAGCCTGTTTGCTATTTACAAAGCCATCAAACTGCAATCCCTGAGCGAAGAACATAGAGATTTTGTCAGAAACCAGCTGTTTATTCTGGAGGAAGAGATCTGGGAGCTAAAGCTCAGCGATGCAGACAGTGCACGCATTATTGACCTGCAAAGCGCAAAGGCACTGCTGGAACAGGTGGATGAATCTATCCATTACAAAGAACTGGTATACAAGCCCACAACTATTCTCGGGTACGCGGCCAATAATGGCATTATAGGGTCGATAATGGGTCTGGTTATAACAGGCTGCCTATTTGCGATTCAGGGTTTTACCTCCACCGGCATTAGCTATGATCAGTTGGGATGGTTTAATTTTTAATGCTGGTGGCTCTGGGTCATGACTAGCTTCAGGCCGGCACTAACTTAATACTTAGGCCATAGCTTGAAGCAATATCCAACTGCTTAACCTGCTTGCCCGGATAGACAATGCTAAGACAAAGCTTGCACTGCACAGACTGCTCCGCAAAGCTGATCTTCACATCGCCAACCATTAAAGGGTTATCCGCGCCAGATTCAACACCAAGGAACCTGTTGGCCATATCACAGGCAACACCGGTGTCCTCCACTGCAAACTGAACCTCCCGCAACTCCGCCCCTTGATTTGCATGCATCGCATCCACCAATGGCACACGCTGATCAAGAGCTGTAATATCCTGCAATAAAATAGGCAGATTGTGATTTTTAACGCCACCTAAATGCCAGCGCACAATCTCGCCATCAGTCCGTTCCCGGGCAAAGGTTTCACTGTTTATAATATCCAGTCCGCCCTCTTTCCAGCCCTCTAAGCTAGCCGCCAGATCCGTGACCCGAACACACCAGTCAACAGGCCCGACATCCCCATTGACCCAGCGTAACAGCCTGCAATACAGACTTTTCTTCCTCTCAGACTGCCATTGCAAAATGCCCAGACGGTTGGCAATGGCCATTAGCGGGTTAGTGTAAAAAGGTTTGAGTGCCAGCAGTTCAATATAGCTTTGATTGGCAAAGATAATCAGGGCGTTTTCAGTCAAGCCATGGCTGCCGCCTCTGGTGACATTAAAACCAAGAGCAGAAAAGTCATTGATCGCCCCGTCGAGATCCTCGACAAAAATCACCAGATGATCAAACTGCATGGCTTGGGCAGCGGAAGATTTTTTTGACATTGTCATATAAGCTATATCATCAGCTCCCATCCCTAAGTAGGATGGGAAGCTTGATTTATTTGGCAAATGCATCCAGCGTTTTATCCAGCACCTCAACCAGCTGGTCACGGCTATAGCGATGGGGTCCCCAGTGATTTAACTGAACCAGCTGCTGAACCTTAACTCCAATAGCATAGTCACGCTCCCGTTGACTGGGAGTGACCATATAACGACGCAGAGGCTCATCATCAAATAAGGCATGCATAAAGGCCTCAGTCACCTCATCCGGCTTCTTAAATGATAATTCATAGGCCTCAGTGCGATCATACATCTTCTGCATGTCATCAGTGATTTCACCACCAGCTGCTGTTACTTTGGCAAATGTAGCAAGCAGAGTATTGCGGCGAATATGGGTCTGGTAGTTGCCCGGCTCAATCACACTTACCGCAACACCTTTAGATGTCATTTCATCCGCCAGCGCATCGGTAAAGGCTTCAATCCAGTGCTTACTGCCGCTGTAGGCATTAAACCCTGCATTGCTGATAGTACCGGCAACAGAACCTGTCGAGGTAATTCGTCCTTTTGATTCAATAATCAATGGCGCAAATGCCTTGGTGATCCGATAAACTCCTTCCACATTAACCTGATAAACCCTGGTTTGGTCTTCAATGGTCGTCTCTAACACCGGACCACCGCCCCCTATACCAGCATTATTTACCAACCCATAAAGGCCGGTACCCTTGTTGCGGATCATGGCAACAGCGGCATCAATCTGATCCTGCTTAGTCACATCCAGGCGCACTGCAGTCATATTTTTAATGGCATTAAGCTCTGCCATTTCACTGTTAGTTCTGGCTCCGGCATAAACATGGTAACCCTCACCGGCAAGAGTCTCAGCCAAATTGCGGCCAATACCTGTGGTTGCACCAGTTACCAGAATTGATCTAGCTTGATTATCCTGTACCACCTCTGCCAAAGATGGCATGGACAATACCAATAAAGTCGCAACCAGTGCCCTGATTAATATTTGAACATAATGCATTTATTTCCCCCTTGGTGCTGCTAAAGAACTACAACAGACTCATTGTATTCTTGTTACAGATCGCTGTGATTTGTTATTTTGCTGGTAGCCTAACACCTTTAGCAGCGATACTATATAAAAGGACGAATACCTCATCACTTTTAGTTCAACGGGTTCTATGGCAGGGTAAAATCAATAACAAGGCGAACTAACCATGACTGAGTATCAAGAAGGATTTAAACAAAAAAGGACTGTAGCTATGCGGACATTACTAAACACAATTTCTATTATTGCAATGCTATCAATAACGGGTTGTTCCGACCCCTATGAAAAGTGTATGAAAGAAGAAAAACGTAAGAACGCCTATCTGGGTGAAGCTGATTATTACCAGCAAAGCTCCAACAAATGCGCAAGATTGGCAAGAGCGGCAAACAAATAAAATTAGAACCCTGACACAATATGTCCAAATATCGGGACAACGACCGTAGATTTAAAATAATTCTCAATATGGGGGCATTCGTATTTCTGGCAGAAGTCTGGGTCAGGTAC
>CAXAJC010000136.1:0-4660 GCA_963969005.1 uncultured Cellvibrionales bacterium | reverse complement strand
GCGCTGTTGTTGATGAAAACGAAAAGAAGATAGCAAATAATCCACTGACTAGGCTGATTGAATAAGGAGATCTTTTGTCCCTCTGTTCTTCCATGATATCCATATCATAATGTCCTTGTTGTGTTGACTTAACGTGCCAAACCGTTACTGGAGGCGCTAGCGGCAACTAAATGTAGCTACCTAAAGGGGGCGTTAAACGAGTAATTATTGCTCCAGTCTAGTGGGTAGTTGATGAGGTAATTGTGGTGAGATTCACAAAGAGCGATATCGCTGAAATCTAATTTTAGAGACAGGCCTTGAAGAGTTGTCGTCAAGCTAAACAGAATTTGCGTTGTTAGCAAAATGCTTTCGGTTGCAGTCCACGACCTTGGGTAGGGGTGGCCCTGGTTGAATTAACGTAAGAAATTTCTGATAGTGCTTGCTTCAATATCAGCGCGTTCGTGTTGTTTTACGTATGACTTTGATGTCGGCTAGAGCTCAGATGAATGACAAATGGTTACAACGTAGAGGCCAATACGGGGTATCTCAGTTGATTGTCGGAAGGCGATACAAATAGTAGCTTGGAGTTTTTGCAGGTTTCTGAAAACAAATAAGCCCTTGCAAAAACAAGAGCTTATTAGAATCAAATGGCGGACCGGACGGGACTCGAACCCGCGACCTCCGGCGTGACAGGCCGGCATTCTAACCAGCTGAACTACCGGTCCGTGAAAGCAAATTCTCTAATGGTGGGTGGTACAGGGATTGAACCTGTGACCCTCGCCTTGTAAGGGCGATGCTCTACCAGCTGAGCTAACCACCCCCTGAGAGAGCGACGCATTCTACCTAACTGGAGGTCGCTGTCAAACATTTTCTGGCGCTATATACATATCAGTTTCGCAACCCTAAAATACCGGCCTAATTAAGGGATGTCCTGAGTAAAAATGCAGATTTATAAAGACTTTAATATAGAAGCTGCCCATCGCTTGCCAAATGTTCCTGAGGGGCACAAATGTGCGCGACTTCATGGGCATTCGTTTCAGGTCAGAATCTCTGTCGAGGGGCCTGTGGATGAGCAAACCGGTTGGATTATGGACTTTGGCGATATCAAAGCGGCATTCGCGCCGATCTATGATCAATTAGACCACCATTACCTCAATGATGTGGTAGGGCTGGAGAATCCTACCAGTGAAAATCTCGCTCTGTGGATTTGGCAGAAGCTCAAGCCCGCACTCCCTGAGCTATCCTGTGTGACCATCAAAGAAACTTGCACTAGCGGCTGTGTCTATAAGGGCTAGCTGGTGGGCGCTTTTATTCGTTCCCAGATTAAGGTGCCCAGCATTAAGCCGATCGGGATAAAACACCCTAGCAGTATTTGCTGCCAGCTCAGCAGGTAGATGGCCCAGCCGGCGCTAAGCGCGGCAATCGCCTGAAACGAGAATATGGCGAAATCATTAACTCCCTGAGCTTTGAAGCGTTCATCTTCCCGGTGGGTGCTGGGCAATAAGGAGGTGCCAGATACAAATAGAAAGTTCCAGCCTATGCCCAGCAGCACCAACTGAATCCAGAAACCATTAACCGTGACATCAGCAAAGCCAATGGCAATGGTGGCGCAATAGCAGGCCAGACCGACCAGCATCATGCCTCTTATGCTGAGGTACTTAAACAGTACTGGTGCTATAAAAGAGGGCAGAAACATTGCCGCAATATGACTCTGAATCACCCATTTTGTGTCTATAAGTGAATGCCCGTGAAAATGGTGCATGCTGATGGGGGTGCCTGTCATCACAAAGGACATAATAATGTAGGCCACAGAGCCGCTGGCTAATGCTAGGCAAAATGAGGGATTGCGCATCAATACTAATGTCGATGTACTACTCTTAGCACTTGTCGCGGCTCCCATGCCGGAGGGCTTGACCTGACTGAGCAGAAGTGCTGCCAAAATAATGCAGGCGGCACCCAGCAAAAATGACCCCTGATAGTCAACACCGGTTAACTGTTTGCCGGCAACTGCTATTTCCGGACCTATATAAGCGGCGATAATACCACCGGCCATAACCATGGAAGCCGCTGTCGCATTATGGTCTTCCCCTACAGATTCCATGGCAGCAAATCTGGTTTGCAGTATTGAGGCGTTGTTCAGGCCGAACAGGAAGCTGGAAAGGCAGAACAGGCTGAAGCTCTGGATCTGTAGTGCCAGCATGGCGAGACCGCAGGTGAGTGCACCAATCAGCATAGTCAGCAGCAATGTGTCTTTTCTTCCCAGTATCCGCATACATTGCGTCACTGGGATTACTGTAATCGCAGTGCCCAGAATCATGATGGCAATAGGAGCTGTTGCCCATGAGGTTGAGGGCGCCAGTTCAGCTCCTACCAGAGAACCCGCCAGCACCATCAGCGTAATTATTGAACCTCCCAGTGCGCTGCTTATGCTAAGTATGCAGACATTCTTGAAGCCTGGTGCAGATATGATGCTCATGGGGTAAATCCCTGTGGTTGGTTAGTCGCCAGTTATTTTGCGACTCGGCAGATTCTAGACTACTTTTGCAGAGTGGGAAGCAGTTATTGCATTTTAAATGCTGCTGGTCTGACAGGCTAAAGTGAGATTCTGAAAACTATAAAATAAGAGACTAGAAATTATGGACGATATCCATCGGCAAAATACTCTCCGGTCGATATCATTCACAACCTCGCCGAGCTCAATATCGACTCATTGAAAAAGCTATCCATAGGCATGGATCTTGAGGATGAGTTTGCTATTGCAGTGTAGCGACCAAGAAATAGAGGCCTTTAACACTGTATCCGACATTGGTGCGGCCGTTCATCTGGCACTTGCCGCAAAACCTGCGCCGATTGCTAGCATGCAAACCAGCTGAGGCAGGTTTTCTGCCTGGTTAATGGCCTGTTGCGCGGTATCTCAGTGCCGCGCTAACGCTGACTACTGTATACTGCCGCGCTAACTTCAGCCCTGCGCTAGCAGTCTAATCCGGTCAGAGAGTCATACACATGGTAGAAATTGGTGCATTTAACCAGCTTCAGGTTGTAAAGCAGGTCGATTTTGGTGTCTATCTCGATGGCGGTGAGCTGGATACCATATTGCTGCCCCGGCGCTATGTACCAGAGGGCTGCGAGATTGGCGACTGGCTGGATGTATTCCTCTACTTTGATTCAGATGATCTGTTGATTGCCACCACCGAGAAGCCCAAGGTTCAGGTGGGCGACTGTGAAATGTTGACCGTTGTAGATATTAACCATGCCGGTGCATTTATGGACTGGGGCCTGCCCAAAGATCTGTTGGTGCCATACAACGAGCAACAAAAGCCTATGGAAGTGGGTTATTCCTATGTGGTTCACGTGTTTCATGACCAAAATTCTGACCGCATTGCCGCGTCTACCAAGCTCAACCATCATCTTGATGAGGAAACCGTCTGGCTCAAGCCCCGCCAGCAAGTCAATTTGCTGATCGCAGGTCGTACTGATCTGGGTTACAAAGCTGTGATAGACAATAAGTACCTGGGCCTTATATTCCGTGCCGATGCCTTTAGGCCACTCAAAATAGGTGAGCGGTTGCCTGGTTTTGTTAAAAATATCCGTGCCGATGGCAAGATAGACCTAGTGATTTCCCAGAGTACGTTGCAGGGAGATCATGATTTGGGTGAGCAAATTATTCGTCATTTGCAGGAGATGGGGGGTGAGTCGCAGGTTTCTGACAAAAGTGACCCTGAGGAGATTTACCGTCTGTTTAAGGTATCAAAGAAAAAGTATAAGCAAGCATTGGGCACTCTTTATAAGAGCAAACGCATCCTTATTGAGCCCGGCAAAGTAAAACTTATCAATCCATAGCCCCTTTTTGATACTTTTTTACAAGCCCTATACTCTGAGTGGTATTTAAGGGTGCGAATCATAATCTTGGGCTATAGATCTTGTTTAAAGATGGCCCGCAAGGCTACACGCCCTTAAATTCGGCTCTTCGTTGTGGTACCCTGTCGTCTCTTAGTTGTAGAAACGTGCTTGCCACGGAGGCAAGTTGCCTCTTTTAATAAAAAAAACAAATAAATGGATTTAGTTTATTAATTTGTGTCTCTCGTACCACTGAGACAACATCGGGCTGTAGTTACAATAAAAATTATCCAAGTTCCGTTTCATTATTTGGCGCTGGGTAGATCAAGTAATTCATTTTTGGGGAAGTTAATTATGTATAGAAATAATAAACTCAGTTTGGCTGTGTCTATGGCCATTGGAGTGTCGCTAGCGGGAACCGCAAATGCGGAACTTGAAGAAGTGATAGTGACAGCTACTAAAACATCTGCCAGTACTCAGGATATCGCTGTAGCGGTCTCTGCAATTACGTCAGAAAAGCTCGACCAGTTAGGTGTGTCAAACTTTGAGGACTACCTGATTCAACTTCCTGGTGTTTCTGCTGGTGGTAGTGGACCCGGTCAGAACACTATATATATTCGCGGTGTTGCGTCGACGACGCCAAACCTTACAACCGCTGGTGTAGCTGGACTGGCTCCCAACGTCGCGCTGTATCTAGACGAGCAGCCTCTTTCGCAACCAGGACGTAACCTTGATGTTTATGCTGCTGATTTAAACCGCATTGAGGTACTGTCTGGACCACAGGGCACATTGTTTGGAGCAAGCTCGCAGGCTGGTACTGTTCGCTTGATCACCAACAAGCCTG
>CAXAJC010000135.1:0-4703 GCA_963969005.1 uncultured Cellvibrionales bacterium | reverse complement strand
TCTCTAGAAATGATTCGCGCTATGACCAAGGTTTATGACCCATTGGATCAGCATGAGACCAATCCTATGGCCTGGCCCTTCCATGCAAGCGAGGATTGTTTGCGCGGTCTACCCCCTCATATGATCCTCAATTATGAGTTAGACCTTATTAGAGATGACGGGGTCACCTATGCGCGTAACCTTCGAGCCGCGGGAGTTGAGGCAACATCGGTAACGGTGGCAGGTATCCACCATGTACCAGAGATTGCCATGCCGGATGCGGTACCTGAATTAACCCGTGACACCATCGCTTCTATTGCTGCGTTTGCCAAGGGGTGCGTTCGTTAAACGTTGAGTTCGATGGCTAGGGCAAATATTTGTGCTGAGTATCTGAGTGATTATTTCCCATCCTTAAAGGTGCTTTACTTTTATGCTACATTTAAATATAGTTAACTATACGTAAGTATTTCAAGACATTTTAAAGGATTTCACATGATTAAATTTGTTGATCCCAGAGGGGTAGTAGCAACGCCGGAGCAGTCTTATGACTTATCCCGAGATGTGCGTCTCAACGACGGTGAAGGCATCACCGTGGCATTACTTGCCAACGGTTTCCCTGATTCCGAGTTGTTTACCAAAAAGGTGGGTCTGGCGCTTGAGAAGAGGCTACCCAGGGTTCGAACGCTTTTTTGGAATAAACATAATGCGGGCGTTGCCGCTAATGATGAGATGCTCGATGAAATTTTCCCCCAGTGTGACGTTGCTGTAGCGGCATACGGACACTGAGGCAGTTGTACTACCGGCACCGTGCGTGACGGATATAACATTGCTCAGCGAGGATTTCCGGTGGTGTCACTGATAACTGAAGATTTTTGGGATCAGGGAAGTTTTGTCGCCAAGTCACTGGGTATGCCAAATGTTCCGAGAGTTAAGTTGCCACACCCTGTTGCTGGTTTAGGAGAGGCAAAAATCGAGATTATTGCAGCGAGCATTATTGAGGAAATATTGAATAGTTTTGCCAATGAGTAATTTTTTAGACGCTGAAAACGAAGAGATGGCGCTGGAGCAACTCCATGATATGGGTTGCACAGATGGCCTGCCTGTCGTAATTCCCACGCAGGAGCGGGTTATTCGCTGTATTCTCGCCAGTGGGTTAGATGGCGATATGGTGCTCGGTGAATTAGGTCCGGGTATGGGCATTGCCACGGTAGAAAAAGTTGCCACGGCAGCCGTGATGGCAGGGTGTAAGTCTGACTATATGCCACTGGTGATAGCTGCGGTAAAAGCAGCGGCCAAGCCTGAGTTTGATCTCGCGGAATTACAGGCAACGACCCACTGTACTGCGCCATTGATTATTGTAAATGGCCCAGCTCGCGAAACCTGTGGGCCGGTCGCATCGGGCTACGGCGCGCTGGGACCAGGGCATAGAGCCAATGCCAGTATTGGTCGCGCGCTGAGGCTCTGTCTGATTAATATTGGCGGCGGTAGGCCAGGCATTTCCGATATGGCAATCCATGGCCATCCCGGAAAATTCACCTATTGTTTGGCAGAGGCGGAAGAGGAATCACCCTTTCCGCCCATGCATACCAGTCTGGGTTTTGATAAATCCGATAGTGTTGTCACTCTTTTAGGCTGTGAAGCGCCGCATTCCTGCCTTTATAGTGACAATGCAGATGACCCTGAGGATGCTGAGAAGCTCCTTAAAATTCTGTCCGTCGGCCTGACCAATATCGCTACTAATAATGCTGTTTTTGCCTCGGGAATGGCGCTGGTTTGTCTAGGCCCCAAGCACGCAAATGTGTTGGCCCGATCTGGTCATAGCAGAGAGTCGATACAGCAGAGGCTCTGGGAACTGACACATCTGTTAAAAGCCGATCATATTCGTTATGGCGGTGAATTTGGCAACGCTTTTAGAGATAACCCCGAGGGCACTTATCCTGCCTTTAAAGTCCCACATCATATTCTGGTGATGGTCGCCGGCGGAGTCGGATTATATTCGATGGTGATGCCGAACTGGGGTGGAGCGGGTCATCAAAATTCCGCAGTCAGTGTGCAGGTTGAAAGTGATTTCTTTTGCGCTATCCCAGGATTGGGAGGCGCTTAGTGTCCCATATAATATTAAATTTGGTTTTTAGAGGTTCAATCTAAACCGCAGTCATTAAGGAAATTTTGATGGATCCAATTACATTGTATGGAGGCGCATTTTCTCTCTATACCGGGCGAGCACGCAGCTATTTAATAAAATCTAAAATTGATTATAGAGAGGAGCCGCACTCCTCAGCGTACTTTTACGACGTAGTGCTACCAAAGGCTGGAGGTCGACGGGGGATACCCACTATCGAATTCCCCAATGGTGATGTTATCCGTGATGGTGTTGCGATAATAGATCATTACGAAAGTACCAATGGTGGACAATTTTCCCCCGAAACACCAAAGCAACGAATTTTAAGCCTGCTATTTGATGTGATCGGTGCCGAGGGTATGTTGCGGCCTTGCATGCATTATCGATTTAATCAGGGTGAAGAGGAGGGCGAGTTTCTGTCCTTTCACTTTTCTACCGTTTATCCCGAAAAAGATGGCGCTAAAGATAGAATTGCCTTTATTAAAAGTACCGTTTTGCCAGCTTGGGGTGTAAGGCCCAATACCAAAGATCTTATTGAAACCATGCATCTTAAGACATTAAAAAAATTAAATGCACACTTTTCAATCTATCCCTATCTGTTGGGAAATAAACCCAGCATCGGTGATTTTGGCATGATAGCCCCTCTTTACGGGCATCTTGGTAGAGACCCTGTGCCGCTTGCGTTAATGCAAGTAAATGCACCCAGATTGTTCCGGTGGGTTGAGAGGATGAATAGGTCGGAGCCAGATATTGGTGAGTTTGCGGATAAAAGCACCAACTATCTCGCTAATGATGAGATTCCTGAAACGCTCATTGATGTACTCAAACACTTCGCGATAGATTTTATTCCAGAAAGTGTGGCGGCTTATGACTGTGTAAGTCACTGGCTAGAGGCAAATAAAGATTTACCCGCCGGCACTGTTGCCGAGCGTGAGGTCGGGAGCTGCACCTTTGAGATCGATGGTATAGAGATCAATGCGGTTGCTCAGCCATTTCGGTTCTACTTACTGCATCGCCTGCACAAGGAATTTGATAGCTTGAGTGAGGTGGACAGAGAAGATGTGCGCCAGTTGCTGAAGGAATGTCATATGGACGAGGTGCTCAACTTAAGGCTATCTCGTGAAATGGGCAGAGCGAATAATCTGGAAGTCTGGCTTTAATGCAAAATCCAGACGATATAGGTGGCCAGCGACTCAAGCACAAAACTGCTTTGATTACCGGTGCCAGTCGCGGCATTGGATATGCCATTGCCAAGTCATTTGCCAGTCAAGGGGCAAACTTAGTTCTCAGTGCCTTTAATGAAGCCGGGCTTGTGAAAACCAAGGCCGAACTTGATGGCTACGGTGTGGATATCGCCTGCCTGGCCACGGATATTAGTTCGCCAGATTCAATAGAAGCGTTATTTGCTTTTGCCGTGGAGCGTCATCCACAGCTGGATATACTGGTTAACAATGCCGGTATTCATATTGCAAAACCTTTTACTGATCACGGTTTGGACGAGTTTGATCACCTGATGAAGACTAATGTCTACTCGGTTTTCCAGCTTACTCAACAGGCGATTAGACATATGCAAAAGTTAGGTCGCGGGAAGGTCATCAATGTGGCCTCTGTCGCTGGTCTGCGGGGCAGTATGAATTCGGCGGCCTACAATACTTCAAAGCATGCAATTGTCGGCCTAACCCGCTGTGTAGCGCTAGAGAATGCAAAGAACGGCATAAATGTTAATGCCATCTGCCCTGGCATTGTCGAGACCGATCTTATTAAAGGGGTCGAACAGCGTATGGAGACCCAAGGCATGACGCCTGAGGAGTTTCGCGAGCGAATTCTTGCGCAAATACCCATTGGCAGGCTGTTACAGCCAGAGGAAATAGCCAATATAGCGGTCTTTCTCGCCAGCAGTGAATCCGATGGCATGAGCGGTGAGACCATCAGTATTTAGCGGCAAAAGATCCAATAAAACACCACAGCGAGTTTTAAGTGACTGCACATAATACTATTAAAAATTCACCATTCCAGGACCTTCTGGTCGTTGATATTGGCGGCACAGTTGCCAGTGGCTACGCCGGTAAGCTATTTGCTGATTATGGGGCGAGGGTAGTCAACCTGGAACCACCGCAGGGGTTTTCTACTCGCCGAATTGAGCCCCTATTAAATAATGGCAACAGTGCTATCCACGGGTATCTTCATGCCAACAAGCAAAGTGTGTGCTGCGATGATCCCCTGACGACCCATCCGGCCATTGCCGCTGCAGATTTGGTGCTGCTGGACTTGAGTACTTTGCCCTCATCTGTATCGGTTGATGATTTTGATACTAATGTCTGTGCTATTAGCTGGTATGGATTGAATGGACCCTATGCAGATTTTAACGGCTCCGATGCGTCGATTTATGCGCTCACTGGGGTGATGCAGGGTGTCGGCGAATCTCAGGGTCCACCGATTATTCCCACGGGGTACCAGCCGCAAATTGTAGGTGGCTTGAGTGCTTTTAATGGTGCAGCAGCCTATCTATTGGGTCAGCACTTTAAGGGAGATGATAAGCCCGCCGCTTTTTGTCTTGATGCCTCAATCTGGGAGGCTAACATGTGCCTTACCGATATTGGTG
>CAXAJC010000134.1:0-4807 GCA_963969005.1 uncultured Cellvibrionales bacterium | reverse complement strand
TCTATAATGTTGGCTGTAGTAACCCAGTGCCATTGATGGACTATATTGGCGCTCTTGAGTCAGCCTTGGGCAAATCAGCGCAGATGGAAATGCTACCTCTGCAACCAGGAGATCTTCCCGAGACGGTCGCTGATATTCAGGAATTGGCAACAGAGATTGGCTACAAACCTTCGGTAACTATGTATAATGGAATAGCTCGATTTATCGCATGGTATCGCAGTTATTATCAGGTTTAATCAGGGACAGTAAAGATGAAAAACCAGTTTTTTGATTACGCCGCTATTGAGCGGGCCAATGTCAAGCGACAGCCGTTCCCTTTCTTTGGTATTGATAATGCACTCAATATTACCTGCCACAGAGAGATACTCGCCAACTTCCCCGACATTTCCAGTGGCGGCAGTTACTCCCTAGGCGACATTACCATTTCAGATACTCTCAATGAGCTAATCAATGAAATCGAGAGCGACAAATTCCGCGCTCTGATAGCGAAAAAACTGGATATAGATCTAACCGACAAGCCTGCTTTAATCACCGCTCGCGGCAACTCGCGACTGCGGGACGGGAAATCACATACAGACTCCAAAACTAAACTTATCACCGTTCTACTGTATTTCAATGATGGCTGGGAACATAAAACAGGTCGCTTAAGAATTTTGAACTCGGACAATGTTAATGATTGTGATACAGAGTTTTCGGCTGCTATAGGTCAGCTGATCGCCTTTAAGGTCACCGACAATTGCTGGCATGGCTATCAGCCCTTTGAGGGGCAGAGGCAGTCACTGCAAATCAATTACCTCACAGATGCCAAATATAGCAGGCAGCATATTGTGCGCCACAGAGTCAGTGCCTTTTTCAAAAAACTCCTCAAACCTATAGCCAGCCTATAGCCAATATGCGCGTACTAATTATAAAACTGAGTTCCATGGGCGACCTTATGCATGCCCTACCGGCACTGACTGATGCAGTTAACAATGTTCCGGGAATCAGCTTTGACTGGGTAGTAGATGAGAACTTTGCCGAGGTGCCACAATGGCATCCCGCCGTGGAGAATCTGATTGTCAGCGCCCATCGTCGCTGGAAGAAAAACCTCAAAGCTGCATGGACCAATGGTGAGTTCCGTAACTTTTATAAACAGCTCAACCACAGCGACTATGATCTGGTGATTGACCTGCAAAGCAATTTAAAAAGCGCTCTGGTGTCACTTCTGCGTCGCAGCCCCGTGTCCGGATATGACCGTCAGTCATGTCGTGAAAGGCCCGCCCAGTTGAGCTATAAAAATCAATACTCAATCTCGGTGAACCAACATGCTATCGCTAGGCAACGACAGCTATTTGCCAGGATTTTTGGCTACCAAGAGCCAAACACAGCCCCGGACTACAGCGTTAATTTTACCCAGTTTGCCAGTCCGGACTTCAAACCCAAAAACAAATACGTCGTGTTTGTGCACAATGCCAGCTGGGAAAGCAAACTATGGCCTGTCGATTACTGGCAAGACGTGAGTCAACGGGCGGCAGACTTAGGCTATACAGTAGTACTGCCAAGCGGCAACGACAAAGAGTATCAGCGGGCGCAACAAATAGCCGAGGGGTGCTCTGCAGCCGTAGCTCTTTCCAAAACCAGCTTAGATGATATAGCCGCAATTATATCCGGGGCCACAGCAATGCTCTGCAGCGATACAGGTCTGGCCCATCTCGCAGCAGTTGCTGCCACACCAGCAATCACATTGTATGCCGTGACTGATACCAACTTAATTGGTACTGTAGGCGATAATCAGAGACATATAGTCGCCACTCAAGACGTCAACAATGGCAGCATGGCAGATATCTCTGTAGATAGAGTCTGGGCAGAATTTTTACCTTTGCTAACCGAGCAATAACGAGCACTCAATTTATGCACAACATTTTCCCTGATTATCATTCCGCAAAAGTCGCGGTAATTGGCGATATTATGCTGGACCGATATTTCTATGGTGATGTGACTCGCATTTCGCCTGAAGCGCCTGTGCCAGTGGTACAGATTAAACGGGAAGAATGTTCGCCAGGTGGCGCGGCCAATGTTGCCGTCAATCTGGTATCTCTGGGGGTCACCACCAGCCTGTCTGGCCTGGTTGGGGACGATGCCGATGCCGATCAACTTCAGGCCCAGCTCAACTCAATTAATGTTGCCTGTGAGTTGTATCGATCAACCACCGCAACCACAGTCAAATCGAGAATTATGGGTGGCATGCAACAGTTTTTGCGCATGGATTTTGAGGCAATATTTAGCGACAATGACTGGCCGCCTCTGTGGGCCCGGGCTCAGCAAAAACTGATTGATGCCGACATTATTGTGCTGTCAGATTACAACAAAGGGACATTGAGCAACTGTCAGGCAGTAATCAACTATGGTGCCAAAAATAATATCCCCGTAGTGGTAGACCCCAAGGGTAGCGACTTTACTCGCTATGCTGGCGCGGCACTGCTGACACCTAATCTGGCAGAATTTATCGCTATTGTGGGCCCAGTCGACTCAGAGCAAGATATGGCAATCAAAGCACAGCGGCTGATCAAAAAACTGAATGTTGGCAACCTGCTGGTCACTCGCAGCGAAAAAGGAATGACTTTATTTCGCCCTGATCAAAACCCGTTTCACCTGCCCGCCCTGAGCAAGGAAGTCGCCGATGTCACAGGTGCTGGCGACACAGTGATCGCCACCGTGGCCGCCTCACTCGCCGCCGGAGCTGATATGGAAACAGCAGTCAGTCTGGCCAATATTGCCGCCAGCAATGTTGTGAGCAAAATAGGTACCAATGCTATTACCGCGCCAGAACTGGAACTGGCATTTTTAAATACTCAGCAAAATCACGGAGCACTCAGCATTGAGCAGCTGTGTCTGGCCGTAGAACTGGCCAAGAAAAATGGCGAGAAAGTAGTATTTACCAATGGCTGCTTTGATATTCTCCATGCTGGCCATGTCGCCTATCTGCAACAGGCCAGAGCGCTGGGGGATCGGCTTATTGTCGCTATTAATAGTGATGAATCTGTTACCAGAATCAAAGGTGAAGGACGACCAATCAACAGCCTGGAACGCCGCCTGGCAGTCCTTGAGGGGCTGCAAAGCGTCAACTGGGTATCCTGTTTTGAAGGAGACACACCAGAGGAGTTAATCGCGCAGCTCCAACCTTCCATCCTGGTTAAAGGGGGTGATTATACCGAAGAGCAAGTGGTGGGCAGAGAGATTGTCGAGGGTTATGGCGGTGAAGTACGTGTTATGTCTATGGTGTCAGACTGTTCAACCACTGAGATTATTACTAAATCTAAAAACTAATTAATAGCGATTATTGCAGTAACTGGCTATGGCCCTTTTGGCATTATCAATTATATGAGCCGGGCTTATTGATCCCAGAATAATACTGCTGACACCTTTATGCTGATAAATACAATCAAAGCTTTGCTGGACAATATCCCCCTCAGCCAGATTATCTCCCGTCAGTGCATTGCCACTGGATAGCGCCTTCTTGATAAAGACCCCGACTCCCCGGTCCCCAGCATAATCAATCACAGCAACTTCATCCCTGTAATCAAGGTTATGAGTCACCATCACCACATCGGACCGGGATGCTGCCAGAATACCTCCAGCAACCGTTTTGGTTGACATACCTATTGCCCTTATCAGCCCCTCTTTTTTAAGCTCCGCCAGCGAGTCAAGGCCACCGTGCTTGAGAATAATGTCTTCATCATCACCATTCGAATGCAGCAGTACTATATCCAGCTGCTCAAGACCCAGCAGTTGCAGGCTTGTCTCAACAGAGGCTCGTATAAACTCTGGACTAAAGTTATAACTGGATAGCCCAGTATTGGAGTCAAAGATCTCACCCACTTTGGTAGAGACCAGCCACTGGCCGGACGCTTTCTTTAACAACTGGCCCAAACGCTCTTCACTGGCGCCGTAGGCCGGCGCAGTATCCAGTAGATTAATACCAATATCTGCCGCGCAATCAAGAATATGTAACAGCTGTCGATCATCGGGAATAGCAAAGGGATTGGGATATTTAACGCCCAGGCTGCGCCCAAACTTGACGGTACCCAACCCCAACACGCTAACCTCTAACCCGGTACTGCCCAGCTTAGCAAACTCCATGGAATGACCTCTCCCAAAGATTTTCCGCCTGAGTGGTAGTAAATTCTGCCGGCATAGCCTGGTCTATTTGCTTATGATTCAAACCTGCATCTGGCTGAATATTCTGCTCCGTCAACTTTATTTCAAACCGATCGACCAGATCTGGTGCCAACGCCAGTTTGGTTGGCCAGGCAATATGAACATTACCCACTGAGTAAACATAAGCCGTATCCGGGCGCAGCAGATTGGACTGAGCAGGTTCCGCTCGATTAATTTTATGGGTCGCCCAGCTAACATTATTCAGATCCACCCATGGCAACAATTTAGCCAATGTTGTTTGAGCCTCTGCAATCAGATCATCAGCTCCAGTATCCACGCAATCCTCCGCCAGTTTGCCACCTATATACCAGACTGGATCGCCATCAGAATGATAATGGGTCGTAATAGTCGCCAATGGTTTGGCACTGGCGCCAATACAATGGGCATAGATTGACGGAAGGTTTTTACCCTTGGCTAAAATCATATGCAATGGACGGCGCTGCATTTTGGGCTTATCCATTGACAGCTTCGCCAACAGGGACTGATTGCCTTCACCACTAGTCAATACAAACTGCGATGCGCTGATCTGCAACTTATCGGCAACCTTTAAACCAATCACAAGCCCCTGAGCATTGCGCTCAAACTCATAGTCCTGTGGCAACTGCAACAT
>CAXAJC010000133.1:0-4817 GCA_963969005.1 uncultured Cellvibrionales bacterium | reverse complement strand
GGATAAACAGAGTTCTGTGTTGAGCAAAGTACCCATGGGCAGACTAGGTACCGAGTCCGATATTGCCAGAACAGCATTCTTTTTAGCGGTAGATGCGACCTATATGACAGGCCAGACGATTGCCGTAGATGGCGGCAGTTCCAACAGCCTTTAGACAGTCGCCGGCAAATTGATGCCGCGCCAGGCAAAAGCCACAGGCCATAGTTTCTGCTTGTCTCTGTCATAGTCCTGCCAATGCTGACTGTAAGCCTTGCCAGTCACCGGATGGATATTTTCACCAGCAACTTCAGCCAGAGGCTGCAGTACAAAGGCGTTTTTAAGCACCTCATCCCGGGGCAGCTTAACCCCTTCGATCTCGCCAGCTACGTTATCCACCGTAAGAATATCTATATCCAGACTGCGCGGCCCAAATCGCGGCGCGCTGCGATCACGGCCATTTTGATCCTCTATCTGCTTGAGCAGCCTTGAGACGGAACTAATTGTCGCTTCGGTGTGGATGCCCACCACCAAATTGTAAAAGCTATCCCCTTCAAACCCCACAGACTCGCTCTCGTACACCGAGGAGATAATCAGTTCACCAAAGTTCTCAGCCAAGCTGTCCAGCGCTGCACCTATATGCAAGTGCCGCTGAATATTGCTGCCTAAACTCAGAAACAATAATGCCATCAGGTTCGCTCGCCTCGCTCGATAATAATACCCACGTCCTGAGAATATCTTAGTGCACCTGGCTTACTGACGCGCAGCTTTAACCAGGGAACAGAGAACTCTTCACGGACAATACGAGCAATTTCTTCAGCCATACGCTCCACCAGCAAAAACTCACTGGCCTCAATAAAGGCAATCAGGCGTTTGGCAATGGACTTATAGTTAAGTGCATGCTCAATATCATCGGTCTCCGCCGCCTTGCGGATATCATGGGCCATCTCCAGATCCAGGCTGATGGTCTGTTTAACCTCGCGTTCCCAGTCATAGATACCAATGATGGTCTCAATGCGCAGATCTCTTATATAAACAATATCCATTTCTATTCCTTAATTAGCGGGACTGTATATTTTGTAACTGATCCAGAGGCCAGCGTGGCGTGGCCGCAATGGCCAGTTCGTTGCTCTGACCAGCTACCAAACGCTGACAGCCCGCGTAGGCGATCATGGCGCCATTATCAGTGCAAAATTCGTGACGTGCATAGAAAACCTCGGCACCCTCTTTCGCCAGCGCGACCTCAAGTTTGTGGCGCAACCTGCTGTTGGCCGATACGCCGCCAGCGATTACCAGTGTTTTCATGCCAGTTTGTTTCAAAGCACGACGACATTTAATCACCAGAGTATCCACCACTGCTTCCTGGAAGCCAGCACAGATATCCGCAGCATCTTTATCATTGGGCAATAGATCCTCGCCCCGGTGTTTTTCAATCAAATTGCGGGTAAAGGTCTTGAGCCCTGAAAAACTAAATTCGAGTCCAGGTCGATCGGTCATCGGGCGAGGAAAATCAAAGCGGTCAACCTGGCCACGATCTGCCATAGCAGCCAGCACAGGACCACCTGGATAATCCAGATCGAGCATTTTCGCGGTCTTGTCAAAGGCTTCGCCCGCAGCATCATCCAGAGACTCACCCAGTACCTCATACTCACCAATAGCTTTAACCGAGACCAGTTGAGTATGACCGCCGGAAACCAGCAGCGCGACAAAGGGGAACTGCGGAGGGCTCTCCTCCAGCATCGGCGCCAATAAATGGCCTTCCATATGATGTACCCCAAGCACCGGAATATCCAAGGCGTAGCCAAGGGCAGTAGCCATAGCCCCGCCAACCATCAGCGCCCCCATCAGACCAGGCCCTGAGGTGTAGGCAATGCCCTGCAAATCAGCTTTGCTAATGCCAGCCTCCGCCAACACTAGATTAAGCAGCGGGATAATTTTGCGAACGTGATCTCTGGATGCCAGCTCAGGTACCACACCGCCGTATTCTGCATGGAGTTTAACCTGAGAATAAAGCGTATGAGCGAGCAAACCGCGCTCACTGTCATAGACAGCCAATCCGGTTTCATCGCAGGATGTTTCGATACCCAATACAAGCATTTGTCACGGGCCTTAAATAACCATTAGGGGTGCAACTTTAAACCCTCTGGCGCCCGCTGTGAACCTGTACTTTACGGGATATTGAGGGCCGCTAAAAAGCCTATAAAAAACTTTGCATCAACAGGCCTAAGTGTATAGACTACGCGCCCTTGAAGAGTCGACTACAGACAGTCTGTATCGGCAATTGTTTTTCACTACAGGATTATGCATTTATGCCAAGCGTTCGAATCAAAGAAAACGAGCCCTTTGACGTAGCACTACGTCGCTTTAAACGTTCATGCGAAAAAGCCGGTATTCTGGCCAAAGTTCGCAGCTGTGAGTTCTACGAGAAGCCCACTTGGGAACGCAAGCGCAAAGCTGCTGCCGCTGTAAAGCGCAACCAGAAAAAAGTATCTCGCGAATCACGCAAGTTTACTCGACTCTACTAAATCCAGCTCTGACCCTAGAGTTGTTTGTTTAAAGAGTTATTTCAAAGAGCGCCCTGTCGGCGCTTTTTGTGTTTCTGGAATTCATAAAACCAACCCAGCAATGGAGCCGAGCCACTGCCATGTCAATGAAAAAACAGATTAACGACGCCATGAAAGACGCCATGCGCGCCAAAGACAAAGCCCGTCTGGGTGCCATCCGTCTGATGCAGGCAGAATTTAAACGCATTGAAGTGGACGAGCGCATTGAAATTGACGATGCCCGAGTGCTGGCCGTGCTGGATAAAATGGTTAAACAGCGCCGCGACTCCATCAATCAGTATGAAGCTGCAGGACGCCAAGAACTAGCCGATGTAGAAATCGCCGAAATTGCCGTGATTCAGGATTTTCTACCCGCCGCCCTCAGCGATAAAGAGATCGCCGCCATGGTTCAGGCCGCCATCGAACAGACAGGCGCCAGCTCAATGGCTGATATGGGCAAGGTGATGGGCATTATCAAGCCCCAGATTCAAGGCCGTGCCGATGCCGGTGCCGTAAGTGGGCTGGTGAAGGCCGCCCTCACAGCCTAAAGCGCTCTGATTGCAAAACTCTGTTTAATTTTCCCGCGGGAAGGCGTTACACTGTTGCATCAAATATAATAGCTCATAGCGCCAATGCCCGGATTAATTCCCCAGACATTTATTGATGATCTGCTCGACCGCGTCGATATAGTCGATGTGGTCAACAGCCGCGTGCAGCTTAAAAAAGCAGGCAAAAATTACAAAGCCTGCTGCCCATTTCACGAAGAGAAAAGTCCCTCCTTTACCGTCGCCCAGGACAAGCAGTTCTACTATTGCTTTGGTTGCGGCGCTGGCGGCAACGCACTGAGCTTTGTAATGGAATTCGATCGGATAGACTTTTTGCCCGCCGTAGAAATACTGGCCAAAAATGTCGGGCTGGAAATCCCCAGAGAAGCAGCGCCAGATCGAGCCATCAGCAAACAGAAAGACAGTCTCTACTCCATACTCACCGAGTCTGATCAATTTTTTCGTCAGCAACTACGCTCTCATCAGGCTGCTGCTACAGCAGTGAACTACCTGAAAGGGCGTGGACTCAGCGGGCAGATAGCCGCGAAATTTGGCGTAGGTTACGCCCCTCCAGGCTGGGATAATCTGCTTAATCACACAGGCACAGAGCCTGAAAAAGTAAAATTGCTGGAAGAGTCCGGCATGCTAATCGTCAAGCCGGAGGAGAAAAAGCAATACGACCGCTTCCGCCACCGCATTATGTTTCCCATTCGCGACCAGCGCGGGCGCACTATCGGCTTCGGGGGTCGAGTACTGGACGACAGCACCCCAAAATATCTCAACAGCCCGGAAACGCCCGTATTCCAAAAGGGTCGTGAACTGTATGGCCTTTATGAAGCTCGCCAGGCATTAAAAGAAATCCCCTGCCTGATCATGGTCGAAGGCTATATGGATGTGATTGCGCTAGCTCAATACGGTATTCATAACGCCGTGGCCACATTGGGCACAGCATTAACCGAAAATCATCTGCAAAAGCTCTTTCGCTACACCTCAGAACTGGTTTTTTGTTTTGATGGCGATAAAGCAGGTGTCCGCGCAGCAGCCCGCTCGCTGGAAATCGCACTGCCGGAAATGCGCGACGGCGTCTCCGCCAAATTCCTGTTTCTGCCCGATGGTGAAGACCCGGACAGCATGGTGCGCAAAATGGGCACCGCCGATTTCCAGAAGCTGGTGGACGATGCTCTGCCCCTGTCGGAGTTTTTCTTTGAGCAACTCAGCGACGGCATAGATTGCAGTACAGCAGATGGCAAAGCGCGACTCAGTAAAGTGTGTGCCCCGCAGATCAATCGCATTCCCCAGGGGGTATTTCGCCAGCTGATGCTGGAAGAACTCTCACGCCGCACCGGCATCAGTGCCGACAATCTGCGTGACTATGTCGCTAGTCACAAACCTCCTGAGCAGAGAGCTGCAGCAGAACCGGCAAAGATCTCAGCCAACAGTGCAGGACAGGTGAGTGCACCGAATTACGGCAATCGCGACTCCCGATCGGCGGAAAGTTTCCATCCCGGTATGGAATATGAGCCTTTCCCTGATCTAAACGCCGAGCCAGTGAGTAAAATCCGCCTGTCACCAGTAAAATTCCTCACCGCACTGCTGTTAAATCATCCAGGGCTGGCGGAACATGCGGAAAGTACCGATCTTCTGGAGAACAGTGAGGACAAAGATATTGAGTTATTTATGCGGGTGCTCAAACTAGTGAGGGACAACCCCCAGTACAAACCCTCGCATATATTCGCCTACTGGCTCGGTACCC
>CAXAJC010000132.1:0-4900 GCA_963969005.1 uncultured Cellvibrionales bacterium | reverse complement strand
AGCTTACCCCGAATGGCGCAATACCCCGGCCATCAAACGCGCCCGGGTAATGTTTAAATTTAAGGACCTGCTGGAGCAGAACGCGGATAAAATCTGCGCATTAATCGGCGAAGAGCATGGCAAGATCAGCCATGATGCCGCCGGTGAATTGCAGCGCGGTATTGAGAACGTGGAATATGCCTGCTGCGCACCGGAATTGCTAAAGGGCGAGCACAGCAAAAATGTGGCACCCAATATTGATTCCTGGAGCGAATTCCAACCTCTGGGGGTAGTGGCTGGTATTACGCCATTTAATTTCCCGGCTATGGTACCTCTGTGGATGTACCCAATGGCCATCGTCTGCGGTAACTGTTTTATTCTTAAGCCCTCGGAGCGCGACCCTACCTCTACGCTGTTTATTGCCGAGTTGCTTAAACAGGCCGGTCTGCCAGATGGTGTGATGAATGTGGTCAATGGCGATAAGGAAGCAGTTGATACATTGCTCCATGATGAGCGCATTAAAGCTGTAAGCTTTGTAGGTTCCACGCCTATTGCGGAATATATCTACAGCACCGCCAGTGCCAATGGCAAGCGCTGTCAGGCCCTGGGTGGTGCCAAGAACCACGCTATTGTGATGCCGGATGCGGATATGGATAACGCAGTGGCTCAGCTTTTAGGTGCTGCCTTTGGTTCCTCTGGCGAGCGCTGTATGGCCCTGTCAGTCGCAGTAGCTGTTGGCGATGCCGCGGCAGATGCACTGGTGAGCAAAATGCAGGAAGCCATGAAAAGCTTAAAGATTGGCCCCTGCCATGATGCCGATAATGACTTTGGCCCGGTGATTACCCAGCAACATCAGCAAAAGGTATTTGGCTATATCGACAGCGCCGAACAACAGGGTGCCGAGATTGTGGTCGATGGCCGCAACCCCAGGGTTGATGGCTATGAGAATGGTTTCTATGTGGGCGGCACATTGATCGACCGCGTGACGCCAAAGATGGATAGCTACAATGCCGAAATCTTTGGCCCGGTTTTGCAGGTGGTTCGTGTGGATACCATGCAGGCGGCCATGGATCTGATTGATAATCATGAATATGGCAATGGCACCTGTATCTTTACCAGAGACGGTGAAGCGGCACGTTATTTCTCTGACCATATTCAGGTGGGCATGGTGGGCATTAATATTCCTCTGCCTGTGCCCGTGGCCTACCATAGCTTTGGCGGCTGGAAGCGTTCATTGTTTGGCGACCTGCATGCCTACGGCCCAGATGCTGTGCGCTTTTATACCAAGCGCAAAACCATCACTCAGCGCTGGCCTTCAGCTGGTGTTCGTGAAGGTGCCCAGTTCTCTATGCCAACCATGAACTAAATTAAAATCATGACAATCAGGGAAAAAGGCTCGGCGGTCAGCCGGGTGATGCAGATTATCGAGGCAGTTGCCAAAGCTGAGCGACCATTGTCGCCAGCTGACCTGGCCTGCCAGCTGGATATTCCCAAGCCCAGTATTCATCGCCTGCTAAATCAACTGGAGAACGATGGCTTTGTGCAGACCAGTATGCGCGGACTGATTATTCCCAGCGCTAAGATGCACAGCATTGCCTGGGGTGTGCTGCATACAGAGCGCTTTAGTGCATTGCGCCAAGCCATTTTGCAGCAGCTGACGGAGGAGATTGGTGAGACCTGCGGTATTGCTGTGCCCAATGGCACCGAGATGGTTTATTACGATCGCGTGCAGTCTGACTGGCCCCTGCAGATTCATCTCCAGGTGGGCAGTCATACGCCAAGCTGGTGTACTGCCAGCGGCAAACTCTATCTTAGCTCTCTGCCCAAAGAGCGACGCCAAGGCATTATTGGCCGACTTCCCCTGATGCAGTACACCCGCAATACCATTGTCGACACAGATATGTTGGAAACCGAGTTACAGCGTATAAAAACAAGTCGCCTGGGCACAGACAATGAGGAGTTCGTCGATGGTATGGTAGCCTGCGCGGTCCCGGTAACCGATATCAGCGGCAAACTCTGTGCCTGTCTGTTTACCCATGCACCGGTGATGCGCAAAAGTCTGGAAGAGCTGATCAGCTATGCACCGACACTACAAAATGCCGCAAAAAGCCTTGGCCAGCTGATTGATAACCCAGAATAATTATTGGATCCCGACAAGATAACCATGAAAAAAAGACTACCACCTCTAAACTGGCTGCGTTCTTTTGAAGCCTCCGCCCGCCACCTGAACTTTACTCAGGCGGCAGTGGAATTGCATATGACTCAGGCTGCGGTCAGCCAGCAAATTAAAGGTCTGGAAACCACGCTGGGTTGCGCGCTATTTATTCGCCTGCCCAGAGGGTTAGAGCTTACCGATGCTGGCCGCGCCTATATCCCCGGCGTGCGCGAGTCAATTGAGAAACTGGCTCTGGTCACAGATGAAGTATTTGGTAAAGAGCGCAGTCACACCCTAACGGTGCGGGTTAATCTAGTATTTTTTAATACCTGGCTGGCACCAAGGCTAGCGAATTTTCGCGCCCAGCATCCGGATATTGACCTTCGATTTACTAGCAATATCTGGGTCGCTGGCCAGGATAAAGAGGCGGATATTGAAATACGCTATGGCAAGGGAGTCTGGGCGGGCTTTACCAGTGATCGTTTAACCTGGGATGAGCTTATTCCGGTGTGTAGCCCTGTACTGTTGAATGGTCAGTTGCCCCCGGTAGATCCAGAGGATCTTGATAATTACAGTTTGCTCCATGTGATTGGTTATGAGGAAGGCTGGGGCTATTGGCTCAACCAGCTCGGTTATCACAGTATTGATGCTTCTCAGGGGATCCATTTTGATTCATTGGTGACAGCAATGGAGATGGCAGCTCAGGGGCATGGTGTTGCTTTGAGTCGGACATCCCTTATTGGTCCTATGCTGGATAATGGTCGTCTGATCACGCCTTTTTCACAGACTACCGGGACTTCTGAATCATTCTTTTTGGCGACTCCATCCAATAAACCCGTGCGACCTCATGTCGAGCAATTTCGGCAATGGCTCATTAATCAAGCCGAAGTCGCAGGCTAAAATAAAGCGATGATGACTCTTTACGCCGAAGTGTTTCTAGGACGTGAGTAGAGGCTTTCTGAGCACGCCATGAATACGGTCTCTATCGGCATCCTGCCTGCCGAGACAGTCGCACATCCTTTTACATCCTTGTACCTCGTCCCTGTAAACTCGATGCTGGCGTCCCTGCTGGCAACGGCCCATAGAGCCTCAAGTCACTTCCCAGAAAGACCGCACTTGGAAATTAGGTTAGTCTCCTGCTCCTGCTCTGGAGCTTTCGGTGGATTCCACTAAGACTCGGGCGACCAGATTATCCAGCTCATGCCACAGGTTGTCGTCAATCTCGATGCCCTGCTCTAGCATACCTTTATAGCTATTAATCATGGTGTCGGATGAAGTAGTTTCGATTGGCGGGCCAGGGTTTATGACGGCAGAAAACTTTGCTTCGACAGAGGATAAATCATTGCCGACAAAAATCATGAGAGACTGATCGGCACTTAGAGCTGTTGAGGCATATTCAAAATAGATCGGCTGTTTTGCACCAGACTCTATACTAAATTTAAAAGCGCTATCTCCCTCAACCCAATAAGCCACCAGTGCAGAATCTGACTGCGCGGCACTGACCAGACGCTGGGCGATAAACCTGCGGTTGTGACAGTTATCCAGCTGCACCTGAGCGCTACCATGCTGGCGGGCCAGCGCGCAGGCCAGTCTCACAGTCTGGCTGCCGCAAAGTAATATAGAGCTACTCTGACCATCGAGCAACGCATAGTTGTCGTCGTTACTAATCAATTTTGCGTGCAGGCACAGACAGGTATAGAGGGAAGGCAATGCATCCTGAAGTTGCTGCAAACCCTTTAAACCATGGATCTCCGACCAGATTACCATAGCTGCGGCATCCTGATAGTCACCCACAGAAAAGCCCAAGCCTTCAAACGCCTTCTTAAGAGAAGCCGTCAATTCATTACGTGAAACTCTCATGATATTAGCCGGCGCTAGGGTCTGAGGTACTGGATAGCACAGGTTTAATGGGGAACTGCCAGTCATCAAAGAAAGGCTTGCCGAAATCACTGATCAGCGGCGCGCCCTGAAACATAGTATTGCGAACCCACAGGCGCGAGCGAGGATCAAACTTGCTGACACCAAAGAACGATAGCTTGCAGCGCAGCAGGTGAATAGGCAGTACATCACTGTGCACCAGGTTCTCGCGAATATCACCATATTGACTGCGAGCCATGGTTTGAATACGGCAAATAGCACAACTGAAATTGGGTTGCTGGAGAATAAAATGGGCAACATCCTGCTGTGGAAACTCTGTCATATAAATACAAATTTCGTCATAGCACTCACGCACCATACGTCCGATTGCCAGTGGCATTTGCTTTTCCATACCCATATCAACATAGGTCTGCCCCAGTCGCGGCTCCATCTTTTCTTCCGAGCGATACCAGAATGAACCCTGGGATTCAGTCCGGGAAAAATCGATAGCCAGCGCCCAATCATATTTATCTTCGATAAGGGCCTTTAGATCATCCAGCGACATCTGTGGCACCAGATGCTGGTCCTCTTCAACGGCCATCATCTCTTCCAGCTCATCGACCAATTCCGGGTAGAGTTCAATCAACATGCTATTGATCACTTCCTGAGTTTCAATATGCCAGTTGCACTCGGCGTACTGCACTAATTCAGCCCAGCTGTAATGGCTATCAATAATATTTTTGCCTTCAGCCCGCAACCATTGCTCAAGCTCCTGCAGCTCTTCGCGCACCAAACCGTTGGAGATATTTTGCTGGGTGTCACCTGTAATGATCTCTCCCAGATGTTGAATCACTCTGGCCGCGGCAGTGGCGAACTTGTTCACAATGGCAGTAATCAAGACATCTGTAA
>CAXAJC010000131.1:0-4997 GCA_963969005.1 uncultured Cellvibrionales bacterium | reverse complement strand
GTATAGGGCCGTCCAGCTCACATACTGTGGGTCCTATGTTAGCAGGCTATCAGTTTGTGGAGAGTTTAAAGTCCGGGGGGCTACTATCTCAGGTGACCAGAGTCAGCGCTGAGATGTATGGGTCTTTGGGTGCTACAGGCAAAGGCCATGGTACCCCCAAAGCGGTGCTGCTGGGTCTTGAAGGAGAACTCCCCGATCTGGTTGATGTGCCGACGATTGCCGGTCGCGTGGCGGCAATTCGTGACAATGGCCGCCTCTGTCTTGGGGCTGAACATACCATTGATTATAACCATGACGCCGACTTTACCCTGCACCGGCGCAAAGCATTGCCATTCCATCCCAATGGCATGATTTTTAGCGCCTTTGATAATACAGGTGAGCTGTTAAGCAAGTGTACCTATTTTTCTGTGGGCGGTGGTTTTGTAGTTGACAATTCTGCCACTGAAAACTCTTATATTGTTGAGGACGATCATCAGATGCCCTTTGCCTTTGATTCGGCAGGGGAATTACTTGAACTCTGTGAGCGACACAGCCTGAGTATTTCCGAACTGATGCTGGAAAATGAAAAGACCTGGCGGTCAGAGCAGGAGACTCGGCAAGGGCTGCTGCATTTGTGGTCAGTAATGCAGTCCTGCGTCAGTAATGGTATTAACAATGGTGGCGTATTGCCCGGTGGCCTCAATGTGCCCAGGCGCGCTCGGGAACTGCATCAGCAACTGTTGAGAAGACCTGAAGCGGCACTCTCTGATCCCCTGTCCGTTTTAGATTGGGTGACTCTCTATGCCCTTGCGGTAAATGAGGAAAATGCTGCCGGAGGCAGGGTGGTAACGGCACCGACTAATGGTGCTGCCGGAATTATCCCAGCGGTGTTGCACTATTATATGCGCTTTGTGCCCGGTGCCTCTGATGAGATGGCGGTACGGTTTTTATTAACTGCCGCCGCCATTGGTATTCTGTATAAAAAGAATGCCTCTATCAGCGGCGCCGAGGTGGGTTGTCAGGGAGAGGTTGGTTCAGCCTGTTCAATGGCAGCTGGCGCATTGGCTGAAGTGTTAGGCGGTACACCGGCCCAGGTGGAAAACGCGGCTGAAATTGGTATGGAGCACAACCTGGGTCTAACCTGCGATCCGGTTGGCGGTCTGGTGCAGGTACCCTGTATTGAGAGAAATGCCATGGCATCGGTAAAAGCGATTCATGCTGCACGCATGGCGCTGCGGGGAGACGGGTCTCACTTTGTATCTCTGGACAAGGTGATTCGCACCATGCGCAAAACCGGTGAGGATATGCACAAGCGCTACAAAGAAACCGCTCGGGGTGGACTGGCAACCCACGTCCTTGAGGTGCCAGTCAATATTATTGAATGCTAGTCTACAAGACCATACTGGTCTTTCAGAATTTGAATAATCTCAGCTTTGGGGTTATCGGAAATGACCAGAGGCTGTCCGGTAATTTTCTCTGCCATGCTGACATAGGTCTCAGAGACCGCCATCATGACTGATTCTGGCAGTGCATTGTCTGTGGCCAGAGCCCTGCGTTCGTCCATGCGGTTTTTATCGAGCAGAATATCCGGGTCAGGAAAATGGTTGAGCAGCAGCTGGCGGAATCCTTCTTTGGAGTTTTCTACCACTTTGCCTTCTCTGTAGTTGGGGCCATCCCAGATACGAGAGGAGTCTGGTGTGCCAACTTCATCCATATAGATCAGTTTTTCATTGCCACCGGCATCGGTGACATAGCCAAACTCAAATTTGGTATCGACAAAAATCTGGTCCAGTTTGGCCAGTTCATCGCTGATCACATCAAAGCCTTCGCCCAGTAGTTTCTCATAGACATCAATATCGTCAACAGAGTTAAACTGGAAGCTTTGGTAGTTGTTCTCAATATCAGCCCGGGACACATTGACATCATCCACTTCTGGCACACCAGGAATACCGGTGAGAATACCTTTTGTCGAAGGTGTGATCAGCAGTTCTGGCAGCTTTTGGTCTCGCTCCAGACCTTCGGCGATCTGGATGCCGCAGAAGTCCCGCTCCCCTTTGGCGTAAGAGCGCCACATAGAGCCGGTAATATATTGACGACAGATGGCTTCAATCATCACCGGGCGGGCTTTTTGCACAATCCATACCAGAGGGTGGGGCACATCGAGAATATGGCTGTCGGCCAGCCCCTTTTCGCGAAACAGTTTAAACCACTGGTTAGAGATGGCGTTCAGCGCAGCACCTTTGCCAGGAATACCATTCATACCACCTTCGCCGTGCCAGATACATTCAAAGGCCGAGATTCGGTCACTGATAACCATAATTGCCAGTGGTGCATCAGCGGCAACATCATAGTTATTTTCAGTAATTAAGCGGCGGCTGTCGGTTTCAGTCAGCCAGTAGACAGAGCGCACTTTGCCGCTGTGAACTTGGTTATCTGTGCGTATGGGAAGATCGTTATTTACCGCCAATACTTTGTCAGCAAGACTCATAATGAATGTCCAGTGGGTTGTGATTAATTGGATAAGGTTGTCACTTCAGAAGAACACTATACTACCAACTCATATTCCGTGGAGCAAAATAAATATTTTGACTAGTATGGAGCTTTGGTGCGTAACCAATCATCTTGGAGACTGAGTTTATGGCAACAATTTTAATGACCGGCGGCACTGGCTTTATTGGCCGCCATCTGTGTCAGCGACTTGTCGCTGAGAACTGGCAGGTTATTGTCTTGACCCGCAATAGCCAGGCTGGGGCACGGCAGCTGTCAGATAATATCCGGGATAAAGTGCGGCTGATAGAAAGTCTGGATCAGCTGGAACCTGAACTGGTGATCAATGGGCTGATTAATCTTGCTGGAGAGCCGCTGGCAAAAGGACGCTGGACAGCCGCGCGCAAACAGATGTTCCATACCAGTCGCATTGGTACCACAGAACAGCTATACAGATTTTTTACCAACCGAGCCCAGCGCCCCGAAGTGGTGATAAGCGGTTCTGCGATTGGTTTCTATGGTGGCGGCACTGGTGATAGCAATGGCGATAACAAGCCAGTGGATGAATCCTCTCCGGTGGTGGATAACTTTTCCCATCAGCTGTGTAGCAGTTGGGAACAGAGTGCTGCTGCATTTGAGGCGCTGGGGGCGAGGCTGGTTTATCTGCGCACTGGCATAGTGCTGGGGCACGGGGGTGCGCTGGAGAAAATGCTGCCGCCCTTTAAATTGGGGCTTGGTGGCCCCATTGGTGATGGCCAACAATGGATGCCCTGGATCCATATTGAGGATATGGTCGGTCTGATTATGTACAGCCTAAACCGTGAGGATATTTCTGGTCCAGTCAATGCCACGGCGCCCAATCCAGTGACTAATGCTGAGTTTTCCACAACCCTGGGTGGGGTATTGCATAGACCGGCTTTGCTGCCCATGCCTGCACTGATGGTTAAAATACTCTTTGGCCAGATGGGTGAAGAGCTGCTACTGCAGGGTCAGCAGGTAATTCCACGCAAAGTGCAAGACAGCGGATTTAACTTCCAGTATCCTCTGCTGCAACAGGCCCTGAGCAATTTATTGTCGAATAAAAAATAATAAAAGGTAGAACTATGACTGAAAATTTTTCCGGTAAGACTGTGGTTATCACAGGGGCCTCTGCAGGCGTTGGCGCTGCCTGTGCAAGGGCATTTGCAGCTCAGAATGCCAAGCTAGTATTGGTTGCCCGTGGGCGCGCTGGGCTTAATAAGATTGCTAAAGAGTTGCGCGAGCAATGTGAAGTTTTGACCCAGGTGATGGATGTGGCCGATACAGAGCATTGCCTTAAGTTATTAAAAAAAGCCGAGGCTAAATTTGGTCAGGTACATGTGCTGATCAATAATGCAGGCATGCATGCCCGGGGAGATTTAGAGAAAGTTGATCCGGCAGATGTGGCCGCTATGGTGGATATTAATCTGCGCGCCCCTATGGTGCTGTCCTGTGCCGCTATTCCATTTTTGCGTAAAGCTGGCTCCGGCGCTATTGTTATGATTGGCTCTCTGGCAGGCCGAGCGCCGCTGCAGGGTGCTGTGACCTATTCGGGAACCAAGGCCGGTCTGCGGGCCTTTGCCTATGGCCTGGCTGATGAATTAAAAGACGCCAATATTAATGTGGGTGTGGTGTCGCCAGGGCCTGTTGATACGGGTTTTATTATGGATGAAATTGATCAGGTAGAAGATATTGTCTTCTCCCAGCCTATGAGCTCTGCTGCTCAGGTGGCTGATGCGGTGGTCGAGATTGCCCAGGGCAAACAAGTCGAGATAAGCCTGCCGGCCATAAGCGGCAAGTTAACCACTTTGAGCTACCTGTTCCCCTCATTGCGTCGCGGTTTGCGTTCCAAGTTGTATGAGGCCGGACGCAAAAACAAAGACAAATACCGCAATCGCGCGGCTCAGCAGTCAAGCTAAGGAGTAGTCACCTACCATGAGGTTAAATTATATTGAGCAGGGCCAGGGGCCCGCGGTTATTTTGATGCATGGTATGTTTGGCTCTTTGAGTAATCTAGGCAATCTGGCTCGGGATTTGATTGGCCAGTATCGGGTGATTTCAGTGGATTTGCGCAACCATGGGGACTCCCCCCATGAAGATGCGATGAGTATTCCATTGATGGCGGACGATATTGTTGAGCTGATGGATGATTTGGAGTTGGCTCAGGCCCATCTGGTGGGTCATTCTCTCGGTGGCAAGCTGGGCATGCATGTGGCCCTGCACCATCTAGACCGGGTTAGCAGCCTGCTGGTGGCGGATATTGCTCCGGTCAATTATCCCCAGAGCAATAATAATGTGGTTGAGGCGCTGTCCATTCTCGACAGTCAGGCTATTGCCAGTCGTCGGGATGCGGATCAGGCAATCTCTGAGTTGATTGCCGATAAGGTCACTAGGGGTTTTATTCTAAAGAATCTGCAGCGGGACAATGATGGCGGCTTTAGTCTCAAGCTCAATGTTAAGTCCATTGTGGAGAATTACAGCAACAGCCTGGTAGATGCCCCCAGTGGTGGGCC
>CAXAJC010000130.1:0-5017 GCA_963969005.1 uncultured Cellvibrionales bacterium | reverse complement strand
GGCGCCGTCAGCAGCACCTTGGATGCCCCCGGACGCAGATGACCACCGAGACCGGCGTTGTCTTTCCACACACCAGTGTTATCAACAATCAGCGCATTATCAATACCGTATTCAGTGTAATCAATTTCTTCTGGGCTATTGGCGTAGATCACCTTGATAGGGTTGCCATTGACCACCAGAGTATTACTTTCACTCAGCACGCGGATAGTTCCTTTAAAGGAACCATGCACCGAGTCTCGCCGCAGCAGTGCCGCGCGCTTCTCCAGATCATTGTCCAACTTGCCTTTGCGAATAACGATAGCGCGCAGTCGCAGCACATCACCGCCGCCCGCTTTATCAATCAAAATTCTAGCGACTAAACGGCCAATTCGGCCAAAGCCATACAGCACCACATCCTGGGGCTGTGGCAATGGCTTGGTGTCAGAGCCAATAATATTCGCCAACTCACTGTTGAGAAATTCCTCTACTGAGCGGCCATTGCCGCCCTGCTGAAATTTAACCACCATCTTGCCCAGATCCAAATGGGCCGGGCCCAGCTGGAGCTTGGCAATAGCATTCAGCATTGGCGCAGTCTCAAACTCGGAGAGCTCGTTCATCTCCACCTGACGCACAAAACGGTGAGCTTTCATCAGGTCAGTAACTGACTTGTTGACCATATTGTTGCCGTACATATAAGTACTAACATTATGCTCGCGATACAGCTTGCCAATAACAGGGATCATGCCTTCGGCTAACGCTTCTCGCTGTTTCCAATCCTTGAAAAAATCATCTGGTAATGGCCGTTTTTGTTCAGTCATACGACAGGTCCTTTTAGTGCGGTACTGAAAGAAATCATTATCCGGCAGCCAAGCTATTCAGACAATGATTACGTACATAATCACTATGATAAACAATATTTCTACAATCAATACCCCGAGATAAGTAGAATAGGCGCCACTTGAACAGAATACTGCATCCGCAACTTCACAAGCCAACGACTAAAAACCTATTATTTATGAATATTATTCAGCAGCAGCCCGCGTCCAAGCCCGGCGACAAACAATATTGGGGTGAGCTGCGCGCTGCAGGTCGTGCACTAGCGGTGGCAGAAGCCGCATTAAAATATACCGGTTTAACCATGTTGGTAACTGAAACTGCCCGTCAAGCAGCGGAGCAGACCAGAGCCCTGCAGTTTTTTACTGCCCAACAGCAACTGCCGATCTACAGCTTCCCGGACTGGGAAACATTGCCCTATGATATATTCTCGCCCCACCAGGATATTATCTCCCAACGTCTGCAGACATTAGCCAACCTGCCCAGTGCCCGTCAGGGCATTATTGTGGTGCCCCTATCAACATTGATGCATCGCATCGCCCCCACTGACTTTGTCGCCTCTCACAGCTTTAGCTACAAAGTTGGTGAAGAGCTGGATCGCACCCAGCTGCAAGATCAGCTAGGCCGTGCAGGCTACCGCCGGGTGGACACGGTATTTGAGCATGGAGAATTTGCCTTTCGCGGATCCATTATTGATATCTACCCCATGGGCGAGAAAAACCCCTTCCGTATTGACCTGCTTGACGACGAGATCGAATCACTGCGCCGGTTTGACCCTGAGAGTCAGCGCACCACAGAAACCGTAAGCCAACTGCTGCTCCTACCCGCCAGAGAGTTCCCCACCGACAGTGAAGCCACTAACCGTTTCCTCAATAACTGGCACGATCATTTTGACCATGACCCAGGCAAGTGTTCGATCTACAAAGACATAAAAGATGGTATAGCTCCCCAGGGTATTGAATATTATCTGCCGCTGTTTTTTGAGCAGACAGCAACCTTATTTGACTACCTTCCCGACGAGGTCCAACTATTTACCCATGCGGGCATCGAGGAGGCCGCGACAACTTTCTGGCAGGATATCAACAGCCGCCATGAAGAATACGGTGTTGATCCAGAGCGCCCTATTCTTCCCCCAGGAGAAATATTTGTCCCTGCGGAGACTTTGTTCCAGCACATCAAACAACTCTCCAGAACTATTATCAGCCATCAGCAGGTCGAGGAACGTCCAGGGCAGCTCAACCTGCAACTCCATGCAGTGCCGGAGATAGCAGTCAATGCTAAGCTGGCCAACCCCCTGAGCAGCTTGCAGGCCTTTATCGAAAGCGTCGCAACCGGCACCAGAATATTATTTTGTGCGGAATCTGCAGGTCGCAGAGAAGTACTTACCGAGCTGCTAAAAGGTATAGATATCAAACCTACGGACGTGCAGCACTGGCAGCAATTTATCGCCAGCGACCATCGCTATTGCATTACCACTTATCCCATAGATCAGGGGGTCTACTGCCCGACTGAGCAAATCTGTCTGATTACTGAGGGCGAGCTTTTTGGCCAGCAGGTTATGCAGCGACGTCGCAGATCTAAAGCCTCGGAATCGCCGGACTATGTATTCAAGAACCTCGCTGAACTCAAAGTAGGATCACCTGTTGTACATATAGAGCATGGCGTCGGGCGCTATCAGGGCCTGATCACATTGGAGGTAGATCGAGCGATACAGGAATTCCTGATGCTCACCTATGCAGATGATGCCAAACTCTATGTTCCAGTATCCTCCCTGCACCTGATCAGTCGCTTTGGCGGTGGCGATCAGGTAGCCGCACCACTCAATCGCCTTGGTACCGACAAATGGGATAAAGCCAAAGAAAAAGCTGCCAAACAGGTTCGCGATACCGCTGTAGAGCTGCTCGACATCTATTCCAGGCGAGCCGCTCGTGAGGGATTTGCCTGTGACAGCAACGAAGAGGACTACCAAAAGTTCAGCAGTGATTTCACCTTTGAAACCACCGCCGATCAACAGGAGGCTATTGAGGCTGTGCGCCGTGATCTGCTCAGTGGCCAACCCATGGATAGGTTGGTGTGTGGCGATGTCGGTTTTGGCAAGACAGAAGTTGCTATGCGTGCCGCCTTCACCGCTGTCTCCAGCGGCAAGCAGGTGGTGGTACTGGTACCCACCACATTGCTTGCCCATCAACATCTACAAAACTTCCGTGACCGTTTTGCCAACTGGCCAGTTCGGGTAGAAGAGCTTTCCAGATTTAAAACTAATAAAGAACAGGAGCAGATCATCGCCGCCACCGAGGCAGGCAATGTGGATATTCTAATCAGCACCCACAAACTGCTTCATGCGCAAATAGATTTCAGCCAACTGGGCCTGATGGTGATTGATGAAGAGCATCGCTTTGGCGTGCGCCAAAAAGAGAAAATTAAATCGTTGCGCAGCGCCGTAGACATTCTCACTATGACAGCAACCCCGATACCACGGACATTAAACATGTCCATGCACAGCATCCGCGACCTGTCCATTATCGCCACCCCGCCCGCCAAGAGACTGTCGGTAAAAACCTTTGTCCGCAAGCAGGAATCCCGGGTTACCAGAGAAGCCATACTGCGAGAGATTCTCCGCGGCGGCCAAGTGTACTTTCTGCACAATGATGTTAAGAGCATACAGCGGGCCGCCGATGAACTCAGTGAACTCGTGCCTGAAGCAAGAATACAGATCGCCCATGGTCAGATGCGTGAACGTCAGCTTGAACAAGTAATGTCAGATTTTTATCACCAGCGCTTTAATGTTCTGGTGTGCACCACCATTATTGAAACCGGTATTGATGTGCCCAGTGCCAACACTATTTTGATCGAGCGGGCAGACAAGTTTGGGCTGGCCCAGCTGCATCAGCTGCGGGGCCGGGTTGGGCGTTCCCACCATCAGGCCTACGCCTATCTGATGACACCTCAGGACAAAAAGCTCACCGCCGACGCGACCAAGCGCTTGGAAGCCATATCAGCCGCCGACCATCTGGGATCCGGATTTACATTGGCCACCAATGATCTGGAAATTCGCGGCGCAGGCGAACTGCTGGGAGAAGAGCAAAGCGGCCATATTCAAGCTATTGGTTTTACCCTCTATCTTGAAATGCTCGATCGTGCGGTCAATGCCATCCGCAATGGCGCCAAACCAGAACTGGATGCTGCGCTACATCAGGGCATTGAGGTCAATATGCATCTGCCAGCCCTGATTCCAGATGAGTACCTGCCCGATGTCAATATGCGGCTAACGCTGTACAAGCGCCTGTCCAACTGCCAGAGCAAAGAAGACCTCCATGAACTACAGGTTGAAATGATTGACCGCTTTGGCCTGCTGCCCGATGAAGTAAAAGCCCTTTTCCAATTGGCGGAGCTGCGCCAGTTTGGCGAACAGCTGGGACTGAAAAAAATCGAAGCCGGGCCCAACAGCGGTCGTCTACAATTTACTGAAAACACCGCAGTGGAGCCCATGACCATTGTCAGTATGGTACAAAATAATCCCGCCATATTCCGCTTGCAAAACAATGACCAACTGAGTTTCACTATGCCCATGGACAGCGCCGAACAACGGTTTTCAGAAGTTAATAAAATACTGCAACAATTGCTGACTGCAGTGTAGACGGACACAGATGCTAATGAATGGCTTACACAGAGGCGTTAATTCCGCCGCAACATTACTTCTCGGCGCACTGCTTGGGTCCAGCGCAGTCGCGCAGGGCCTCAATCCAGAAGAAGAAATCACGCCGCCGGAAAACTGGTATCAAGTGGAAGTTATTCTATTTACCCAGCAGGGTAATCTAGGTGGAGAGACCCCTCCCGAGGAGTACAATACAGAATTCCCCGACAACTGGTTAGAACTGGTAGATCCCAATATGCCAGTTGAGGAAAATGGCCTGCCTCTAGCTGAAGGTGGGCTCATAGTACATCAGACAGGGCATCAGGAGACTGACTTACCTGAGCCGCGCATTATTCCCCTTGTAACAGTCCAGGATCCGGCGATCAGCCTTGTAACCGAGGCCAGCGACACTCCGGAATTAACTTTTTCCGAACAGCTAATTGATCCAGGCCCCGATCAGATAACCGATCAATATGTACCTGAATATGAAGCGCCATTTCGTTTGTTGGACCGTGAATTCCGCGATCTGAATGAGAGTGCCGCAGCAATGGCAAGACGACAGTACAATGT
>CAXAJC010000129.1:0-5173 GCA_963969005.1 uncultured Cellvibrionales bacterium | reverse complement strand
AACGGTGCTACTTGGCTGCAGACTGCTACAGAGGCGCAAATTGAACAGATGCGGTTGCTGCTTAATCAAGGGCTGGATCAGGGTGGTCTGGGTATTGGTGTTCTGCTGGACTATATGACCAAGGCAGTGTCCGATGCTGAATTGCGCATGCTGTTTGAGGTTGCCTCTGCCCGGGAGGTGCCTCTGTATATTCATGTGCGCCGCGGCCATACCGGTGATCCGGCTGGTTTAATTGAAGTGATTGATCTGGCGACAGAAACTGGTGCGGCTTTATTTGTCTGCCATATTACCCACAATGCTATGGGTCGCATTGGTGATTGGTTGCAAATGATTGATGAGGCCAATCGCGCTGGGGCCAATATAACCACTGAGACATTGTCCTATGCTGCTGGTGGCACCAGCATTTCTGCTGATGTTTTCAGGCGTCGCGACTGGCGTAGCATATTTGATATCAGCTATGAAGATGTGCAGTGGGTTGCCACCGGAGAATGGCTCACCAAAGAGACCTGGGAAAAATATGCAACTGAACAGCCCGGCGGCATGGTTAACCACCATTATGTCAAAGAGGACTGGGTAGAAACCGCTTTGCAGTGGCCAGGTATGATGGTGTCCACAGATGCTCTGCCAGCGATCGATATCAATTTGCCCACTAACCCTAATGTGGCGGGCACCTTTTCCCGGGTGCTGGGACATTATGTGCGCGACCGTAAAGTGCTTGATCTTAATGAGGCCCTGGCCAAACTCAGCCTCTATCAGGCTCAGTGGATGGAACAGGCTTCTCCGGCTTTTAAGAAAAAAGGGCGAATCCAGCAGGGGGCAGATGCAGATATTGTGATCTTTGACCCGCAGACGGTGGCCGCCAATGCTGTTTATGGCGACCCCTATTTAAAACCCACTGGCATCATCCATGTTTTGGTTGCTGGAACCCAGGTAGTGCGGCACGCCCAGTCTGTAGAGGAACAGTCCCCAGGAATCAAAATACTGGGCCCACAGAAACGTAATTTTTGAGGGGCTATATTCAAGATTGCAATATGCGCTATGCGGGTAAACAATTTGAGGATCAACCCCGTTTGAGTATAATCAAAATTCGCACTTTAGACGGTCACGGCTGACCGAGGGGAGAGCGAAGAGCATCGACATTGACGATTCTGTTAGCAGGAGTCAGTGGCTGGTGCCGGCTACGTGCTAAACAACATTTTAACTGAGTCAACGGCTTAACCGACTAGGTGCTCTGTTGCTCATTTAGAATGGGTTATGCCTGTGGTTTCTCCATACCCTCCAAACTGCCATTAACTTAAAGTATTCGAAAATATTGTTTTAGAAATAAGTAAATCGCTGATGGATTGGCTAAGCTTTCTAGAATTTTATTTCAGACTAGAGGTCGTTGTAGATGGTTGGAATCAATCCCGCAGTAGAGAAAATACCCGCAAAAGTAGATGCTTGGGTGAAAGAAATAGCAGATGCCTGTACCCCAGAGAATATTTATTGGTGCGATGGCAGTTCTGAAGAATATGATTTTCTCTGTGGTGAATTGGTGGAGGCTGGTGTGTTTACCCCTCTGAATCCGGCTCTGCGCCCCAATTCCTATCTCTGTCGATCTGATCCGGGCGATGTGGCCCGGGTTGAGCAGCGCACCTTTATCTGTAGTCCCGAAGAAGATGAGGCTGGTCCGACCAATAACTGGGTCGAACCCGAGGAAATGAAAGGCAAATTAACCAAGCTATTTGCCGGTTGCATGGCGGGGCGAACCCTCTATGTTATCCCGTTCAGCATGGGACCACTGGATTCTGATTTAAAGCAGGTTGGCATACAGATTACCGATTCTCCCTATGCCGTGGTCAATATGCATATTATGGCCAGAGTCGGCCGGGACGTGTTGCAAGTGTTGGGAGATAAAGATTTTATTCAATGCCTGCATTCAGTGGGTTACCCTCTGGCTCCCGGTCAGGACGATGTGGCATGGCCCTGTGATATCGAGAATCGCTATATTGCCCATTTCCCCAAGGATCGTGCTATTTGGTCCTATGGCAGTGGCTACGGCGGCAATGCCTTGCTGGGCAAGAAATGTGTCGCCCTGCGGATTGCTTCGGCCATGGGCAGAGACGAAGGCTGGTTGGCAGAACATATGCTGCTGGTTGGCATTGAGTCTCCTGAGGGCAAAAAGACCTATATGGCAGGGGCATTCCCCAGTGCCTGCGGTAAGACTAACCTGGCCATGCTGGTACCACCAGAGGGCTTTGATGGCTGGAAAGTATGGACGGTTGGCGATGATATTGCCTGGATCAAACCAGATCAGGACGGCAAGTTAAGAGCGATTAATCCGGAGTTTGGCTATTTTGGTGTAGCCCCCGGCACATCAGAACAGTCAAATCCAACGGCCATGAGAACCATGGAAAAAAATACCATCTTTACCAATGTGGCACTCACCGATGACGGTGATGTTTGGTGGGAAGGAATGACTGACGAGGCTCCTGAGCATCTGATTGACTGGACCGGACAGGACTGGCACCCGGATTGTGGCAGAGTCGCGGCCCACCCCAATGCCAGATTTACTAGCCCTGCTTCACAGTGTCCATCGACAGATCCGGCCTGGGATAAGCCCGAAGGCGTGCCTCTGGACGCTCTGCTGTTTGGTGGTCGAATGAGCAGCACCATGCCGCTGGTTTTCCAGGGTCTGGATTGGGATCATGGTGTCTATCTGGCAGCGACCATTGGCTCTGAGGCCACAGCTGCTGCAGACAACCAAGAGGCCATCAGACGCGACCCCATGGCCATGTTGCCATTCTGTGGTTACAACATGGGCGACTACTGGAGCCACTGGTTCAATATGGCTGATAACGTTAGCAATTTGCCTCAAGTATTTCGCGTCAACTGGTTTAGAAAAGACAGTAATGGCAAGTTTTTGTGGCCGGGTTTTGGGCAAAATATGCGCGTCCTTAAATGGATTGCCGAGCGCGCCCAGAACAGTGTAGACGCCGTTGAAACGCCGATTGGTTATGTTCCCAACTATGAAGACCTAAGCTGGAATGGGCTTGATTTCAGTGCCGAGCAGTTCGCTACATTGATGAATATAGATGCAGATGAATGGACCGCTGAATGCGCAAGCCAGCAGCGTTATTTCCAGCAGTTCGGTGATAAGACTCCGGCGAAAATTGAAGCGCAGCGCGAGCTGACACTCCAGCGAATCACTCAGGGTTAATTCCAGCTGGCCAGATCTTCTGGTCTGTCAATATCAAATGAGGCTTCCGGCAGCGGTAGCCTCAGCATGTCGTCGGCCATACCTTGGAGAAGAGCTTTAGCCCCTTTATCGCCAGACAATTTGGCCAAGGTATCAAAGTTTACCTTGGGAAAAATGGCTGGTACGCCGACACTTTGTTGATAATAGCTACAAACAGGCCTGTGACCATCAAAGAAGCTGATTAGCTGTTGCAGGTGCTGGCTTTTGACTCTAGGCTGATCTGCCAACAGTACCAAAATAGCATCATAGTCTGCTTTTAGATAAGTCATTCCAGTGGCAATTGATTTGCCGATCCCTTCCTGCCAGTCTGGATTTAAAATTAGTTGGCTGCCTGTAATGTTGGCCGCTATATCCTCATGTTGATTGCCTAACACCGTAAAGACCATGCCAGGCAAAACGTTATTTGCCTGATCAATACAATGTTGCAGCATTGGTTTGCCGTCAATATTGGCTAACTGCTTGGTCGAACCAAAACGGGAAGCAGCACCAGCGGCAAGAATAAGCGCAGCAATTTTCATAGCAGCTTACTTAATGAACTGGCATCAGTCTGATTTAGCACAGCCAGACATTCAGCTAGAATTGAGAGGGCGATTTCCTCTGGTATTTCACCGCCCAGACACAGCCCCGCAGGTCCGGCAATGGAGGTCGAAATGCTTTGCTGATCAAGCCCCGCCAATGCCATAACCTGCTGTTTGCGTGACGAGGGACCCAGCAGAGCAAGATATCTCACCGACGACTTTTGCAGGCCGGCCAGTGCATCTGCATCCATTTGTAGGTTGTGGGTCATCACAATAGCGGCATCAAAAGAGTCAAACAATTCCTGGTCTGGTAATTTGTCCGGGGCGCAGCGCAAAATACTGGTTGCCGACAAAAAATTATCCCGCCTGGCATTTGCCGGGCGGGGGTCGCAGAGACTGACTTGCCAGCCCAGTGAGACAGCCAGATTAACGACTGGACGGGCATCAACACCGCCGCCAACAACCAGCAAGTGAATCGGTGGTTTGATATGAGTCGCTAGCCATTGTTGATTATCCTGCTGCACAAGGGTCCCATTTCGACCCCCTATCTCTAACAGCCTGGCAGGATAATCCTTATGGTCATTGGCAAGATACCTGGTTTCAGTGGAGCCATCCGCCTCTGGTATTTTTTGCAGGAAGATGGACTCTTGATTGTTCTCCAGTGCTTGAAGAATAGAGGGAAGTTGCAGATATTGATTGTCTGCCGACAATGGCTGCAGAAGAATATGGATCGTACCACCACAACCAATCCCCAGCAGAAAAGACATATCGTCTTCATCACTGCCGTCATAGCAGATGGTGACAGACTGTTGGGATCTCATCACCTGAGAGGCATATTTCTGGATATCTGATTCGAGGCAGCCGCCGCTTAGAAGCCCCAATTGCTCACCTAGGTCATTAAAAAACATCATGGCACCGGGTTTGCGATAACTTGGGCCATTGACTTTGTACACGCAGCCCAGGACCCACTGATGCTTATCGCGCAGTGGGTACCAGTGTTTTAATTGTTGAAGAATCTGATTCTGCATGCCGAGATTATAGAGATAAGCGTCTGCTGTGGACATAGGCTTACGACCTTTAGCTGGCGCCTTTACAACAGGGGACAGGAGTTCTGACGCCTCGCCCAAACTCTGCCCTAAGCATGTTTTGTGAACCTCTTTCGGTTCAAGTCCAAGTTGGAATTCAGAGGGATAGATGGACTGTATAGCCGAATTTGTTTCGAAGTTTAAATGGTGCCCAGGAGAGGGTTGATAAAAACAGCCTGTGGGTTGTTTTTACCCCTGCGGGGCTTCGTCGCGTAGCGACTCCTCCAAACTCTGCCGTGGGCATAGTTTGTGAACCTCATAACGGTTAAAGTCCCGTTTGGAATTCAGAGGGATAGATGGACTGTATAGCCGAATTTGTTTCGAAGTTTAAA
>CAXAJC010000128.1:0-5223 GCA_963969005.1 uncultured Cellvibrionales bacterium | reverse complement strand
GGGGATTTTGAATCCCCTATGTCTACCAATTCCATCACACTGGCATTTGCCTGCTCTAGCGCGGGCAGGGCGGCGATTATAACAGTGATCAATGGCGGGTCAACTTATCTCGGCTGGAATTGAGCTTAAATGGTTTGGTGTTTGCAGCTATTTTCTATACCCTTGCGGGCTTGTAACCTTTAACCAGCTAAAACATCGTTAATCAGTACTATGCGCCGTGATATTTTTAAATTTGAGCTTCCCGATGAACTGATTGCCCGACAGCCTGCGGCTGAGCGGCAGGGCAGTCGTTTGCTGTATCTGGATTCAGCCTCCCAGACTCTTGAGCACAGAGAGTTCGCTGATTTTCTGGAGATTGTGCAGGCCGGTGATTTGCTGGTGTTTAATAATACCAAAGTGATTCCTGCGCGGCTCTATGGTCAGAAGGCCAGTGGTGGCAAAGTGGAGATATTAGTCGAGCGGGTACTTGACGCCTATCGTGTGCTGGCCCATATTCGTGCCAGTAAGTCGCCCAAGCCTGGCAATCAACTGCATTTCGATAATAATCAGTCCGCTGAAATGCTCGGGCGCTCTGGTGATTTATTTGAACTGCGCTTTGCCCAGCCTGTCTTGGAGGTGCTGGATCAGATTGGTCATATGCCGCTGCCACCCTATATTGATCGCGCTGATACCGAGGAAGACAAGTCGCGCTATCAAACTGTCTATGCCGAGCAGCCTGGTGCCGTGGCGGCGCCTACGGCAGGGCTGCACTTTGACAAGCAGTTGCTGGCAGATATTCAAACCAAGGGGGCCCAGATCGCTTTTGTCACCTTGCATGTTGGAGCAGGCACCTTCCAGCCGGTGCGAGCTGAGAATATTCAGGACCATAAGATGCATGCGGAATGGTTGCAGGTAACGGATGAACTCTGTGAGCAGGTAGCCGCAACCAAGGCCAATGGTGGTCGTGTTATTGCGGTGGGTACCACCAGTGTGCGCTGCTTGGAGACCGCATCCCAGTCTGGTGCAATTCAGCCTTTTGAGGGGGATACAGATATTTTTATCTATCCCGGTTATCAATTTAAGGTGGTGGATGGCCTGTTAACCAACTTCCATCTCTCTGAGTCCACATTGCTAATGCTGGTCAGCGCCTTTTCCGGTTATCAATCTATAATGGCGGCCTATAAGGAGGCGGTGGCGGAGCGCTATCGTTTCTTTAGTTATGGTGATGCGATGTTTTTAATTCACAACCCCAATGCAGCACAGGAAGTACCTGACCATGAGTAATGACGCCAGCCGTGAATGTTTTATGCAATTTAATGTCTCTGCTACCGATGGCAAAGCCCGCCGCGGCGAGCTGACATTTCCTCGCGGAAAAGTGCAGACGCCGGCGTTTATGCCAGTGGGTACCTACGGCACGGTTAAAGGCATGTTGCCCCGGGATATCAAAGAGATTGGTGCGGAGATTATTCTCGGCAATACCTTTCATCTGATGCTGCGTCCGGGCACTGAGGTGATCAAACAGCATGGCGACCTGCATGATTTTACCCAGTGGCAGGGGCCTATTCTGACTGATTCCGGCGGTTTTCAGGTGTTTAGCCTTGGGGATATGCGCAAGATCACCGAGGAGGGGGTGAAGTTCAAATCCCCGATTGATGGCAGCCCGGTATTTATCGACCCGGAGACATCCATTCAGGTGCAGCATGATCTGGGCTCCGATGTGGTGATGATCTTTGATGAGTGCACCCCTTATCCGGCCACAGAAAAAGAAGCCCACAAGTCCATGCAGCTGTCGATGCGCTGGGCCGAGCGCAGTAAAAATGCCCATGGTGACAATCCCTCGGCGCTATTTGGTATTGTCCAGGGCGGTATGCATGAATCTCTGCGCGATGAGTCTCTGGCGGGTCTGGAGCAGATCGGTTTTGATGGCTATGCTATTGGTGGCCTGTCTGTGGGTGAACCTAAAGAGGATATGATTCGCATTCTTGATCATCTGGCGGACAATATGCCTGCTCACAAGCCCCGTTACCTGATGGGCGTGGGCAAGCCGGCGGACCTTGTCGAAGGCGTGCGCCGGGGTATTGATATGTTTGACTGCGTAATGCCCACCAGAAATGCCCGCAACGGACACCTGTTTACCAGCACAGGTGTGATTAAAATCCGCAATGCGGTGCATCGTCATGACACCAGACCTTTGGATGCAGAGTGTGATTGCTATACCTGTACCAACTTTAGCCGCGGCTACCTTCATCACCTCGAAAAATGTGGTGAGATGCTCGGTGCTCAGCTGAATACCATCCATAATCTGCGCTATTACCAGACATTGATGGCGGGCTTGCGTGACGCCATTGCTGAAGGGCGGTTAGAGGATTTTGTGACTGAGTTCTATGCCAAGCAAGCCCTTAGCCAGTAGTTAAATTGCCAACAGGGTTTAAATCCTTATTTGTGCCCCTATTTAAGACCTAATGTCGCTATAATGCGCGCTTGAAAAAAAGGATCGCACCAGTCATGCCAAACAAATTTCCTCTATGGAAGAATGTACTGATTCTTCTCGTCGTTGCTTTCGGCTTTATCTTTGCCGCGCCCAACCTGTATCCACCGGATCCAGCAGTTCAGCTATCAGGTCAGAGTGGTGCCATGGTGATTGATCAGGCCATTCTGGATAAGGTCGAATCCTCTCTCGATGAAGCTGGCATTGAGTATTTTGCTGGTGAGGCTGACGGCAGCACTGCTCTGGTTCGTCTGCGCGATGGAGGCCTGCAGCTGCGCGCCAAAGAAGTGATTCAGGCAGAAATGGGCGGTGACTATATTGTTGCCTTAAATCTGGCACCTACCACCCCGGACTGGCTGGTGAGTTTGGGTGGTGCGCCCATGAAACTGGGGCTTGATCTGCGCGGTGGTGTGCACTTTTTGCTTGAGGTGGATCTGGATTCAGCACTGACAAACAGGCTTGAAGCTGATCTGCTGAATATCAAAACAGAACTGCGGGAAGAGCGTATTCGCTATGGCAGCTTTTCCGTTAAAAGCCGTCAGATTGTTGGTCAGTTCCGTGATGAGGCGCAGGTCGAAAGAGCCACTGCCTTAATTCGCGCCAATTATCGCGATCTGCAGCCCCAATCAGGGCAGGGGCAAAATGCCCTTTCTCTGGTACTTAATCTCAGTGACGTTGCCACCCGTGAAATTGAAGATAATGCGATCAAACAAAATCTCACATCCCTGCGCAATCGTGTCAATGAGTTGGGTGTGTCTGAACCCCTTGTGTCACGGCAGGGCAAAAATCGCATTGTGGTAGAGCTGCCCGGTGTTCAGGACACCGCAGAGGCGAAACGCATTATTGGTAAAACTGCCAATCTAGAATTCCGTTTGGAATCAGATGGCCGCAGCGGTGAAACCTTTGAGTTCCGCAACCCTTCTGGTCAGGGCCCCAATGCCCGTCTTGAAAACAAAGCCGTAATTACCGGTGAAAACGTGACCGATGCTCGCGCCAGCTTTGATGAAAATGGCCGCCCCCAAGTGAGTATTGATCTGGACGCCAAAGGCGGCTGGCAAATGGGTTATGCCACTCGAGATAATATTGGCCGCGCCCTTGGTGTGCTGTTTATTGAGTATAAAACCAGGTTGGATAAATCTATCGATGAAAACGGCGAGCTGGTGATTACGCCGGTGCCCTTTGTTGAGAAAAATATTATTAGTCTGGCCACCATTCGCGGGCAGCTGGGTACTTCCTTTCGCATCACTGGCCTCGATGGCCAGCGCGAGTCCTCCGAGTTGGCCCTGCTGTTGCGCGCCGGTGCCCTGGCAGCGCCGATGTATATTGTTGAAGAACGCACTATCGGGCCATCGCTAGGTGCCGAGAATATCCAGTTGGGTGTCAAATCTGTGACTCTGGGAATGGCGATGGTGCTGCTGTTTATGCTGGTGATTTATAAGGGCTTTGGCGTCTTTGCCAATATAGCGCTGGCGATGAATCTGTTGTTGCTGGTAGCCTTTATGTCATTGCTAGGCGCCACCCTGACCCTGCCTGGTATTGCCGGCATAGTATTAACCGTGGGTATGGCGGTGGACGCCAATGTGCTTATTTTCTCGCGGATTCGCGAGGAGTTGGCCTCCGGGGCGTCGAGTCAGGGCGCTATTAGTGCGGGCTATGATCGGGCCTTTGTGTCGATTCTGGATGCCAATATCACCACATTGATTGTGGCGGTTATTCTGTTCCTGATTGGCTCCGGCCCGGTTAAGGGTTTTGCGGTGACTCTGTCGCTGGGTATTTTGACGTCAATGTTTACCTCAATTGTGATGACGCGCGGGTTGGTCAACCTGATTGTCGGTGGTCGCAAAATTGAAAAGCTTTGGATTTAGGGAGAGCGCCATGACTGATTTAAAAATATATGACTTTATGGGGCTGCGCAAAATTGCGATGGTACTTTCCTGCATTATGCTGGCGGTGTCTATTTGGTCGCTCTCTGTTCAGGGCCTGGTGCTGGGGCTGGATTTTTCTGGCGGTACCCAGATTGAAGTCGGTTACGAGCAGCCTGCAGATGTGGGGCGCTTAAGTGAAAAGCTTGAAGCTGCGGGTTTTGACAACCCCGTGGTCGTGCATTTTGGTTCCGAGACCGATGTACTGATTCGCCTGCAGGGCCAGCCAGAGCAGTCTCTGTCTGACCGTGTTTACTCTGTGTTGCAGGAGGGCGGCGAACAGGTTGAGCTGCGTCGGGTGGATTTTGTTGGGCCGCAAATTGGTGAAGAATTGCGTGATGACGGCGGTCTGGGCATGTTGACTGCGCTAGCCATCGTGATGCTCTATGTGGCCATCAGATTCCAGTTTAAGTTCTCTGTGGGCGCTGTGTTAGCGCTGGTCCATGATGTGCTTATTACCCTTGGTGTATTCTCATTGGCCAGGTTGGAGTTTGACCTCACCGTATTGGCGGCTGTGCTCGCCGTGGTGGGCTATTCCCTCAACGATACCATTGTAGTGTCCGACAGAATTCGAGAGAACTTCCGCAAAATTCGCAAGGCCACCCCGGTTGAAGTGATTAATGAATCTCTGTCACAGACATTGTGGCGCACCATTAATACCTCCTTAACCACCATGCTGGTGCTATTGGCATTGTTCTTTATCGGTGGCGAGTTGATCCATAACTTTGCTATTGCACTAATGATCGGCGTGGGTATTGGTACCTATTCCTCTATCTATGTAGCGGCGACAGTGATGCTATTGATGAATGTTGACCGGGAAGATCTGCTTGAGCC
>CAXAJC010000127.1:0-5240 GCA_963969005.1 uncultured Cellvibrionales bacterium | reverse complement strand
AAAGGCTATTGGTGGGGTTGATAGGGCTGAACAGACCTTTGTGGCTACCCACAACTATTCTGCTGTCTTCCACTGGGTCAGTCCCCTGGAAGTCAGTACTGTCAGATACAGCGCAAAAGTTGTCTGGAAGCGAGCCGACGATAAGCGTCCCAGCTATGAGCAACTCGAAAAAATGCATCATAAAACCCACGAACTCTGCTTTATTGCTAATTCAGTCAGATCTGAAATTGTTACCGAAATCACTGCGAAAGAGCCGTTCTCACGGGCAGAAATCCAATAAAAATAACCCCAAATACACTATAAAAATTAGCAACTTGGGCGTATACTCCGCGACCTCTCAATCAGGGGTCTAGTCACCCCAAGCCACAGGTAAATTAATGTCATCCCCTGACTTCGAATCTTTAAGTCTTTCTGCTCCAGTTCTCAAGGCTGTTAAGCAACTTGGTTACGAGCAACCCTCCCCTGTTCAAGCGCAGAGTATTCCTATTCTGCTGGAGGGCAAAAACCTGCTGGGTACCGCCCAGACGGGTACCGGTAAGACTGCTGCTTTTGCACTGCCATTTTTAAGCAAGATAGACGAGAAACAACGTTCGCCGCAGATTCTGGTGCTGACACCTACCCGTGAGCTGGCTATTCAGGTGGCTGAGGCTTTCCAGAGCTATGCCAAATATATGAAAGGCTTTAATGTGCTGCCCATCTATGGTGGTGCGGATATTGGCGGCCAGCTGCGCAGTTTGAAGCGTGGTGTGCAGGTTGTGGTGGGCACGCCTGGTCGCATGCTCGACCATTTGCGTCGTCGCAGTCTGGACCTTAGTCAGATCAAAGGCCTGATTCTGGATGAAGCTGACGAAATGCTGCGCATGGGTTTTATTGATGATGTTGAAACTATTCTGGCGCAGACGCCGCCGGAATGTCAGCGCGCGCTATTTTCGGCCACCATGCCGCCGACTATTCGCCGTGTTGCCGAGAAATATCTAGGCGATGCTGAGCGAGTTAATATTGAAGCCAAGACCAAAACTGTTGAGCGCATTGAACAACAGTATGTAACGGTTAAGAGCCACCAGAAGATGGATGCTCTGACCCGCGTGCTGGAAGTGGAAGACTTTGACGGCATGATTATTTTTGTGCGCACCAAGTCGTCAACAGTGGATATTGCCGAACGTCTTGAGGCTCGCGGCTTTTCCTCTGCGGCACTTAATGGCGATTTGAGTCAGGCATTGCGTGAGCGCACTATCAACCGTTTGAAGAAAGGCCAGATTGATGTGGTTGTGGCCACAGATGTTGCGGCCCGGGGTCTGGATGTTGAGCGTATCAGCCATGTGATTAACTTTGATATCCCTTACGACAATGAGTCCTATGTTCACCGTATTGGTCGAACCGGTCGCGCTGGCCGTGACGGCAAGGCGATTTTGTTTATCACACCCAAGGAAACTCGCCTGCTGCGGTCGATTGAAAAGTCGACTCGCCAGACCATTACGCCACTGACAATGCCCAGCAATGAACAAGTCAGTGACCAGCGAATTATGCAGTTTACTAACCAGCTGGTTAAAATACTGGAAACCCCACGCCTGGATAAATTCCGCGATTTGATTACCAAGTTTGCGGCTGAGAATGAGCTGGATATGGCAGATATTGCCGCGGCTCTGACCTACGAGAACCAGAAAGAGCGCCCTCTATTTCCGAAGCTGGATAATATTGTTGCTCCTCGTGAAAACAACCGCGATCGTGACAATAGTCGTGATCGCAATCGTGATCGAGCAGAAAAGCGCGACCGCAAAGACAACCGACGGGAAGACGGCCGCCGGGAAGATCGCCCAAAACGTGAGCCCCGGGTTCGCGACGAGGGCGGTGAAGATATAGCCATGGTCACGTACCGCATGGAAGTGGGCAATAACGACGGCATCACGCCATCTAATATTGTTGGTGCCATTGCCAATGAAGCGGATATCAGCAGCCGCTATATAGGCTCAATCAAACTGCATGACGATTACAGCACTGTCGACCTGCCAGAAGGTATGCCCGATGAATTGCTTAATCATTTAAAGAAAGTGCGTGTCTGTGCCAAGCCCATGCGCATGAGTGTTTACAACCCTAATGCTGCACCTGCTGGCGGCTCCTCTGAGCAGAAAGAACCTCGGCGGCCCAGAATGAAAAAAACTATCAGTCGCGATGTGGATCAAAAGCGCACGGCTGATACTCAAAAGCCAGCCAAGAAACGAGATTTTGGCAAGAAAAAACCTGCGGGCGGCAAGTTTGCTAAAGACTCTGGCGAAGGCCGATCTTTTAAAGGCAAGAAGTCTTTTGGGGATAAAAAGCCTGTCGATGGCAGCGGTCCAGTAAAAAAGAAGAAGACCTATACCAAGAAGCCTAAAAAAGCGAAAAGCTAGTTTTTGCTAATCAACTGATCAATCGCGGCTAGATCGTTAATTATAGCCGCGCTTTGTTTCTTATCTGCAGTCTGCTGCTTAAAAAACTCCTCTGCCATAGGTGCAATGCTGCAGTTATCGGGCAGTGGCGATTCTGCTGAAACCACCTGCTGCATGCGTGGCAAAAATATAAACTGTAACCATTGGTTGAACGACAACTCGTCCACGGCAAAGGGTTCTGTGCTGGCCAGCGCCTGTGCGGTTGGGCTCTGCTGTTGCCACAGACCCATTAGTCGCAACTGTCGATCCACATTCTCAAGCAGACTCGCTAGTTGCTGATAAACCTCAGCGGCCATCAACCTATCTCGCGCCTAAATGGCGGCAGTGCATCTAACAGCTGGCCGCCGTAGCGTTTGGTGATCAGACGCTTATCCAGAATAGACACAGTGCCTGTATCGTTTTCCGTGCGCAGCAATCGACCGCAGGCCTGGATCAGCCGCAGGGAGGCTATGGGCAGGGAAATATCAAAAAAGGAATTGCCGCCATTATCTTCAATCCATTCTGCCAATGCTTCCTGCAATGGGTCATCGGGTACGGCAAAGGGCAGCTTGGCAATCACCACATGCTTGCAATAGTCGCCGGGCAAATCTACTCCTTCGGCAAAGCTGGCCAGGCCCATCAGGACACTGGTGCGCCCCTGATCAATGCGCTCTTTGTGCAGGCGCACCATTTCACGATTGGAGTACTGGCCCTGAATAAGGATCAGTTTATGCATATCTCGAGACAGCTCGTCATACACTTGTTCCATTTGCCGTTTGGAGGAAAACAGCAGCAATGTACCGGCCCGATCTTCAACCATGGATTCAAAATGATCAACAATATAACGGCTGTGTTCTTCGACACTATTGCCTTCAACCGCATCATTAGGCACCCGCAGCGTGGCCGCTTCGGCATAATTAAAGGCTCCGGCTACGGCGAGATAACTGGCGGTGTTGGGCATGCCAGTCTCCCGCTGCAAGCTGTTAAAGTTGCCCAGGGAGCGCAATGTGGCTGAGGTCACTACGGCGGCATAGCAACTGCCCCACAGCTGTTGGCGAAGAATTTCTGCTGCCTGAATGGGGCTGGCATTGATGCTGATATCCATATTGCCACCACCCCCTTCATCTAGTCTTAACCAGCAGGCCATGGGCATTTCATTTTGTTGCAGTTCTTTATGCAGCCTGTCCCACAGGGCTAAAAGCTTTTCTGCCCGCCCCAGCCAGTTGCCGGCCTGCTGATAAAATAGCTCAATATCCGGCAGTGGCACTGGGTAATTTTTGTCACTCAGAGCTTCGCTTAAAGTGTCTTCCAACACTTCCAGACGCCCCATCCAGCCGCTGGTACTTTTTGTTATTTGCGCGGCCAGGTCGCGAATGGCTTCGCCGACATCACCATGGGCAAATCGATGGCGGCTTTCAATATGGTCAGATTTATCCACATAGTGCTTGAGCAATGGATAGGTCGTGGACAGCAGTTCGGTAATTTTGCCGGCTTCTTTTTCGATGCGTGGCAACTGATCTGCGAGCGCAGTATCCTGGGCAAAAATAGGGGTTTGGCCTTTAATCTGCTTGGGCAATCTCTCCAGCCAGCTCAATGTACTGTTGATGCGGCACTCGGCACCAAAGTGGCGTACTGCGGTGTCACCCAGGCGATGGCCTTCGTCGAAAATATAGATACAGTCTTCGGGAGCGGGCAAAATAGCACCGCCACCCAGTGCCAAGTCAGCCATGACCAAATCATGGTTGGCAACAATCACTTCGCTTTCGTCGAGGTTATTGCGCGCATTAAAAAACGGGCATTGGTTAACAAAGCGACAGCGGCGGCCAGTGCATTGGCGGCGGTCGACGGTAAGGGCGCGCCATTCTACATCTTTGATGCGGGTTTCCCAGGAGTCCCGTTCTCCGTCCCAGGTGCCCTCTTCCAGGGCCAGTGACATCTCGCGATAGAGTTCTTCGGTCTCTGCATTAGGATTAAATTGCTGTTCGTCTTCAAACAAAAACAGGCCGGCGTCTTTGGACTTTACCGAGTCGATTATCTGCTCCATGCGCAGATTGCAGGCATAGCGGCCGCGACCTTTGACCAGGGCGCAGCTAAAGTCCCAGCCACAGGTTTCCATTAATTCGGGAAGGTCTTTATGAATCAGCTGTTCTTGCAGGGCGATGGTGCCGGTGGCTACCACCACGGTCTTTTTTAATGCTCTAGCGATGGGCAGTGCGGCCATCAGATAGCCGACGGTTTTACCTGTACCTGTGCCCGCCTCAATCACCGCCAGGCGCTTATCGGCATCATCGTCGCTCAGGGCATTGGCAATGGCGCCAATCATCTGCTTCTGCCCCAGTCTTGGGCTCAGCTCTCTCGCTTTAAGGAATTGCCGGTAGCCTTGTTGAATAATGTCCCTGACGTCTGCGTCTAACAAGTATTAGCTTCCCTGAGTTGCAGGCTGTGAATTGACCAATTGCGAATTGGCAAGTAGTGCCAACTGATTGTCCACTGGTGCAGCATAGCTATCAATGGCGATCTGTCGGTGGATGCCAGGTATTGTTCCTATATGTGAATCAAACTGTATCTGCGCTTCCAACCAGTTTTCATCTGGCCATTGTGCTCTTAGACTCGCCACGGTTTCACTGTCTCTGTTGCCCTGCATTTCCCAGGCAATAATATTGCTGGGGAACAGTTGGTAATGACCAATAATCTGACGGTCTATTTCGACCGCCAAATCATCCGCATTATCAAAAGCGCCGACAATCCGGTCACCAAAGTTAACCTGGATGCGACCTTTTTGGCCCACCAGCCCTTTGACTATAGTGTCCAAGTCTTCAAATTCTTCTTTAATAT
>CAXAJC010000126.1:0-5396 GCA_963969005.1 uncultured Cellvibrionales bacterium | reverse complement strand
CCCCTGAGACTGATAACCAGAGCCCCGGAACTGAGACTGGGCCTTAACCATCTCAATCAATTTCTCAAATAGCGCTGCCGAGAAGCCAAGATGCTTTGCTACTGTTTTCAGTACTGCCTGTTCGCTCCCATGCAACTCGCCGTCGGCCATAGCCAGGGCAATCAAGTAATTGAGTAGTGACCGCTTGAGATTATTATGCCGACCACAGACAGCAACAAAGGCTGCCATGGTCCGGTCAACGGAGAAATCAGCTTTGCTGCCCTGTTTAAACAGATCAATAGCAGTGCGGCGATGACTGGTATCCAGACCCATATTATCCATCAGTCCTTCGGCCTGGGCGATCTCCACTTTGGATATACGGCCATCGGATTTCGCCAAATGACCAAGCAAACTGAACAATGTCTCAAAATATCTGGTGCGGACACGCACCTGCTCTTCCCTAGACATTGGATTTAAAAAACCACCCAGCCCCCGGTCAAATTGGTGGCCGACAAAAATACCCAACAGAGCAGTGAAAATACCGCCAGCAAAATACCCAAACAGCCCGCCAATAATTTTTCCTGTGCTCAAACCTCCTGCTCCCTAGCCAGCTTTTGCGCTTGCTGGCGTAATATAAATTTCTGTACCTTGCCTGTAGAGGTCTTCACAATCTCCTCAAAGACAATATGGCGGGGCACCTTAAAGCCAGCCATATGCTGCCTGCACCAATCGACAAGATCATCGGATGAAACCGATCCATCATCTGCCAATTCGACAAAGGCACAGGGCGTCTCACCCCATTTTTTGTCAGGCATGGCAACAACCGCAGCTGCAGTGACCTGAGGGTGCTTGTGCAACACCTCTTCGATTTCAATCGATGAAATATTCTCACCTCCGGAGATAATGATATCCTTGGAGCGGTCTTTTAACTGGATATAGCCATCACCATAGACCACAGCAAGATCACCGGAGTGGAACCAGCCACCGGCAAAGGCTTCATCAGTTGCCTGCTTGTTCTTTAGATAGCCTTTCATCACCACATTGCCGCGAAACATCACTTCACCCAAAGTTTCACCATCTCTGGGCACCGGCTTCATGGTTTCAGGATCAAGTACATCGAGTTCTTCGAGGGCATGGTAACGCACCCCCTGCCGTGCCTTCAATGCGGCCTGCTCTTCTGTGGGCAGCTGATTCCATTCTTCATGCCAGTCATTGACCACCGCAGGGCCATAGACTTCAGTTAATCCATACAAGTGGGTCACATTAAAGCCCGCCTCACGCATCTCAGATAACACTGATTCTGGCGGCGGCGCAGCGGCGGTAAAAAACTCCACCGGCTTTGTCAGCTGGCACTTCTGTGACTCCGGTGCAGCCAGAATGGTGGACATGACCACTGGTGCGCCACATAGATGAGTGACCTGATAATCTGTCAGAGCAGCCCAGATCCCATCGGCGCGGACCTCGCGCAGGCAGATATGGGTACCTGTAACTGCAGACATAGTCCAGGGGAAGCACCAGCCGTTGCAGTGGAACATGGGTAATGTCCACAGATACACCGCATGCTTGGGCATGGAGGCCGTAATCGCATTACCCTGGGCCAGCAGACAGGCGCCACGGTGATGATAAACCACACCTTTGGGATCACCAGTGGTGCCTGAGGTGTAGTTAACCGTGATGGCATCCCATTCATTCTCAGGCATCAACCATGCAAATGTGTCGTCGCCGGATTGCAATAATGTTTCGTAGTCATCACTTCCCAGCCTATCCCCAGGTTGAGGGAAAACCGGATCCATATAATCGATCACCAGAGGCTTCAGGGTCGCCAATTCAAGGGCAGAGGAGATAGTCCCAGAGAAGGCAGTGTCAGTAATTAATATCTGGCTTTGCGCATGGTCCAGCTGGAAAGCAATAACTCTGGCATCCAGTCTGGTATTTATAGAGTGCAGCACCGCGCCACACATAGGTACCGCATAATGGGCTTCGAGCATAGCGGGGGTATTGGCCAACATTACCGACACCGTATCGCCACGACCAATGCCACGCTCGGCCAACACAGAGGCAAACTGGCGGCAGCGACGGTAGAAGTCCCTGTAACTGATCTGCATACTTCCATGAATTACAGCAATATGGTCGGGGAATACATTGGCCGCCCGCTCGAGAAAAGCCAGCGGTGTCAAAGGCTGGTGATTGGCCTGATTCTGGTCGAGATCGCGATCATAGATACCAGACATGAGCCGGACTATTTATCCTGCCAATCGGGAGCACGCTTTTCAATAAAGGCACCAATACCTTCTTTCGCGTCATGTTTTAACATATTGTTGACCATCACTTTAGAGCTGTAAGCGTAGGCTTCAACAAGGGGCATTTCAGCCTGCTCATAAAATGCCCGCTTGCCCATAGCCACTGTCATAGTCGACTTGCTAGCGATTTTAGCCGCCATAGCCATGGTTTCCCCGGTTAATGTCTCCGGGCTCAGGCGACGATTAATCAAACCAACCTGCTCCGCTCTCTCAGCGTTGATCATCTCACCAGTCAGCAACATTTCCATCGCATGCTTGTTAGACAGATTACGGGAAAGTGCCACCATGGGCGTTGAGCAGAAAAGGCCAATATTGACCCCGGGGGTGGCAAACAGAGCCGAATCCGCGGCTATTGCCAGATCACAGCTAGCCACGAGCTGGCAGCCCGCCGCCGTGGCAACACCTGCCACTTCAGCAATCACCGGCTTGGGATTATTAACAATTAGCTGCATAACCGAAGCACAGGTATCAAACAGTTGCTCAAAGTAAGCCTGCCCCGCATCCTCAGCGGCGCGGGCTGCGGTTATTTCCTTGAGATCATGGCCTGCGCAGAATGCGGGGCCTAGGGCGGCAATCACAATCACCCTTACTGAGGCGTCCAGGGCAGCATTTGCAAGCACCTCAGACAACTTTACCAGCATGGTTTCAGATAGTGCATTGCGGCGCTTTTGATCGTTTAGCGTAAGCCGCAGAACCCCATCATACATTTCCATTTGTAGAATATTGCTGTTTGCCTGATCTACCATTTGCAGTGCCTCCGTGGTCTTAATATTCTAATTCTATTCTGCTGGCTTGATGTATATGTTGGTGAGCAATTACCCTTGGCCAGCAGCCCAATAAGGTTTTTCCAATTCTAACTTTGGACAGCGATCCATTACAACTTTAAGGCCAGCGGCCTCGGCCAGCTCAGCGGCCTGTTGATTGATAATTTGCAGTTGCATCCAAACCACATGGGCGCCAATGGCAATAGCCTCCCGGGTAACACCCAGAGCAGCCTCTGGAGAACGAAAGATATCGACCATATCTACCTGGTGCCCTATAGCCCCCAGAGATTCATAGCAGTGCTGACCGAGAATAGTATTACCAGCCTCAACTGGGTTAACAGGTATCACCCTGTAGCCCGCATTGAGCAGAGCTTGCATGCACAGATAACTATCACGCTCCGAGCGCGGACTGGCCCCCACCAGAGCAATGCTTTTGACCTCAGTGAGTATCTGCCTGAGATAGGCATCCGGATAACTGTCGTGATTAATAGTAATACCTGCTATTTATTTTTAAGGCTAAACCTTAGCCGCCAAACTCTTCTTGGGGTCATAAAAAGGCTTGGGTACAACTCTAACAGAGCGCTGACCAAATGGAGTTACTATTTCTGCCTCTGTACCCTCCATGCTGTAGTCAATACTCACAATAGCCAGAGCAATATTGGCCTGCAGACGGGGCGAATAAATTGCCGACGTAACAGTACCAACCTGCTCAGAACCCACAATAATTGGCCAGAATTCATTGTTGGCACTAGTCAGTGGCTCACCATCAATCTCTATACCCACCTGCTTGCGGTTAACCCCCTGTTCGGCAATTTTGGTCAGCGCGGCTTTACCAATAAAGTCCGCCTCCAAATCCAGATCAACAAGGCGATCCAGGCCCAGCTCAAAGGGGTTGGTATGGCTGTCCATATCGGCATGGTAGGACAGCATGCCACCTTCAATACGCCGGATAGCCGAGGTATGACCGGGCTGCAATCCATGGGGCTGACCCGCTTCCATCAGGCGCTCCCAAAGCTCATCACCGCGACTGCCATCCCGAAGGTAGATCTCATAGCCCAACTCACTGGACCAGCCAGTGCGCGAGATAATCAGGGGCATCCCATCCAGCTCAAAATCAGCAAACCAGTAATAGCGCAACTCGTTAATCCTGTCACCAAACAGGCTGTACATTATTTCGCCAGACTTCGGCCCCTGCAGTTGCAGTGGCGACACATCTGGCTCACAGATATCAACATCCAATCCAGAGGTTACAGCTACTCCCTGAGCCCAGAGCAAAATATCGCTGTCTGCCAGCGACAACCAGAAGTGATTCTCGGCCAGACGCAACAATATGGGGTCATTGAGAATGCCACCCTGAGCATTAGTGATGAGCACATATTTGCACTGCCCTACAGCACAGTTAGACAGGTTACGGGGCGTCAGCATCTGCACAAATTTGGCCGCATCCGGCCCGGTGATTTCCACCTGCCGCTCTACAGCAACATCACTTAAGGTGGCGGTATTGACCAGATTCCAAAAATTCTGCTCAGGATCACCAAAATCTCTGGGTATATACATATGATTGTAGACAGAAAAACCCTCTGCACCCCAGCGCAGCGTGGCATCAAAATAGGGTGACTTGCGGATTTGAGTACCAAAGCCAAAGGCTTTAGATTGGTTTTTATTTTCAATCGCCATGATAGCTGTTGCTCGATTCAGTCGGTCGTTAAATTTCCGGCATTCTGATCCTAAAAATCGAGTAATGCTTCTTAACTTGCGACAAAAAGATATAGCAGTACGACAATGCTGGCCGGGCTAAAAGAGAGCGCATCATGGTAAAAAAAATAACGTTTTGGAAGGCTAACTTTAAGCGACCTGCGAGTGGTTTCAGTTCAGTTGAGCTCTGTCACTGCACCGGCAGATCTCTGCAATTTTTGCTGTTGGTAATATGCTTTACCCGGCAAATGATATTAAGTATCATCTGCGTTCTTCCGGCGTAAAGTATAACCTGATGACTCGATCACTTAACCTTGCCACTATTGGAATAGCCTGTTTACTTTCATCTAATCTCAATGGGCAGGCTTCACACCATGATCATGAGGCAGTACATCAAGATATACATTTACATGGCCATGTAGAGCTGAGGGTAGCTCTTGAAAATACCAGCCTTGAGCTTTATCTGGAGTCTCCTTCAGTCAATATTGTTGGTTTTGAGCACAGAGCTACCTCAGCCCAGCAGATACAGGCTGCGGAGGATGCTAAATCAATTCTTGAGTCACCCGCAGAGATATTTTCTTTCTCAGATGGTAATTGCTCGTTGAGCCAATCAAATATAAATTTTTCAGCAATACTGCAGGCTACAGAACACCATCAG
>CAXAJC010000125.1:0-5396 GCA_963969005.1 uncultured Cellvibrionales bacterium | reverse complement strand
CAGCCGCATCTGTTCAATTTGCGCCTCTGTAGCAGTCTGCAGCCAAGTAGCACCGTTCATTTTCAGCACGTCCTTGCCGGCAAAAATATAAGGCATACTGCGCCCTTCAATGACCTTGGTTCTAACCGCCCAGTGACCCACAGATGAGCCGTAGTTAATTTGCGCACCAGCCCTGAAGTGTTCGCCATAAAAAGTTACTGGAAAAGAACCGGCTTCCAGATCCAGTTGAGTAGTAATACCATCCAGAAGATTGAGCCGCTGACCGAGCAATGTCGGCGTATGGCTATGCACATCAATAAATCCGGGCGCCACCACTAGCCCTGCAGCATCAATGATTTTAGTACCGCGCAATGGCTGCTCAGATACAGCACTAATCGATCCATCATTAATACCCACATAGGCGATCTGATCGAAACTGGTCTCGGGATCAATAACCCTGCCATTGGCAATAACCAGATCATATTCCGCAGCAAAAAGGTTGCTGGCAGTGAATGGCATCAGCGCCAGTAAAATCAGCAGAGTTCCGGCAGCATTCATGATTTCATCCTCGATAATATTTTTATTGAATACACCAGATTAACGCTTGCAAGCCTGAGCCCGACAAGCATCACCAAAGGCCTTAAAAGTGGCCAGATAAAATGAATTATTCTGCACCTGCCACTCCGGGTGCCATTGCACAGCCAAAGCAAATTGTTGGGCATCGGCAACAGATACCGCTTCAACCAGACCATCTTCGGCAATGGCTTCAATGCGCAATCCGGCAGCCAGCCGGTCAATGCCCTGACCATGAACAGAATTAACCATGGGATTTTGCTCATCCTGCAAACCAGACAGAATACCCCCGGCTTGCAGACTAACAAGGTGGGAGAGCCCATATTGCACATCCACAGTTGCAGATTTATCTTCACGGTGATCCTGCATACCCTCAACGTCATGGACTAACTGGTGCAGACTGCCACCGAGGGCAACATTAAGTTCCTGCAACCCTCTGCAGATGCCCAAAAATGGCACTCCGGCATCAATAATCTGCGGAATCAGGGCCAGATTAGTTCTATCCCGCTCAATATCCCTCTCATCCTTATCTGACGCTGGCTCCTGACCGTAATAATGAGGCTCAATATTGCTGTAACCACCGGTGATAAGAACACCATCAACCCGGCGAAGCAGATCCTCAAGTCCTATTTCGTCCACCAGCGCAGGCAAAACAAGCGGTGTACAGCCGGCACCAATGCTCACAGCGGTTAAATATTTTTCTCCCGCAGAATGGCTGTAATGCAATCCGGAGAGGCTGCGATCAGCGGTAACCAGCACCAGCGGGGAATCATTAATGGGCAAAATTTAAACCTCCAACACATCTGTAATGGCCACAGACTAACAGAGCATTAAGGGATCACCAATAACCCTTATTTGGGAGGGGAAAATCGATCTGCTCCCGCAATATTTAGTGACTCTACTTAACTGTGCACGACTGTGCATATGTAGTGGCATGACGTGAATTTAACATTTAATATGCCGCGCTGATAAGCCTTTTCCCATTGCTCTGAGTATAATCACGCCAGAGACAGAATTAACATTAGCAACAAGACTGCAGAGAGAGAACAGAATGAATATTGACGGCAAAGCCGTAGCACAGGAACTGCGACAATCACTGGCCATTGAAGTAAAGCAACTTCAGGACGAACGCGGTATCACTCCAGGTCTAACCGTGATTCTGGTCGGTGAAGACCCTGCCAGTCAGGTCTATGTGCGCAATAAAGTGCGCCAGACCCAGGAAGTGGGCATGATCAGCAATGAAATTCGCATGCCAGCGGACACCAGCCAGGACGCTCTGTTAGCCGAGCTGGATAAGCTCAATAATGATCCTGCAGTGCATGGCATTCTGGTGCAACTGCCCTGCCCAAGCATATTGATGAAACTCTGATTATCGATACTATTTTGCCGGAAAAAGATGTTGACGGCTTCCACCCTATGAACTCAGGCCGATTGGCCAATGGCGATGACGCCGCACTGGTGCCATGTACACCTCAGGGTTGTGTGATTCTGACCAAAAAACATCTTGGCGACAATCTGTCGGGCAAGCATGCGGTGATTATTGGCCGCTCCAATATTGTCGGCAAACCAGTGGCCCTGTTATTACTGCAGGAAAACTGCACCGTCACTATCGCCCATTCCCGCACCCAAGATCTGCAGGCACTCTGTGCTACCGCAGATATTCTGGTAGCCGCTGTAGGTCGCCCAGAGATGGTTAAAGGGGATTGGATCAAGCCCGGTGCCACCGTAATTGATGTGGGCATTAATCGCATTGCCACAGAAGATGGCAAAGGCCGCTTGGTAGGCGATGTTGACTTTGCCGATGCAGAGCCGGTTGCGGGCGCCATCACTCCAGTACCAGGTGGCGTTGGCCCAATGACCATTGCCTGTCTGCTGAAAAACACTGTCGAGGCAGCTCGACGCTTCGGCTAAGGCATCCAAGGGGAAATCTATGCCCTCCAACATTGCAACTACAGACGCCGTTATTATTGGCGGCGGACACAATGGTCTTGTGTGCGCGTACTATTTAGCCAAAGCAGGCTTAAAGGTTCGAGTCTGCGAGCGCCGATCTATCGTCGGTGGCGCCGCCGTCACCGAAGAATTTCATCCGGGTTTTCGAAACTCCGTAGCCAGCTATACCGTTAGCCTGCTCAATCCGGAAGTTATTGCTGATATGCAGCTTAAAACGTACGGGCTTAAAGTGGTCAAGCGCCCCATCTCAAACTTTTTGCCCATCGACAATAACAACTATTTAAAACTGGGTGGTGGTCTCGAGCGAACCCAAGAAGAATTCCGCAAGTTTTCCCCTCGCGATGCCGAGCGCCTGCCTGAGTACTATGATCGCATTGATGCTGTAGCCGATGTACTGCGTGATATCAGCACCAAAACCCCACCCAATCCCAAGCGCGGCATTCGCGCTGCATTACAAGCAGCAGTGCAACTCTGGCCCGTCGCCAAAGGCAGCAACCAGTTGCACCGGGATGTCTACGACCTATTTACCAAGAGTGCCCGCAGTTTTCTCGATGGCTGGTTTGAGAATGAGCATATTAAAGCCGCCTTCGGTTTTGATGCCATTGTCGGCAACTATGCCAGCCCGGACACCCCCGGCTCCGCCTATGTGCTGCTGCACCATGTATTTGGTGAAGTGGATGGCGAGAAAGGCGCCTGGGGTCATGCGATTGGTGGCATGGGTGCAATTACCCAGGCAATGAAACAGGCCTGCGAATCTGTAGGCGTTGAAATAACCACCGATGCCCCAGTAGATAAAGTAATTGTGAACAATGGCGCGGCTACTGGGGTGACATTAGCCAATGGCGAAACTATTACCGCCAAGCGGGTCATTGCCAATGTTAATCCCAAGATGCTCTATGGCCAGATGTTTAACGAAGGCGATCTGGATCCAGAATTTGCCCGCCGTATGGATGGCTATAAAAATGGTTCCGGCACCTTCCGTATGAATGTGGCGCTGTCAGAGCTGCCAGACTTTACTGCCCTGCCTGGCAAAGACAGCGCCGAACATCATCAGTGCGGTATTGTGATTGCCCCAACATTGGATTATATGGATCGCGCCTATGTAGACGCCAAAGCCAATGGCTGGTCCAAGCAGCCCATAGTCGAAATGCTTATTCCATCAACTCTGGATGATTCACTGGCACCAGAGGGCCAACATGTAGCCTCGCTATTCTGTCAGCAGTTTTCACCCCAATTGCCCGATGGCCAATCATGGCATGATGCCCGCGAAGCCGCGGCTGAGACCATTATTGACACTGTAACCGCCCATGCCCCCAACTTTAGAGATGCTGTGGTAGGAAAAATGATCTTGTCGCCACTGGACCTTGAGGAAAAACTTGGACTGATCGGTGGCGATATTATGCATGGTGTAATGACATTGGATCAGATGTGGGCCGCTCGTCCATTGATGAACCACGGTGATTACCGCGGGCCTTTAAAAGGGCTATATATGTGCGGCGCTGGCAGTCATCCCGGTGGTGGTGTTACCGGCCTGCCCGGACGCAATGCAGCGCGCGAAATACTTGCTGACGGTAAATAATTTTTTTGCCGGCGCTCAGAGTAAAGCACTTAGTCTGATGTAAGCTGAGGTGCAGCAGCAATTTCCTATTTGATGCTGATTATCTATGTAATGGTTTTGAGCCTCCGTCGCAAACAAGAACAGCTATCCCAGCTTAGTACTCCAGCATAGCCAATAACATTGTCTGAGGCTGTTCTAAATAGTGCTTCCACAGCTTATTGAAGCGCGCGATGGTGGCACCATCAATAACCCGATGATCACCGGACCAGCTGACAGTAAGTATATTGCGCGAGACAATATTGTTACTGGCGTCAAAACGGGGCAACGTTTGAATTTTACCCAGAGCCACAATCGCCACTTCTGGTTTATTGATAATAGGCATCGCGGCAGTGCCACCAATAACCCCAATATTGGAGATGGTAATACTGCCGCCAGCAAGATCTGCCGGATTAATAACACCACTGCGGGCCGCCTCTGTAAGGCGATTTACTTCCCGGGCCACATCCAGTAGTCCCAGCTGCTGAACATTTTTTATATTGGGTACCAGCAGGCCAGTTTTACCATCCACAGCCATACCAATATTATGACTGGCCAGATAGGTGAGTTCGGTAAAGTCACTATTGGCCCGGCTATTAACAATGGGAAACTGATTGAGCGCCAGAGATAGTGCCTTAATAAATAATGGCATCAGAGTAATTTTTAGATCCTCCGAGCCATGGGTTTTTACCAGGTCGGCGCGCAAGGCCATCAACTCGGTGATATCGAATTCATCGATAAAGGTAAAGTGAGGAATGGTAGCCATGGAATCAGCCATGCGCTCGGCCATTATTTTGCGCACGCCTTTGATAGGTTCGCGACGATCCTGAATACTATTGACCTGCACCATTGGCGCTTGCTTCCCGGCCTTTTGATTCAGGTAGGCCAGCATATCCTCTTTTAACACTCTGCCCTGTTTGCCTGTGCCTGAGATTGTCGCCAGATCCAAGTTGTGCTCCCGCGCCATTTTGCGCACAGCAGGAGTGGTTAATACTTTATCTGTCGTTGCCACAGCTGGCGGCTCTGCTATGGCCTGTAATTCAGGCTCTGGTTGTTTCTGCTGCGATGATTGCCCTGCAGCCTCCTCTCCACTCTGATCTCCACTCCGCTCCCCACTCGGCTCCGCACTTTGCCATTCAATGGCAAATAATGGCTTATTAACTTCTTCAGTATCCGACTCCCGATAGTAAAGTGTGGTCACTCGTCCGTTTTACATCGAGCGACTTTCAACATTCGCTTTCACAGTGCTCACATCTACTACAATCTGACCTTCTTCGATCTGCTCTCATCACTTATCCTT
>CAXAJC010000124.1:0-5451 GCA_963969005.1 uncultured Cellvibrionales bacterium | reverse complement strand
TTCAAGTTCTGGTCCTACTGGTACTTCCAATACACGTCCGGTGCATCGGGCTTTTTGTCCTTCGGCCAGTGCCTGATAGTCACCCAGTACCACGGCGCCGACTGAGTCGCGCTCGAGGTTAAGTGCCATACCGTAAACACCGCCATCGAATTCGATCATTTCGCCGTACATCACGTCGGCTAGACCGTGAATACGAATGATACCGTCCGATACGGATACAATGGTGCCCTCATTTTGGGCTTCTGACGAAACATTAAGGTTGTCGATACGACTCTTAATAATTTCGCTGATTTCTGATGGATTCAGTTGCTGCATGCTTTGGCCTCAATCCTTAGGAATTTAGTGATTCGGCGAGTTTGGTCAAACGACCGCGAATGGACCCGTCAATAACGGTGTCCCCGGCGCGTATTACCGCACCACCCAACAGGCTTTTGTCTAAACTAACCTGCATATTTACTTTGCGTTCTAATTTTGCGCTCAGCGCATCGCTGAGCTTCTGCTGCTGATCAGCATCCATCTCATGCGCTGCTACCAGGTCCACATCAACCGCTTTTTCACGGTTGGCTTTCATGATTTCAAACTGATGGGAAATTTGTGGTAATAGCTGCAACCGTCGGTTTTCAGACAGAATTGCAACAAAGTTCTGACCAGTTGCGCCCAACTCGTCACCACATATTTCTATTACTGCTGCCGCCTGCTGCGCCGCTGTTGAACTCGGAGAGCTCAAAAGCTTAACAACTGCTGGCTGCTGTGCAACAGCTCCAGCAGTGGAGAGGCTTTGCGACCAGCCCTGCAGGTCCCCAGCATCTGCAGCAAATTCAAACGCTGCCTTTGCATAGGGCCGAGCTAATGTGCTCAATTCTGCCATGTTAAACCTCGGTTACAGCTGCGCTGCCAGTTTGTCGACCAGCGCACGATTAGATTTCTCATCAATTGATGCTTCGAGCACTTTTTCCGCACCAGCCAGAGCCAGACCTGCCACGGAGGCACGCAACTCTTCTTTCGCACGGTTAATTTCTTGCTCGATATCTGCCTGGGCAGCAGCTTTCAGGCGATCGCCCTCTGCTACAGCTTGCTGCTTGGCTTCATCAACGATTTGATTAGCACGCTTGTTGGCTTGATCAATAATGCCGGCCGCTTCCTGTTTGGCTTCTTTCATCTGGTCAGTCGCTTTGTTCTGAGCCAGTTCAAGATCACGCAGGGCACGGTCAGCCGCATCAAGTCCATCGGCGATTTTTTTCTGGCGCTCTTCCATAGCCTCAATAATGACTGGCCACACAAACTTCATGCAAAACCACACAAAGAAAGCAAAGGTCACCATCTGACCAAAAAGCGTTAGATTAATATTCACGCCATTACCTCATTAATAGATGAGTTAAAAATCATTGGTTGTTGTTACGCACCAGCTGCTGTTGGGGCGACAACAAAGATCAGGTACATAGCAATACCAACACCAATAATTGGCACAGCATCGATCAGACCAGCAAGCAGGAACATTTTACCCTGCAGCATTGGACCTAGCTCTGGTTGACGAGCAGTTCCTTCAATCAACTTGCCACCCAAAAGGCCCATACCAACAGCTGCCCCCAGTGCGCCCAATCCGAGCATTATTGCCGCAGCAATGTATATAAGTTCCATCGTAGACTCCCGATTTTTAGTAGTTAAATAATAAAGTGTAAATTAGTGGTCTTCATGCGCCATGCCGAGATAGACAACAGTGAGAACCATGAAAATAAATGCTTGCAGAGTAATAACCAGAATATGGAATACCGCCCAACCCCATTGCATAAACCCGCCACCCAAAGCTGTCAAGCCGCCGCCTATGATCATAAACACCATACACAGCAAAACTGTTTTACCCGTGGATATTTTTCCCTTGAGGTTTAGCCCGCAAACAGAGCAGACCAAAATAAAGATAACCAACCAGAACATTGCGCTGGTTTGCTCCCCAAAGATCTGTGCGTGCAGGCCACCACCAATCAGGCCAGCCCCAGCACCTGCCGCAAACATTGTTGCAATCAGGATAAAGATCATTTCGCCGGCATACATATTGCCGAACAATCGAAGGCCCAGTGAAAACGGTTTGGCCAGCAAGCCTACAGTTTCCATAAACAGGTTGATCGGAATAAAGCCCCAGTGATTAAACGGGTGCATGGTCAACTCACTGATAAAGCCAGTGCCTTTAATTTTGATTGAGTAATAGAGCATCAGGATAAATACACCCAATGCCATGCCCAGAGTGATATTAGGGTCCGTTGATGGAACAATCTTCTGATAGTTAACACCAGCCAACATTAATAACTCTGGAACCAGATCTACTGGTAGCAGGTCCATAAGGTTCATCAGGAAAATCCAAACAAAGATTGTCAGCGCCAGCGGGGCAACCATTTTATTGCGCCCATGGAAGCTGTCTTTAACAGCGCCATCAATAAACTCAACAATCAACTCAACAAAGTTGAGCATACCAGACGGAACGCCGGTGGTAGCGCGTTTGGCAGCAGTGCGGAACAGCCAGCAAAAAAGCACCCCCAGACCAATGGACCAGGCCATTGAATCTACATGTATGGCCATAAAGCCCATCTCTGCTGCTTCTTGAGCGCCATGAGCAAAGCCCCATCCATTTTCAGGATGATTGCCATAAACCAGGTTGGTTAGGTGATGCTGAATATATTCAGTTGTACTTGCGGGATTTTCGCCTGCCATGTATTTCAACTCTTGTTAAATCTGTGCAATTTTATTTCGCGCCTGCAACCAGCCTTCTGGTTGATCGAGCGCGCAGTATTTAGCGTTTCTGGTTCAGTATTCTTATGGTAAATATCCACTGCAACGGGAACATCACGATAAAAGCACCAAAAACGGTCAAAAAATTCAGCTGCCGCAATAAAACAAAGGTCGCTACAAACAGCGCGGCGGTTAGTGTTATCTTGCCAGTCTCGCCCAAATACATAGCGCGAACGACTTTTCCTATCTGGCTGCTCCCTGTGTACTTATAAGCCTGACGGGCAAACCAGGCTTGAGGGCCGATCTGAATAAGGCCACCAACCAAAATAGAGGAGGCTATTAAACTATCAATCCATGCAACCGAGCCACATACCGCTAGCAGGAGCAATAACTGGTAAAGCGCAACCCTGTGTACAGGAGGTCTAGAAATGGTAGTCATACTTTGGCCACCTTTTTACTGGCTTTGCCTGTTCCGTAGTGGCGCCAACGAGGGCAGCCCAAAACGGATCGGCATTATAGGTATAGTGTTGGTGATATTCAACCAGCGTTACAAGGTATATTCCGGCAATTCGTCGCAGCTATAGCCGGTCTGGCAACAACTATTTTAGATGGGCCAAAATACCATCCAACTCATCCACTGTGTTGTACTTGAAAATCAACTTGCCCGACCCTTTGACGCTGTGCTGGATATTAACCGATGCACCAAGCTTTTCAGACAACTCCTCCTGGAGGCGAGCTATATCAGGGTTAGTGGTCACACTGTTTGTTGATGGGGTGCTGGGGTTTTGTAGCTTTTTGATCAATGCCTCAGTTTGACGCACGGTCATAGCGTTAGCGGCAACAGTGCGGGCGGCAGATATCTGTGCATTGCCTTCAAGGCCCAATAGGCATTTTGCGTGGCCCAACTCCAACTCCCCACGCTCAAGCTGTTGTTGGACTGCTTGTTCCAGTGAAGCAAGGCGCATTAGATTCGTTACTGCAGAGCGGGATTTTCCCACCGCATCTGCAACCTGCTGTTGAGTCAGGCTAAATTCATCCTGCAGGCGCAGCAGGGCAAGGCTCTCTTCCATGGCATTGAGGTCTTCCCGTTGAATATTCTCAATCAGCGCCATGGCAATGGTCGCTTGGTCAGAGACATTGCGCACAATGGCCGGGATACTGTCCAGCCCCGCTTGCTGGGTTGCTCGCCAGCGGCGCTCACCAGCAATAATTTCATAGCGGTTATCGCCGACAGGTCGGACCACAATCGGTTGCATGACACCCTGGGCAGCAATGGAGTTTGCCAGTTCCTGCAGAGCTTCAGGGTTTAGATCGCGGCGCGGCTGGTACTGTCCACGCTGCAAAAACTCCACAGGTAACTGCTGTAGTACACCATCTGCGGTCAATTGGCTTGTTGCTTCCGGGGATAGAGCACCAGATAAAAAATTATCATCCCCCTCTTCAATACCCAGTAGTGCATCCAATCCTTTGCCAAGACTCTGTCGTTTTGATGTCATAGGGTTAGCTTCCTGATACGTTCATTTGCTCTGCTTTTGCCTGTTTGAGTATTTCTCCGGCAAGAGCCAGATAGGCAACAGAACCTTTGGAGTTTCTATCGTAGACCAGTGCGGGCATGCCGTGACTGGGCGCCTCAGCCAGCCGCACATTGCGTGGGATACTGACACGGTAGACGCGGTCGCCAAAGTATTTTCTAAGCTGCGCTGATACCGCATTGGTTAGGCTGCTGCGCGGGTCATACATGGTGCGCAGGATACCTTCGATTCGTAGCTTTGGGTTGATCAATTTAGCAATTTGGCGAATGGTGTTATTTAGAGCGGACAACCCCTCCAGAGCATAGTATTCACACTGCATTGGTATCAACACACCGTCACTGGCGACCAGAGAGTTGACGGTGAGCATATTGAGGGAAGGTGGGCAGTCAATAATGATGTAGTCGTAATTTTTGGCAACCCTTTTAAGTGCATGGCGGAGGCGACTTTCCCGGCCTATTTCCTGCATTAACTCAACCTCAGCAGCAACCAGATCACCATTGGAGGGTAGCAGGTGATATTTTCCAAGTTCTGCGGTGACGATGACTTCTTCAATGGGGTTTTTCTCAGTCAGCACATTGTAGACACTGAGCTTGCATTCGGCTTTGTTGATACCGGAACCCATGGTCGCATTGCCCTGTGGATCAATATCAACCAAAAGTACGCGTTTTTTATAGGCTGCCAAAGAAGCAGCGAGATTAACACTGGTAGTGGTTTTACCTACGCCGCCTTTTTGATTGGCTATGGAGAGTATTCGGACCAATGCAGATACCTTCTGAATTAATGATTTGAGCCAGCGGTTATTTTTATTTTAATAAGATGCCGTTCGCCAACTACCCCTGGAACTTCTAATCGACACGAGTCCGAAACCATATAGTCTTTCTCGAGCTGGCTCAACTCCGATTCCGGGTTTTTGCCTTTCATGGCCATAAAACAGGTGTCGTGTGAGGCTAGATGACGGCAATTATTGAGCATATCTGGTATAGAGCTGAAAGCCCGACTCAACACAGTATCAAAGGTTGATACTGGCTGGTATTGCTCAACCCTTTTATTAACCTCGGTAGCATTATCCAGTTTTAACTCTGCAATGACCTGAAATAAGAATCTGGTTTTTTTGCCATTGCTATCCAGCAGGGTGAAGGATTTGTGCGGATTCATAATCGCCAAGGGAATACCGGGCAAGCCAGGCCCTGTTCCCACA
>CAXAJC010000123.1:0-5516 GCA_963969005.1 uncultured Cellvibrionales bacterium | reverse complement strand
AAGAACAGGGTTTCGGCTCTAACGCAGCTTTAGATGAAAACTCCATTCATCTACAGACTCGTTGTCTATGCTGGAAATCAGATTCCAGCAGGTAACTCCCTGGCCCTTTAGCGACTGTCGTTAACTCTAGGCGATAATCCTCAGGGCCAGATAAGGCACAATATTAAACACCAGCAGCATTAGTTTATAGCGGCCTAAATAATCAAAATACATTGCCGGAACTGCCTGCGGATCAAGGTCAAACATTGAACTATGGATGTTAACGGCAAAATCTCGACGCCAGACCACAAAGAATGTGCTGATCAATAAAATACCGATATTAATTAAACTGCTCCAACCCAGGAATGCCGTCAACTGCTCAAGAGTTATTGCCATCATGACTCACCTCTAGTATTTCAGATTAACCGTGCAGAAATAATACAGACTCAGCCCAATAACGTAAAAGAAGATATTAGCGTGAGCCTGGTCAAGATAACAGTCAGGAATCAAAGCAAAAAGCTCTGCACCTTTGCCGCGACTAACTCAGCCTGATCTTCCAGATGCAAATGGTGGGAACCTGGCATAGTCTCAAACTGCAGCTGAGGTACCGACTTAAACAGCTCCAGCTGATCTGCCTCTGGCGTAAAGCCACTGCTCTCAGCCTGAATAAACATCATTCTGGCAGTGATGGCATCAAGAAAGCTCTGGATATGATCTCGACTAAATTTAATCATCGAGGCCGCCTTCAAGCGCTGATCATTGCGCCAGTAAAAACCGCCCTCCTCCAGTTCCACTACGCCGCGCTCGGCCAGAATGGCAGCTGCTTCGTATTGCAGAGGCACAAAGCCCTTAACGCGAGCCTGCACCGCCCGCTCATAATCACTAAATACGGTGGGCGAGGACGCACCAAAGCGCTTGGCCTCACGAATGGCCCGAGCGATCTGTTCCGGGGATTTATCCGCCGGAGTAGGCAGTGGTACATAGCCGTCAATTAAGGCCGCGTGACTGATACGCTCGGGAAATGTCCCGGCAATCAAACTGGAGATAATGGCACCCCTGGAATGGCCAAGCAGGGCAAAAGTATCCCAACCCATCTGGTCTGCCACGGCCATAACATCACCAATATCGTGCCAGATATCGTAGCCGGAATCCCTTGAGCGAAAACCACTGCGGCCATGACCAGCCAGGTCAAGGACAATAATATGCAGGTTTTCCATACCCGGCAGCATGCGATCAAAGCTGTTGGCATTATCCAGCCAGCCGTGCAGTGCAATGACTGGCTGATAGCCGGAGCGGCCCCATTCTTTCGCAGCCAGCTGTATGCCGTTATTTTCAAAGGTGCGTTCGCGGATAAATTCAATCGACATGGTGATTCCAGTTTAATGTAGCTAAACCCTGTGCAGGGTAGTCCATAGAGAGGGAGGCAAGATTTCCGGTGCCCATACTGGCACCTTTGTCTCCGGTTAAATAATCGATCAACAACCCTAACAGTGGCAAATGACCTACTAACAGCACATGTTGGGCTTCGGTTTGTTGCAAAAATTCTTCTATGGCCCGCAGGTCACCCTGGGGCGTTAGATCATCTAACCAATCGATTCTATTATGTTTTATTGTTTTGCTAAAAATTTCCGCGGTCTGAGCCGCCCTGGTGTAAGGACTACTCACCACCAGCTCTATCGCCGCAGCGTCGTGCTGATGCTTAAGGGCCTGACGGTGAACCTGATCCCGGCCATAGGCCGACAGCTGTCGATAACGGTCCGGCGATCCAGCCTCGGCATCGCCATGGCGCAGTAACAAAAGCTCCACGTTAACTACTTATCTTTTTCAGGCTCGCTCTCGCCATCGGTAAATGACGGCACATCGCCATCATCAATATCATCGACTTCATCTACCTCGACAAACTCAGCATCTTCCACCTGCTCTGGCGAGCGCACTTCATAGCCCTCGGAAGGATCTATAACAGGCCATTCATTAAAGGGAAAAGGCTTATCATCAGTATTAAAGGTTAAAAACATCAGCGTCTGATACACCCACTTACCCAGCCCCTGACCGAGATTGCGCAGATTCTCATTGTCATTGCCAGTCATTAACACCAGCGCAAACTGCACAATAACCACCAGACTGATCACTAGTCGGGCAGCCATTAACAGCACTGTAAACAGCACCATATAGGCAAAACGGATCCAGGTATTAATATTTGTTAGAGGGACTTTATTGTCAGTCATTTGTCTTCACCATAAATTCAACATCAGTGTTTTGTTCTGCGAGCATCATAGTTTTTAATGATTCCACGATCGGCCGCTGTTCAAATAATGTGGCATACAAAGCGGACGCCAGTGGCATATAAATACCCAAAGCATCGGCTTTCTCTTTAACTAGTCTAGTCGTATTTACGCCTTCAGCAACCTGCCCGACCCCGGCGATTGCCTGATCCAGTGTTTTGCCCTGACCCAGAGCCTCGCCAACCCGGAAATTGCGGCTTAGGGGGGATGTGCAGGTCACGTAGAGATCGCCGACACCACTAAGTCCTAGAAATGTCAGCGGATTGGCCCCCAGCTTTACCGCAAAGCGACTCATCTCGGCCAGACTCCGAGTCAGCACAACGGATTTGGTATTTTGCCCCGCATCCATAGCCTCGGCAATACCGGACACAATGGCATAAATGTTTTTTAACGCCCCGGCCAGCTCAACACCATAGCGGTCATGATTGGCATAGACACGAAAATACTTTGAGCTCAGCAATGCCTGAACCTGGCTGCACAAACTGTCGCTATCACTAGCCACCACAGTCGCGGTAATCTCACATGCTGCAATCTCTTTGGCCAGATTTGGACCACTGATCACACCCACTGAACAATGGGGTATTTCCTGTTCCAATATTTGGCTGGGCAGCATAAAACTGTTTGACTCAATACCTTTGGCGGTACTGATCAAAATAGTACCAGGTTTTAAAAAGCGGCAAGCTTGCCTGGCAAGCTCACGAATAGAACTGCTGGGCACGGCAAAAAATACCGTATCTGCATCTGCTACCGCCTGCTCCAGATCTGTGCCCAACTGCAGAGATTTATGCAGCCTGTAACCAGGCAGATAAGCGGCATTTTCACCAGTATCCCTGATCTGTTGAACGCGCTCTTCACTGCGCAACCAAAAGCTGACTTGGTAATTATTGCTGGCAATCATATGGGCAATAGCGGTACCAAAACTACCGCCACCCAACACTGCTACTTTATGATTTTTAATCTGGCTCAAGATTGCTCCTACAACACCTACCGCAAGCGACATTATAAGGCCAGAAATCAAAAAAGCGCCCCCAAAAGAGCGCTTTTTAGCCTTCTTGGGCCAGTTTTAGTCAAACATTATACGATTTAGCTCCTGCACAAATTCGGCCGGATTTTCCAGTGGTCTGCCTGCAGACAGTGCAGCCTGATCAAACAGGATTCTGGCGAGGCGCGCCGATGCATCAGAATCTGCTTCAGCCTCCAGTTTGGTCACCAGAGGGTGTTCCATATTAATCTCCAGAATCGGCTTAGACTCTGGAACGGGCTGACCCGCAGCCTGCATAATTTTGCGCATCTGCTCACCCATATCATTGTCTCCCACTACCAGACAGGCCGGTGAACTGGTCAGACGGCTAGTGCTGCGCACCGCCTCAACCTTCTCTTCCAGCAATGATTTAATGCGGGTCAGCAACTCGGCATGCTCGGCGTTATCAGCCTTATCATCGGCCTCTGCATCACTCTCTGGCTTTGGCTCTTCTCCGGTAATTTTGCTCAGATCGAGTTCGCCGCGGGCAACATCCTGAAATGACTTGCCATCAAATTCGGTCAGGTAACCCATCATCCATTCATCGATGCGATCCGACATAAGCAGTACTTCAATATCATGCTTGCGGAACACCTCAAGATAGGGGCTGTTGGCAATAACCGAATAGCTGTCGCCGGTAACATAGTAGATTTTGTCCTGCCCTTCTTTCATGCGCTCAATGTAATCAGTCAGGCTCACCGTTGGCTCAGCGCCTTCGCTGGTGGAGCTGGCAAAGCGGAACAGTTTGGCAATCTTCTCGCGGTTACTATGATCTTCACTGGGGCCCTCTTTAAGCACCGCACCAAACTGGGCCCAGAATGTGGCATACTTTTCCGGCTCATTTTTGGCTAGCTTGGCCAGCATATCCAGCACTCGCTTGGTCAGTGCAGCACGAATACTGTCGACCATTGGGGTGCTTTGCAGAATCTCTCGAGACACATTAAGAGGCAGATCGGCACTGTCCAGCACACCTTTTACAAAACGCAGGTACATCGGCATAAACTGTTCTGCATCATCCATAATAAAGGTGCGCTTGATGTACAGTTTGATACCGCGGGCCGCTTCACGCTGGTACAGATCCATAGGTGCCATGCCGGGAATATACAATAGGCTGGTGTAATCCTGCTTACCTTCCACACGGTTGTGACTCCAGGCCAGTGGCTCGGCGAAGTCATGGGACACATGACGGTAAAATTCTTTGTAGTCCTCATCGCTGACATCAGTTCGTGATTTGGTCCACAGTGCCTGGGCATCATTTACCGCTTCCCATTCGGGAACAATCTCGGCGTCTTCAATATCATCTGACTTGTCTTCGGCCTCTGGCATTGGTGGTGTCGCTGGTTTAAGCATCTGCACCGGGATAGCAATATGGTCAGAGTACTTCTTTACAATGCTGCGCAGACGCCAATCATTGGCAAACTCCTGCTCTTCAGATTTCAGGTGTAGAGTGATAGAAGTACCACGCTGGGGGCGGTCAATCTGTTCAATCTGATAATCCGCTTCACCCTCACAACTCCAGCGTACGCCTTCTTCTGCACCAGCTGCAGCCCGGCGGGTCTCAACCACCACGCGATCAGCAACAATAAATGAAGAATAAAAGCCCACACCAAACTGACCAATCAACTGGGAGTCCTGCTTCTGATCACCGGTCAGGTTTTTCAGAAACTCAGCAGTGCCGGACTTGGCAATAGTACCCAGATTTGTAATCACTTCGTCTCTCGACATTCCTATACCATTGTCAGAAATTTCAATGGTCTTGGCCTCTTCATCCACAGCAATGCGAATACGCAAATCGCCATCATCTTCATACAGTGCTGAGTTTTCAAGGGCTTCAAAACGCAACTTGTCAGTAGCATCCGAGGCATTAGAAATTAATTCACGCAGGAAGATCTCCTTGTTGGAGTACAGGGAGTGAATCATTAAATGAAGAAGTTGTTTGGCTTCGGTTTGAAAACCCAGAGTTTCGGCACCTGATTTAGCTTTGGCAGTCATTTCCGTTTTATCTCCTAATTGAACAATTGTTACATTTTTGTTGTTTTAAGAGATGGGGGCGAGCGCGATGATTTCAAGCACCGGCCAGAGAAATTTTACTGGGAAATCAGAAAGTGGCAGCGGGCAGTGGCTATGGGTGTCTCGATATCATCCTGCCAGGCGGTGGCAGTAACATTGACCAGCTTATTGCCCTGACGCAGGACAGTACAATTGGCATAAATCGTTTTATACCGGCCCGGGCG
>CAXAJC010000122.1:0-5711 GCA_963969005.1 uncultured Cellvibrionales bacterium | reverse complement strand
ACCCGCAGATTCATCTGATGGGCAGCCGCAAGAATTTCCGGCGTCAAAATTTTAATACCAAAATAACTCAGGGGCAACTGCACTGAAATGCCCGGAGGTGAGTGAAGATGGCCCAGACCCAGTATCGACATTACGACCATAACAATCACTTCGGACTGCCCTAGAGATGTCGGCACCTCAGGACAGGTATCTCTAAAATACTCGAGCACTGAAGTGTGAAAAGAACCAACCAGAACCTGCTCTTGAAGACCATACTGCTCAATCAATAAGCAAAGCTGATCAGCTGGATCAGTTTCCTCAGGCTTCAATTCGATAATGTAATAACTTGAAGGCATTTTTTGAAACAGTGATTCCAAAGTAGGAACCATTATCCCACTGGGCGCCACCAATCCCGGATAGTCAACCTTATGAAATCCCACATCATATTGCTGTATCTCGGCCAGAGTCATCTCGGCAATAGCGCCAGAGCCATTGGTTGTGGTGTCTATAATGTCATCATGGCGCACCACCAGATGATTATCAGCGGTTAAATGAATATCCATTTCCAAAATATCAGCCCCGGTCGACAAGGCATGAACACCAGCCTCGAGGGTGTTTCCAGGTAACAGTGCACGGCCATTGCCATGGGCTATAACATTAAAGGACCCTGACTGGTAGAAAGGCGCCGGCCCCTGCCGCTCCACTGCTGGCAATGTCAGCAGATACATATATACCAGCCACAACGAAAAAAATCCCACCACAGCTATTCGTGCAAAAGTCACCGGCGCAGTTTCCTACTCTGATAATAACAACTAGCGATTATATCGATTCTCGATAAGATCCTCGACCACAGCCGGGTCTGCCAATGTCGAAGTATCTCCAAGGCTGTCCAACTCATTGGCCGCAATCTTACGCAGAATTCGCCGCATAATTTTGCCTGAACGAGTTTTTGGCAATCCCGGAGCCCATTGAATCAGATCCGGTTTCGCAATAGGCCCAATCTCCTTAACACAGATGGCGACCAGCTCGGCGCGCAATGCCTCTGTCATTTCAACGTTAGCCATAGGTGTCACATAGCAATAAATACCCTGCCCTTTGATGTCATGGGGGTAACCCACGACTGCAGCTTCGGCAATACTCTGGTGTAAAACCAGCGCACTCTCCACTTCGGCTGTGCCCATGCGATGACCGGACACATTGAGTACATCATCTACTCGACCGGTGATCCAGTAATAACCATCTTCATCCCGGCGAGCACCGTCGCCAGTAAAATAATACCCGGGATAGGCACTAAAGTAGGTATCGATGCAGCGTTGGTGATCACCATAGACAGAACGAATTTGGCTAGGCCAGGAAGACTTGATCATCAACAGCCCCTCACCTGGGCCCTTGATTTCCACTCCCTCAGGGTCCAGCAGGACAGGCTCAATACCAAAGAATGGTTGAGTCGCAGAGCCAGGCTTGATATCCGTGGCTCCAGGCAATGGTGTCAGCATATGGGCACCTGTTTCTGTCTGCCACCAGGTATCTACTATCGGACAGCGAGCATCACCCACCACATTGTAATACCAGTCCCAGGCCTCCGGATTAATTGGCTCACCCACTGTGCCCAGCAACTTCAATGAGCTGCGCGAGGTCTGCTCAACTGCTTCATTGCCCGCGGCCATCAGCGCACGAATCGCAGTAGGTGCAGTGTAGAACTGATTGACCCTGTGCTTATCAATTACCTGCCAAAAACGCGAGGTATCAGGATAGGTGGGCACTCCTTCAAACATCAGTGAAATACCGCCGTTGCATAGAGGCCCATAAAGGATATAGCTATGACCGGTAATCCAACCCACATCAGCAGTGCACCAGTAAATATCACCCTCTTTATAATCGAAGGTATATTTGTGAGTCATGGCCGCCATCAACAGGTAACCACCTGTTGTATGCAGAACGCCCTTAGGCTTGCCGGTAGAGCCTGAAGTATAGAGAATAAATAGCGGGTCCTCACTGTCCATCATCTCAGCAGCACAGTCTGGCGATACAGCCTCAATAGCTTGTTGATACCAGATATCTCGCCCTTCAACCCAGTTGACTGTCCCTGAGGTGCGCTCAACCACCAGACAACTGTGCACGTTGGGACAAGCTTCCAATGCCCTATCTACATTAGCTTTCAGCGGAACAGCCTTGCCGCCGCGAACACCTTCGTCGGCAGTGATTACCACCTGACAATCGGAATCGAGAATACGGTCTTTAAGCGCATCGGGAGAGAAACCACCAAACACCACTGAATGCACTGCGCCAATGCGTGCGCAAGCCAACATTGCATAAGCGGCTTCTAGAATCATAGGCATATAGATACAGACCCGATCACCCTTGACAACGCCCCGGTCTCGCAACAGGTTACCCAATCTGGAAACATTGTCGTGGAGTTCAGCATAGGTGATGGTCTTGTCATCTGTGGGCTCATCGCCCTCCCAGATCAAGGCTGTTTGATCAGCGCGGTGTTCCAAATGACGATCGATACAATTGACTGCAACATTGAGTTTGCCGCCTGCAAACCAGTTCGCCTGTCCAGTGGGAAAATCATAGCTGGAGACAGTCGTCCAGGGACTTTCCCAGGTTAAGAATTCCTTGGCCTGCTGAGCCCAGAATTGATCGGGCTCATCTATCGATTGGCGATACATATCCTGATATTTTTCTTTATTAATCCAGGCGGTTTCCTGCCAATACTCAGAAACTGGGAATAGGGACGAATCAGACATAGTAATGACCTTGTTATACAGAATAATTTATGTAGTGCGCTCTTTTAAAGGATACGGAGTCTAGCGGATTTACAACTGAGGACTCAAGGGAATATTTGGATACCAAAAAACACGTCAATTTTCAGTTCTATAACGGGTGGGCTTAAGACTATTTTTAATTTTCTCGAGATGGGGAAGAAAGTCTGGTCCCCGGCGCAATGTCACACCAGTCGCCAGCACATCAAGGATAACCAAATGCACAATTCGTGAAGCCATTGGCATATATTCATCTGTATTTTCAGGCACATCAACATCCAGAGTTACTGTACACATATCTGCCAATGGCGAGTCTATTGCGGTAAGGCCAATTACTGTGGAGCCATTGCCACGGGCAATTTCAGCCACTTCTACTACCTCTTTCGTGCGGCCCGTATGGGAGATAACAAAAAACACATCGCCCGTGCCACCCGTCGATGCAAGCATCCGCTGCATCAATACATCATCATGACTGGACACCGGCAGGTTAAAGCGAAAGAACTTGTTCTCTGCATCCCGGGCGACGGAGCCCGAAGCGCCTAAACCAAAAAAGTAAATTCTTTTAGCCTGTATAAGCTTGTCAACAACCTGATTAACCCGTACATGGCTGATCTTATCCCGCACCATGGCAAGAGTATTAATCGTGCTATCAATAATTTTCGGGGTGTAGCTGGTCACATCATCATCGGGATCCACATTGCGATTAACAAAGCGAATACCACTGGCCAGAGACTTGGCCAGCTTAAGCTTAAAATCTGGAAACCCTGCCGCATTAAAGCGCTTACAGAACCGGTTAACACTAGGTTCACTGACCTGGGCTTTTTTTGCCAATGTGGCAATACTGGACTGGGTCGCAGCATCGGGATCCGAGAGAATCACCTGGGCCACTTTAGTCTCGGACTTATTCAAGCTCGGCAACGCATCGGTAATCACATTGATCAGATTCTGGCTGTGCATCAACTACATACCCTCTTTATGAAACTAACTTACGTAACTTTGGCCAAATTGTAGATCATTCTGTAGTTTTCGGGGCAAAAAATATCCAAAAACTGCTATTTTGTAAAAATATTTCATCATCCTGTTATAAAGTACCGAAACACCAGCAAATTATGTAATTTTACGTAATACAAGCCTATTATCTTTGCTTAAAACCCGTATTAAACATATAATTTACGTAATTTTACTACATATATAAGGGCGAAAGCTTATGTACAAAATAGCGATAAATGGCTTTGGCCGTATCGGGCGCAATATAGTCAGAGCACTTTACGAGCGACCCGACCTACAAGATAAAATTCAGATAGTTGCCATCAACGATTTAGGGGATGTCAATATCAGCGCTCACCTGCTGCAATTCGATACAGTTCATGGCCGCTTCAACCAGCAAGTGGAAGTCGGTGATCACTCATTGACTATCAATGACGACAAGATCCAATGGTTCTGCGAGCGCGATCCGGCCAATATCCCCTGGGGCGACCTGGGTGTCGATCTGGTGTGCGAATGCACCGGCGTATTTACCAGCCGCGACAAAGCAGCATTGCATATTGCTGGCGGTGCCAAAAAAGTATTGATCTCAGCACCTGGATCCAATGTCGATGCTACAGTGGTTTACGGTATTAATGACAAGATCCTGACTCAGGATCACCAGATCGTTTCCAATGCCTCTTGCACAACCAATTGCCTTGCACCACTGGTTAAACCACTGCACGAATCCATGGGCATACTGTCCGGTTACATGACCACAGTTCACGCCTATACCAACGATCAACAGCTCAGCGATGTTTATCATTCCGATGTCTATCGTGCACGCTCGGCAACCCAGTCAATGATCCCAACCAAAACTGGCGCTGCCGCAGCCATTGCTGATGTGCTGCCGGAACTGGCAGGCAAGCTCGACGGCTTGGCCGTCCGTGTACCCACTATTAACGTGTCACTGGTTGATCTTACCTTTAATGCCGGACGCGAAACCACGGCCGAAGAAGTTAATCAGATCCTCAAGCAGGCGGCAGAGACTGATCTCAGCGAAGTACTGAGCTACTGCGACCAGCCATTAGTGTCCGCAGACTATAACCATATCCCCTACTCCAGCAACTTTGACTCTCTGCAAACAAGAGTTAATGGATCATTAGTCAAAGTCATGGCTTGGTACGACAACGAATGGGGCTTCTCTAATCGCATGCTCGATAACAGTATTGCTCTGTTGTCAGCGGAGTCCTAACCGCATGCCAAGAAGAACCAAAATTCTTGCGACCTTGGGACCTGGCAGCAGCCACGACGAAGGGATAAGAGAGCTTATTGTCGCCGGCGTTAATGTGTTTCGACTGAATTTTTCCCATGGCACTGCCGAAGAACATACTCAGCGCGCGCAAACCATTCGCAGTATCAGTCAGACACTCAAAATCCCTGTAGGTATTCTGTGCGACATGCAGGGGCCAAAGATTCGCATTGGCAGCTTTACCGATGATAAAAAGATCGACCTTATTGAAGGCGGCACATTTACTCTGGACAGCGAGATGGATCCAGAAATAGGTGATGAAAATGCCGTCTTTATCGCCGCAGAGCTTCTCGAAGATATAGAACAAAACGATATTCTACTTCTTGATGATGGACGTCTGACTCTGCAAGTTACAGCTAAAACGGCCCATGCTGTTGACTGTATTGTTGTTCAAGGCGGCATTCTGTCAAGCAAGAAAGGGGTGAATAAATTTGGTGGTGGTCTATCTGCCAAAGCCCTGACCGAAAAAGACAAAGCTGATATTAAAACCGCTGCTGCACTTAATACGGACTATCTGGCCATTTCTTTTGTACAGTCCAGCGAAGATGTAGAAGAAACTCGACAGCTTCTCACTGCAGCCGGCAGCAGCGCCCATATTATCGCTAAGGTCGAGCGGGCAGAGGCTATAACGCCAGAGTTTTTACCTGGCATTATTGAAAGCTCTGATGGCGTTATGGTCGCCCGCGGTGATT
>CAXAJC010000121.1:0-5764 GCA_963969005.1 uncultured Cellvibrionales bacterium | reverse complement strand
CGTTATAGAAGGTCCTGCAGCGCTTCCATCACTTTGTCACCAAACTCGGTGGTGCTTAGCAGAGTAATATCCGATCCCGCCTGTGATAGATCACCGGTTGAGAAACCAGCTTCAAATACGCTTTGCATTGCCTGCCAAACGGCCTTGGCTTCTGCGGCCATGCCAAAGCTCATGTCCAGCATCAGGGCGACAGAGCCGATCATGGAGTAGGGGTTGGCCAGGTTTTTACCCGCAATATCTGGCGCCGATCCATGGGAGGGTTCGTAATAGGCTTTATCGGGGCCCATGCAAGCAGATGGCATCAGACCCAATGAGCCCAAAATACCACCGCCTTGGTCACTGAGAATATCACCAAACATATTTTCCATTACCATCACGTCAAACTGGCAGGGATTCAGACAAAGATGGGTAGCTGCGGCATCGACCAGCATATGAATAACTCTTACTTTAGGGTAGTCGGCCGCGACTTCTTCCAATACTTCATTCCACAGTACCGAGGAGATCAACACATTGCTTTTATGAATATTGTGCAGCACTTTTTTGCGCTTCATGGCCTCTTGAAAAGCGACAACCATAATTTGGCGAATTTGCTGTTCGTCGTATTCCAGAGTTTCTTTAACATAGCGCAGGCCTTCAGCTGTCTCGCCGCGCTCCTTGCCGCCAAAGTACAGTCCGCCGACCAGTTCGCGCACCAGCAGAATATCAATACCTTCACCCACAACCTCTGCTTTAAGCGGAGAAAAATGGGCCATTCCTTTGGGCAGGGAAATAGGGCGAAAGTTGGCGTAGGTATTAAGCCGACGACGCATGGGCAGCAGTGCGCCACGCTCCGGGCGTTCTTCAACCGGAATTTTTTCGGATTCTTCGTGGCTCAGGCCGATCGGGCCTTTTAAAATCGCGTCCGCGTCGTCACAGGCCTTCTTGGTGGCGTCGGGGAATGATTTTCCTGTGGAGAAATAAGCACTGGCGCCAAACTCTGCTTCTTGGCAGTCGAAATGCACATCACGTTTTTGCTCAACCAGTTTCAATACACGCAGTGCCTGCTGAGTAATTTCGGGGCCGATGCCATCACCTGCCAGTACTGCAATTTTGTATGTCTGTGCCATGCTTGAATCTCGGATATTGTTTGCGGCGCGTATTGTAAGAAGCGGGTTGGTCTATAGCAAATTTGCGAGCTAAAAAACTTATGCCCGTCGTAATTCGTATACTGCCAGACTTGGGTATTATCTTTATTCATTACCAAGTAATATGGGGAAAAATACTTGTAGAGAAGTGTTTCCGGAATTTTGATTATTAGCGAATATTAATATGGTCAGCTTTAAACAGCAGTCGTCTATTGCTCTTGGGATGTTGCTTGTCGCCCTGGTTATCAGCTCATTAATGTATTGGAGTCGTCCATCTGCCGAGTTGGCCGCGCCTCAATATAGTCCTGTGTCTGTGGATGCGGCCCTGGTAACCAGGGAGAATCTGCGCATACCGGTTGAGGCTCAGGGCACTGTCGCCCCGTTGCGGGCCACCTCAATACAGGCAGAGGTGTCCGGGCGTATTGTCGAAACCGCTGAGACGTTTCTGGTGGGTGGGTTTGTTGCCGCTGGCGATGTGATATTGCGTATTGATCCTCGCGATTATAAGACCCGTTTGTTGCGTGCTCAGGCGGCGCTCAAATCCGCTGCCAGCAATCTGGTTCAGGAGCAGGGCCGCGCCGAGGTAGCTCTGCGGGAATGGGAAAAGCTGCCGCCGGGTAGTCAGCGCAGTCAGGCCGCCAGTGATCTCTATTTGCGCAAGCCACAGCTGGAGCAGGCAGAGGCTCAGCTTTTGGCAGCGGAGGCCGATTTAAATACTGCCCGGGATAATCTGGAGCGCAGTATTATCAGGGCCCCCTATGATGCATTGATCCGCGACAAGCACAGTGAGTTGGGTCAGTTTGTTGGACCCGGAACGCCCCTCGCGCAGATATTCTCCGTTGAGCAGGCGGAGGTAAGGTTGCCCATACCTCAGAGCACCATCAATTATCTGGACCTGCCCCAGGGTGTAGAGCAGTATCAGGGCGGCCCGGATGTCGAGTTGTATACAGAAATAGGCGGCAAAACCAGTCGCTGGACTGCCCAAGCCCATCGCACTGAAGGCGTTTTTGATGAGCGTTCTCGGGTGATGTATCTGGTGGTGCGTATTGAAGACCCCTATGGGCTTGCTCACACTGGTCTTCACTCTGGCGCAGAACCATTGCGCATGGGCAGTTTTGTCAATGCCCGCATTCAGGGCCGTGAAATACAAAACCTGGTGGCGCTGCCCCGCTATATATTGCGCGCTGGAAATTTGCTCTGGGTGATAGATAAGGACAATATTCTGCGCAATCGACAGGTGGACATGTTGCGCACCGGCGGAGATCAGATCTATGTCACCGCCGGTTTGAATGAGGGGGATTTGGTGTGCCTGACATTGATGGATCCTTCATTTACCGGGGCCACCGTCGCTGTGCGGTCGACCACCGCTACTGACCAGCTTATGCAACTGAGCCAGCCCAAGGCAGTTACAGAATGAATCAGAGGGCTCCGTCGGGCATTATTGCTTGGTTTGCTCGCAATCCGGTGGCAGCCAATTTGCTGATGCTGGTGATTTTTGCTGTGGGTATTGGTTCAGCTTTTAATTTGCAGCGAGCTATGCTGCCAGCCTTTGAGATCAACCGGATTGTTATCAATGTGCCCTATCCAGGTGCCGCGCCGGAAGAGGTTGAGCTGGGCGTTATCCTTAAAATTGAGGAGGCTATTAATGATCTGGATGGCATCAAGCGCATAGAGGCAGATGCTTTTGAATCCTTTGGCCGAATGATTGTTGAGCCGGATAAAGATGTCGATGTTACCAAGCTAACGGCGGATATCAGAGGTCGTATCGATGGTATTGCTCATTTCCCCGGGGAGGCTGAGCGGCCCATTGTTAGTCAGCCGGAGATACTAATGCCCGCACTGACCATTCAGATCTCTGGAGATCTGGATGAGCGCAGCATGAAATCACTGGCCGACCAGATTCGCAGGGACCTGCTCACCTATGAAGAAGTCTCTGCCGCCGAAGTCGTAGGCGCCCGTGACTATGAAATAGCTATTGAAATTTCCGAGCAGCTATTGCGTGAATATCACCTGACCCTCGGCGATGTGGCTCGGCGTATTTCTGCCTCCTCGTTGGACTTGCCCGGAGGCTCGGTACAGACCCGCAATGGCGATATTATGCTGCGTACTGTTGGCCAGGCCTATGTGCAGCAAGATTTCGAACAGATTATTCTCAAAACCTGGCCCGATGGTACCCGCCTCTTGTTGGGTGATATCGCCAGCATTGACGATGGCTTTGTCGATGCCAAGGGATTCTCCATGTTTAACGGCCAGTACTCTTTGGGAGTGAATGTTTTTGCCATGGGGCGGCAGGACCTTATTGAGACCGCAGACGTAGCCAAGGCCTATGTCGAGGAAAAACAGGCGCGGCTACCAGCCGGAGTGTCTTTGGTTATCTGGGCAGACACTACTTATTATCTGGAAGGCCGCCTCAATATGATGGTCAAGAACCTTGCCATAGGTGCGCTGCTTGTCTTTGTCACCCTGACATTGTTCCTTGAAATCAAACTGGCATTTTGGGTGATGGTGGGAATTCCGGTCTGCTTTCTTGGCGCTATGGCATTCCTCAACACGCCCTATGTTGATACCAGCCTGAATATGATCAGTATCTTTGGCTTTATTTTGGTGCTGGGCATTGTGGTGGATGATGCCATTATTATTGGTGAAAGTGCCTACAGCGAGCAGGAGCTGCAGGGGCACAGCATTGAGAATATTATTAATGGTGTCTATCAGGTTTCCACACCAGCCACCTTTGGCGTACTGACAACCATTGTTGCCTTTGCACCGACTCTTTTTGTGGATGGCATGATGGGACCTTTTCCCAGAGCCTGTGGTTGGGTGGTTATTCTATGCCTGATATTTTCCCTAATTGAATCCAAGTGGATACTGCCTGCTCACCTTGCCCACAGCAAACCGACCCGCAACCCACTGCTGCTAAAGATCAATGGCATACAGGAAAAGGTCAATGGCCGACTGCGGCAGCTTGTCGCGAACCATTACATTCCCCTAGTCAAGCGCTGCATAGATTATCGCTATGCCACCTTGGCATTTTTTCTGGCGCTGTTTATTCTGGCCACAGGTCTGCTTGCGGGTGGTGTTGTGCGCACCGTTCTGTCGCCAGAGATTCCCGGTGAATTTATCAGTGTTGAGTTGCGTATGTCCGAAGGCTCTCCCGAAGAGGGCACCAGGCAGGCGGTCACTGATATTGTCAATGCGCTGCAGGACGTTGACCGCGATTACCGGCAGGCTAACGAAAATAGCGCCGGTCTTGTCACTCACATCAGTGCCTATGGCAAAGACCGCATCAATGGTTTGGTTATGGTGGAGCTGACCAAGGAAGATCAGAGAGATATTTCAGCGGTTGAGGTTCAGCAACTCTGGCGCGAGCAACTGGGTGCTGTGCATGGTGCCGAGGTGCTGTCTTTCCAGATGGAAGATGGGCCGCGCTTTGGTCCCAATATCGCCTTTGATCTTATGCATAGCGATTTTGATATTTTGCGTCAGGCATCCGCCGAGTTGGAAGAGAAGCTTACCCATTACGCGGGTCTCAACGATATTCGCAATGGTGCCAGCGACACTGCCGATGAGTTTCATCTGGATATTCTGCCTGTGGGGGAGGCCATGGGGCTGACCAGATACGATCTGGGTACTCAGGTGCGCCATGCCTTTTACGGTGCCGAAGCCCAGCGAGTGCAGCGGGGTATTGATGAAATTAAGGTTATGGTGCGCTACCCCCGCGCCGACCGAGAAAGTGTTGGCAGCCTGAATAATATGTTTATCCGCACCCCTGTGGGCGATGAACTTCCCTTTGATACTGTCGCCAGTTTGCAGGTCAAACAGGGCCTACTTAAGGCCACGCGAATTAACTTTGAGCGCGCCTCTGAAATCACAGCGGAAGGGGACGCCAGCATAGTTGAGCCAGCAAAGGTTATGGCCGATGTGGAGGAGCGTATTATTCCTCCATTGCTGGCTAAGTATCCCGGTCTGCGTTGGGGCGTGTCCGGCATGGCCAAGGAAGAAGAAAAGATGGCTGCGAGTATGGCTGTGGGGTTTGCTTTGGCACTGTTCGGTATTTTCACACTGCTGGCCATCCCGACCCGCTCCTATCTTCAGCCGCTGATTATTATGGGTGTTATTCCCTTTGGCTGTATTGGCGCCATTGTCGGCCACTGGATAACAGGTTACTCCATGAGCATGATGTCGGTGATGGGGATTATCGCCCTGAGTGGAGTAGTGGTAAATGACAGCCTGATTCTGGTGGATTTTGCTAACAAGCGGGCGGGGGCGACAAAGGATAGGGTGCTTGCTATTACCCAAGCTGGCAGTAGGCGATTCAGAGCTATCCTACTGACCTCCATGACCACTTTTCTGGGTCTGGCGCCCATGCTGCTGGAGCAGAGTGCCCAGGCCAAGTTTATCGTTCCCATGGCCATCTCCCTGGCCTTTGGAATTGTTTTTGCGACGGTTATTACATTGTTGTTGGTGCCCTGCCTGTATTTGATTCTCGGAGATCTGGATCAATGGTGGAGTGGCGGCAAAACAGAGGCAGCTTAACGGCTGCCAACCAATAATATTATCCTCAAATTGGCCACCTTGCTTGCTCTATCCCATGGGTTAACGTAGCCTGTCTCCGACAAAAATAATAGCGACTACCATTAGGG
>CAXAJC010000120.1:0-5803 GCA_963969005.1 uncultured Cellvibrionales bacterium | reverse complement strand
ATCCAACCATAGTGAATAATGACCAGTACACAGCCATGGTTAATGAGCGCCATTTCCAGCGCATGATGGACAACCTCAACGACGCCGAAAAGCGTAAGATCAAGACGGTTACCATTAACCCGGCCAATGAAGACTTTAAAGATAATCCTACCCAGAAGCTTCCACCAACGCTGCTTATTAATCCGGATGATGACGCCATCTGTATGCAGGATGAAATCTTTGGGCCATTATTGCCGATTAAAACCTACAAGAATTTCGAAGAGACCATCGGCTATATTAACGACAGACCCCGCCCTCTGGCCGCCTACTACTTTGGCTATGACAAAGCAGAGGAGAAGCGTTTCCTCACGGGCACCACATCTGGCGGTGTCTCTATCAACGATGTGATGTTCCATATGCTGCAGAAAGATCTGCCCTTTGGTGGTGTGGGTCCCAGTGGTATGGGCGCCTATCATGGTATCGAAGGCTTTAAGACGTTCAGTCATGCCAAAGGTATCTACCGCCAGCCAAAACGTATTCCGGTGGCTAAACTGGCTGGCTTTATGCCTCCCTATGGCCCGGCCTCTGAAAAGAATATTAAAGACAAAGTTAAGCGATGAGTACAGATCGAAAACGCGCACGCACTCAGGATCAAAAACACTTTCGCCGCCAGCAAATACTGGACGCGGCAGAGCAGCATTTTACTGAGGTAGGTTACGAGGGTTTCTCCATGGCGAGCCTGGCCAAACTGGCCGGGGTCGTCAAGGGGACTCTGTATCTGTATTTTAAAACCCGCGAGGAAGTGTTTTTAACCCTGTATAACCAAAGTCTGGTGCGCTGGAGTCATGTGTTTCTCGATCAGCTACAAGACGCCATGACAGATCAGGATTATGTAAAAACCCTGTACACCACAGCTCTGGCCGACGGCAGCTTTATTCCCCTTTTGACCAGACTTGAGCATGTGATCGAACACAATGTGTCCATTGAGAGTTTAATTCAGTCAAAGCGCAATTTTATTGAGCGGGTGGACTGTATAGCTCAGGCCACCGCGCCTGTTTTGGGCCTCAATCAGTCCCAGTCTCTCGAACTGGTGAAAACCATGGGGGTGCTTTTAGTGGGCGCTACCAGGGCAGATCAAGGGCCTTCCTTACAGGGAGAGGACATTCCGGCAGATGTGCAGGGGCTGATTGACAGCTTTAACTCTGAACCAATTTTTATTAAAAACGCTTGCCGTATTATTAGCGGCATCCGCACAGATCAAAGCGCATAAGGAGAATAATAGCGATGATAAACAGACAGTGGCTACTGGCCGCCAGACCAGATGGCATGATTGGCCCGCAAAATTTTGAGTACGCAGAAACTCCCATACCTGCCATTACCAGCGGCCAGATACTGGTCAAAAACCTGTATCTGTCTTTCGACCCGACCCAGCGAAACTGGATGGTTGATCGCCCCGGTTATCTACCGCCGGTTGCTATAGGTGAGGTGATGCGTGCCGGTTCTGTTTCACAGGTTGTCGAGTCTCAACATCCCGACTTTGCCGTGGGTGAGTTGGTGCAAACCACGGGCTGTTGGCAAGACTATGCGGTGGTTGCCCCGGGTGAAGGCCCCACGGGCATTAATAAATTACCGCCGGGAGTGTCTCCGGAAATGATGCTGTCGATTCTGGGTATCACTGGCATGACCGCTTACTTCGGTTTGATGGATCATGGTCAGCCAAAGGCGGGTGAAACAGTGCTGGTGTCTGGTGCTGCTGGTGCCACCGGTTCCGTGGTTGGACAGATAGCCAAACTGAAGGGTTGTCGTGTGGTGGGTATTGCCGGTGGTCCTGAAAAATGTGCCTGGCTAAAAGATGTGGCCGGATTTGATGCGGTGATTGACTATAAAAACGAGAATGTCAGCGAACAGATTGCTATCCATTGCCCGGACAAATGGGATATATTTTTTGATAATGTCAGTGGCCCGATACTGGAAGCTGCGCTAAATCATCTGAACCTCTATTCCCGGGTTGTTATGTGCGGCGGTATTGCCAACTACAACAACACAGAGCCTGCCCCCGGCCCCAATAATCTAATGAACCTGGTGACCAATCGCGGTCGTATGCAGGGCTTTATTATCCTTGATTATCTCCCCCGCGCGATGGAAGCTATTGAAGCTTTGATGGGGTGGGTGGCATCTGGAGAGATTATCTATCAGGTTGATATGCAGGAGGGGTTTGACAATATCCCTCATACTTTGCAGCGACTTTACACGGGTGAGAATCTGGGTAAGCAATTATTAAAAATAGCGGATCCGGCTTAGAGGCTTGTTTGCATGAGTCAAATTTCAAAAAAAGATCGGCAGAAACTCCCGGCTCTCGCACCAATGTTGGATATGGTGGAGGCCGGCATGGGCTTTGTGCCTAATAGCATGCTGACCATGGCTCACTGGCCGGAACTGTTGGGCGCCTTTGGCGGCCTGGGTGCGACCATACTGCAAACGGGCGACATTGAGCCTGAGCTTAAACAATTGATTGCACTGGTGAGCAGCCGTGCCAGTGGCTGTCACTATTGTCAGGCTCATACCTCCCATTCGGCCCATCGCGCTGGTGCCGCCGAAGCAAAAATCGCCGCCGCTTTTGAGTTTGAGCAGTCCCCCCTGTTTAGCGACAGAGAGCGCGTTGCCCTGCGTTTTGGCTGGCATGCAGCAATGCAGCCCAACGCCGCAGAGCCCAATGATTTTGCAGCGTTAAAAGAATTCTTCTCTGAGCGAGAAGTCGTCGAAATAGTGGCGGTGGTATCGCTATTTGGCTTTTTAAATCGCTGGAACGATACCATGGCCACAGAGTTAGAAGCGCCAGCGGCAGATTTTGCTGATCAGGCTTTAAAGCAAACTGACTGGCGTCGAGGGAAACACTGATTGCCGGATTTTTGGCTTGTGTTTTCCCTCTTTTTCTCTCTTTCTAGGCGAGGCGAGAGCCATTAGCAGCTTTCTTATCGGGAACAGCCAAGATAATGCTGCCGTCATCTTGCACAAACCCGGTAACCAAGCATTCTGACATAATAGGGCCGATCTGCTTTTTTGGGAAGTTGACCACCGCCGCAACCTGCTTGCCGATTAATACCTCTGGATCGTAGTGATCGGTAATCTGAGCAGAAGACTTTTTAATCCCGATATCGGCGCCAAAATCGATACTGAGTTTAATAGCAGGCTTGATGGCCTCTTTAAAAAACTCTGCAGCCACCACCGTACCAACCCTTAGGTCAATCCGTCCAAACTCCGCCCAGCTAAGATTATTGATCGAATCAGTCATTTTATCGGTACCTTTTATTTTTAAAGAATTCTGAAGCCATAATATCTTAGAAAGCCGCTTTTAATTAATAGTGCCAAACCCTATTTTGACTGCTAGTATTAATGCTGGAAACCCCTTTAAAAGGCATACATTAGTCAAATAATAATTAGGGGAGATTCAAATAAAATTAGCTTCCTGCTGTTGTACACAATGATAATCTGCAGCCTTGGCTGGGCTGATGACTCCGCTTCTGTTGCCCCTGGGCAAAAACAGCCTCAAGGTATCTTGAAGGCTGGCGACTGCAAAAGAATCCATGACAGCGCTGCCACTTTTCTCGCTGTCGCAGGAAATTTATTACAGGGGACTGGAAAATTAAAGGACAGTGCCAAGCCAGAGGAAGGGTCTAAAAAGTTTCAGTCTGCGCTGGACTTTTCAGAGTTGGCCTCTAATTTTTCCAATAACTATCAAGCTTATTACAAGCTATAAACAGGTATTAATGTGAAACGACTTATCATAATAGGCTCAGCGGCCATTGGGCTTCTAATAGCAGTGGTGGCTGTGCGTACTTTGATGCATCAGCCACCGGTGGCCGTTAACACTGATCTGGTTGCAATTGAACTGAATGAGGCTGCGTTGGCAGAGCGACTGTCCCAGTCGATTCAGTTTCAGACGGTGTCCTACCAGGCACCAGAACTAAAAAACCAGTCTCAGTTCTCTGGTTTTATCGACTGGGTTCAGTCCAGCTACCCCAAAGTTCATCGGAGTCTGGAGTATATTCAGATTAACGACACCATGCTCTATCGCTGGCCTGGTTCTGACTCCAGTTTGCAGCCTATTCTTGTTACTGGGCATTACGATGTGGTACCGGTGATTCCCGGTTCCCACAGCCAGTGGCAGCAGCCACCTTTCTCCGGCGCTATAGTTGATGGGGTAATCTGGGGGCGGGGGGCGTTGGATGATAAAAGCGGCGTGCTGGGTATTCTTGAGGCCGTGACCTATCTGTTGGATGCGGGCCATCAACCTGTGAGAACTGTCTATCTTAGTTTTGGTCATGATGAAGAAATAGGTGGCCGAGAGGGTGCCGCTGAGGTGGCAGCCTATCTAAAAAATCAGGGGATTCAGCTTGCCTGGTCTCTGGATGAGGGCTCTTTTATATTTGATGGCCTGATTGCCGGAGTCGATAGTTTAGTGGCGGCCATTAATGTGGCCGAAAAGGGTAGCATTACCCTCGATATTGTAGCCGCAGGGGAGGGCGGACACTCGTCCATGCCGCCACAAACCAGTGCCGTTACAGATCTGGCCCGCGCCATTACTCAGCTTGAAGAACATCCGCTACCTGGCGGGCTTGAGGGCCTTGCTGCAGATATGTTTGATAAAATCAGCCGCCATATGCCCTTTGTGCCCAGAATGTTTTTTGCCAATCAGTGGCTATTTGGCGGACTAATTGATGACCAGCTCAGTGCCTCGCCCAGCACTAATGCAATGCTGCGCACAACCACTGCACCTACCATGCTGTCGGGCAGTGTAAAAACCAATGTCTTGCCTATTGAAGCAGTGGCCACCGTTAACTTTAGAATTCATCCCAGAGATTCTATGGATAGTGTGGAAAACTATGTGACTGATCTGGTCGCTAGCGATAGCATTTCTGTGCGTCGCCGCGGTGGCGCTAATGCCTCGCCTGTATCTGATTGGCAAGCTCCGGGGTTTGCCATAATTGCCCAAAGTATGCGTGAGATACATGGGGATATCCCCGTGGCGCCCGGTTTAATGGTTGCGGGTTCAGATAGCCGACACTATGGCAAAGTGGCGGACAATGCCTACAGGTTTAATCCGATTCGTCTGACGCCAGAGCTGCTGACAGGTTTTCATGGCACCAATGAAAAAATTTCAGTGGTTGACTATGCTCAAGGTGTGCGTGGCTATATAAGAATTATTGCCCAGGGTACAGCTGAGTAATGATTTTTTGAGGTTAGGATAATGAAAATAGCCGGGCTGATATTGCTGATTATTACTCTGGGGCTGGCAATACCCTATGTCAATAAAACCCATGGTTTAAAGCCTATTTCCGCTGCGGATATACCCGCCGAAGGTGCCTGGGCACCGCTGACCCAGGGTAACCTTTACTACCGCTGGTATTTGCCCACTGAGGCCAATAGCAACGGCCAGACTCTGGTTTTGATCCATGGATTTTCTACACCTCATTTTGTCTGGGATGGGGTTTTGCCGTTTTTTCTTGATGCTGGGTACCAGATACTGGTCTACGACCACTTTGGTCGGGGTTTTTCTGGGCGGCCAACCACCGACTACGACGCAGAGCTCTATGTGCAGGCTCTAAAAGAGTTATTGGATCAGCAGGCTCTCTCGCAGCCAGTGCATCTGGTTGGCTACTCTATGGGCGGTGCGATTTTGGGTCATTTTGCGGAGGCCTATCCTAGCCAAGTTAAAACCATATCGCTAATAGCCCCCGCAGGTTTTATGACCGAGCAATCAGCCACCAGCAGTTTGATCAATATCCCATTGAAAGTTGGAAATTAGTCGCAACTGAAGCATGTA
>CAXAJC010000119.1:0-5830 GCA_963969005.1 uncultured Cellvibrionales bacterium | reverse complement strand
CGGTTGCAGCGCAGTGGGTCGGTAAATTCTGATACCTATTTGGTGCCCGCCTACAGGAATCAGCCTGTCTTCGGTACTTACATCTGCACGGGAGCCGCTGCCAAAAAACCGATCATAGCTATCATAAGTTCGGCGCATTTGCCCAAGGGACAAAGCTGCCATACCTGGCCCTATATTGCCCAGAGTACAGAGTAACCGCTGCCCTGTGATCAATTTAGGCTGGCGCGAATTTGCAGACATGGGATCAATCCTTATCGTTATTATTGGGATCGAGCTTGGGGATATAGATTTTAAATTAACCCAATCCACAAGCCTTGGCAATCCATCTAATGACTGATGGGTTTTGCCCTGCTGGGCTAACCAAGAGGCTCATATCCGTGTAGACTAAGCGGCTTTAAAAGCTTGACCAGATTCCATGTCATTATCAGCACAAAATAATGCCAAGCCGCCCAAAGCACTTAATAGAAAGTTTTGTGTTGCCCCCATGCTCGACTGGACTGATCGTCACTGCCGCTATTTCTTGCGCCTGATTAGCCAGCACGCCGTGCTCTATACCGAAATGATTACCACCGGCGCTATCCTCTATGGGGATACTGATTACCATTTGCAGATGGATGCCTTTGAGCATCCGGTCGCCCTGCAATTGGGTGGCAGCGACCCCGCAGATTTAGCCCGGGCCTGTGTGCTGGCCAGCCAGTATGATTATGCCGAAATTAACCTTAACTGTGGCTGCCCCAGCGACCGGGTACAAAATGGGATGTTTGGCGCGGTGATGATGAAAAATGCCCAACAAACCGCAGACTGTATTGCCGCCATGCGCGATGCCGTGGACCTGCCGATTACCGTCAAGCACCGTATTGGCGTCGATGATTTTGATAGCTATGACTTTCTCTGTGAATTTGTCAGCAAGGTAGCGGCAAGTGGCTGCGAGACATTTCTTGTCCATGCTCGCAAGGCCTGGCTCAAAGGTCTTAGCCCTAAGCAGAATCGTGAAATACCAGAACTCAATTATGATCGCGTTTATCAGCTGAAGAGAGATTTCCCCGAGCTGGAATTTATTATCAACGGCGGCGTAACTACATTGGAGCAGTCCCAAACCCATTTGCAACAGATTGATGGGGTGATGATAGGCCGCGAGGCCTATACCAATCCGTACTTGCTGGCCAGTGTAGACCAGCAGTTCTATGGCTCGACCGAGGCGATTAAATCCCGTGAAAAAATCGCTGAACAGTTCCTTCAATATGTGGATAATGAGCTGTGCAAAGGCACCAAATTACAGGCCATGACCAGGCATATACTGGGACTCTTTCACGGCATGCCCGGCGCCAGACAGTATCGCCGGCATATCAGTGAAAATGCCTTCAAACCAGATGCAACCATTGATGTACTAACCGCAGCATTAGCTAAAACAACAGGACTTTGATTCCATGACCGAAAAAAGCAAACTTGCGCAACTTAAAGAGATAACCACTGTGGTTGCCGACACTGGCGACTTTGATGCGATTGCCCAGTATTCACCAGAAGACGCCACAACCAACCCTTCCCTGTTGCTCAAGGCCGCACAAATGCCTGCATATCGGGGCCTGGTTGAAGATGTGATCAAGTCGGTCACCAGCGGCAAACTGTCCTCCGACGAGCAGCTTTCAACCTGCATGGACAAACTGGCCGTAGGTTTTGGTGAAAAGATTCTTGAAACTATTCCCGGCCGTGTCTCTACGGAAGTGGATGCGCGGCTGTCTTTTGATAAAGATGCATCCATTGCCAAGGCTCGCCAGCTTATCGAACTGTACGAGCAGGCAGGTATTGGCAAAGAACGCGTGCTGATCAAAATGGCGTCTACCTGGGAAGGTATTCAGGCTGCACAGCAGCTGGAAAAAGAAGGCATTAACTGCAACCTGACATTGCTGTTTAACTTTACCCAGGCAGTAGCTGCCGCTGATGCAGGTGCCTATTTGATCTCGCCTTTTGTTGGCCGTATTCTCGATTGGTACAAAGCCAACACCGATCTCAGCGACTATGCGCCAGCGGATGACCCGGGCGTACAGTCGGTGACTCGCATTTATAACTATTACAAACAGTCCGGCTACAACACTGTTGTTATGGGTGCCAGCTTCCGCAATACCGATGAAATTACCGAGCTGGCTGGCTGTGATCGCCTGACCATTAGCCCCCAGCTGCTGCAGGCGCTGGATGATGACTATGGCTTGCTCGAGCGCCGACTGGACCCGGCCAATACCGGTGACAAGATTCACTATCAGCTGGGTGGCGAGAGCAGCTTCCGCTTTGAATTAAACGAAGACCCCATGGCGACGGAAAAACTATCTGATGGTATCCGCGCCTTTGTTGCAGACCAGATAAAGCTGGAAACCTGGCTGCGGGATATTCAGTAATGATCGATCGCATTAAAAGCTTTTTTGCCAAAAATGTACTGGAGCCAGAGGAAACCGTTGCCAGCGAAAAGATAGCGGCGGCGGCTCTGCTGGTAGAGGTAATGGTGATTGATGGCAATCTCGATGCTCAGGAACTGGAAAGCATTAGCCAGACATTGTGCAATATTCTTGAGCTTGAGGCTGAGATGGTAGAAGAGCTGTTGCGCCTCTCCCGTGAAGAGGTGGCAGAAGCCACGTCGGTTTACCAGTTTACCCGTGAGATCAACGAGCATTTTGAGCTGGATAAAAAAATGGATCTGCTAACCGCCATGTGGCGCGTCGCCTATGCAGATGGCTATCTGGACAAGCACGAGGAAGGCATTATTCGACGCGTGGCTGATCTGCTGCATATTCGCCACAATGAATATATTCGCTGTAAATTGACGGCTCGGGGGGAGTAGACCCTTCACGCCGTTCAGGATGACAAAACGGTTGCGGGAAAAGCCAGGCAAAATACCATTAAATCGGCGTTAACCCGGAATCCACATCCGCATTCTGGCCACGATGGCGCAGATAATGATCCATCAAGGTAATCGCCAGCATAGCCTCAGCAATCGGCACCGCACGGATGCCCACGCAGGGGTCATGGCGCCCCGTGGTAATCACCTCAGCAGATTCACCAGCGGTATTAATCGACTGCCCTGGGATGCGGATACTGGAGGTCGGCTTGAGGGCCAGATGAGCAATAATATCCTGGCCTGAAGAAATACCGCCCAGCACACCGCCAGAGTTGTTCGACAGAAAGCCCTCAGGGGAAAGCTCATCCCGATGTTCTGTGCCCTTCTGGGCGACCACATCAAAACCAGCACCCAGCTCCACACCTTTAACCGCATTGATCCCCATCAGCCCATGGGCCAGTTCGGCATCCAATCGGTCAAAAATGGGCTCACCTAAACCCACAGGCATATTTTTCGCCACCACGGTGACCTTGGCACCAATAGAATCACCCTCCTTGCTCAGGGCCTGCATATAGGTTTCCAGCTCTGCAACCTTACCGGCATCGGGAAAAAAGAAGGGGTTATTTTCAATCTCGGCCTGATCAAAGTTCTCCGCGACCACAGGACCAAGCTGTGAGACATAACCGAAAATTTCGATCCCCAGGCGCTCTTTTAAATACTTTTTGGCAATACCACCAGCGGCCACACGCATGGCCGTTTCCCGAGCAGAACTGCGTCCACCACCGCGATAATCCCGCTCACCATACTTCTGATGATAGGTATAATCTGCATGAGAAGGTCTAAATAAGTCTTTGATTTTACTGTAATCTTTGGATTTTTGATCTTTGTTTTCAATCATCATTCCAATAGAGGCACCAGTGGTTCTACCCTCGAACACACCAGATAGAATTTTAACTTCATCGTCCTCTTTGCGCTGGGTGGTATAGCGCGACTGGCCCGGTTTGCGACGATCCAGATCCGGCTGCAAATCAGAGGCACTGATCTCTAGCCCGGGGGGACAACCGTCAACAATACAGCCAATCGCCAAACCGTGACTTTCGCCAAAGCTTGTGACAGTAAATAGTTTTCCAATGGAATTTCCGGACATAGTTTTCTCAAGCCAATCAATAGAAGTTTCTTTTGGTGGCGATTATACGCAACTCAGGCAAAAGATTCTTTATGTTCAAGCAACTGTTCTCTGGTCAGTACAAATACTCCAGCATCACCCTCAACAAACTCCAACCAGACAAACGCAACCTCGGGAAAGGCCTGCTCCAGTGCCACCCAAGAATTACCTACCTCAACCACCAGCACACCCTGTGCCGTTAGATGCTGCTCTGCCTCTCGCAGCAAACGGCGAGTAAAGTCTAAACCATCGTGGCCAGAAGCCAGAGCAAGCTCTGGTTCGTGCTGATATTCATCGGGCATCTCGGCCAGATCTCGAGCATCAACATAGGGTGGATTGCTGACAATTAAGTCAAAGCGCTGGCTGCCCAAATTATCAAACAAATCAGACTCAACTGCTGTCACCCTGTTGCCCACATTATGCTCAACAATATTGGCTTGGGTAACCGCCAGAGCATCGGCGCTAATATCACTCAACACCACCTCGGCCTGTTCGAAGGCATAGGCACAGGAAATACCTATGCAGCCACTGCCTGTACAGAGGTCTAAAACAGAATCAGGTGTGCTGTCACACCAGGGCTGAAAACCATTGTAAATCAGCTCCGCCAATGGTGATCGAGGGATAATCACGCGCTCGTCAACATGGAACGGTAACCCGCAAAACCAGGCTGTACCGGTCAGATAAGGGGCGGGAATGCGCTCAGTGACCCGGCGCTGATACAGTTCCTGAATAGCCCTGTTCTGCTCAGCTGTGAGTACCTGATCGAGCAATGAGCGATCTGCATCCGGCGGCAAATTCAACACAAAGGACAGCAAATACACCGCCTCATCCCAGGCAGAAGTGGTACCATGACCAAAGTAGATCTGCGCCTTTTCAAACTGCTGCTCGCCCTGCTCCAGCATGGCTGCAACCGTTACTGGCGCTGAATTTTCCGGGGTTAGGTTTATTTCTGTCATTGTGCCTCCGCAGGGGCTTTATTTTACCTGTGAAACTGGCAATGGTCTGTAGTTTATTGGAGAATGCCTAGCGACAAAAAATATAACGTAGGAACAGGGACTATCATGAGAGACCAATACCAAAAGATTATTGAGAGCACTGGTGAAGATGTTACCCGCGCTGGTTTGCTCGATACTCCAGACCGTGCAGCCAAGGCCTTTGCCTATTTGACCAGCGGTTACGAAATGGATTTAAAGCAGGTTATCAATGATGCTTTGTTCCCGTCTGATTCTGAGGAAATGGTTATCGTTAAAGATATCGAACTGTTTTCTCTCTGTGAGCATCATCTGCTGCCCTTTATCGGCAAATGCCATGTGGCCTATATTCCTAACGGCCAGGTTCTGGGTCTGTCAAAAGTCGCTCGGGTAGTGGATATGTTTGCCCGCCGCCTGCAGATTCAGGAAGCACTGGCGCAACAGGTCGCCTCAACGATTCAAGAGGTCACAGATGCCCGTGGTGTGGGCGTGATTGTTGAAGCAAAACATATGTGCATGATGATGCGCGGTGTGGAAAAGCAAAATTCATCAATGAAAACCTCAGCTATGCTCGGCTCGTTCCGCACAGATCAGGCTACCCGAACTGAGTTCTTGACCCTGCTGAGCGATCACTAGGTCCACATTAAAAGTCGATTATTAAAAAGCCCGAAACTGGCAGCAGTATCGGGCTTTTTATTACCTCGCGTTTACCAACTCTAACCTGTACCACCACAGAGAGCGCAGCTAACCGACCTCTGAATACAGAGGCGACACTAGGTCTTCTTGCGGCCCTTACAGATGCAACAGGCCTGCTTGTGATCGGCGCCAAAGCAGCCATCACAGATAACATTGGGTGAATTTTACCCC
>CAXAJC010000118.1:0-5860 GCA_963969005.1 uncultured Cellvibrionales bacterium | reverse complement strand
AACCGAAACTCTTAAGCAGTATTTAATTACATCGCTACCGATGTAGCCAACATCTCCCACACACCAGCATTTACGGGTCATGAGGGAGTGTAGCCGCAATTAAATTATTTAATTGGTAGCCACAGAAAGACGTAATTCCTTTCGTTTTAGTCCTCCTTAACTTGCCTCATTTCACTGCTGCTCACTCTAAATTATGAGTAAAGGTGAACTATGAAACGCATGTTAATTAATGCCTCGCACACAGAAGAAATGCGAGTTGCAATGGTCGACGGCCAGCGGCTGTACGATCTGGATATTGAAAACAGAACCAGAGAACAAAAAAAATCCAATATCTACAAAGGTAAAATCACCCGAGTAGAGCCCAGCCTGGAAGCCGCATTTGTGGACTACGGAGCTGAGCGCCATGGCTTTCTGCCATTAAAAGAAATTTCTCGCGAGTACTTTAAAAAGAACTCATCCGACGGTGGTCGGGTGCGCATTCAGGATGCTATCAAAGAAGGCCAGGAAGTTCTGGTACAGGTAGAAAAAGAAGAGCGCGGATCCAAAGGTGCCGCACTGACAACCTTTATGAGCCTAGCTGGTCGCTACCTGGTACTGATGCCCAACAATCCTCGCGCTGGTGGAATCTCACGTCGCATTGAAGGTGATGAGCGTGCTGATCTGCGTGAAGCCATGCGCGGCTTAACCATTCCTGATGGCATGGGCGCCATTGTCAGAACGGCGGGCATAGGTCGCGCCACCGAAGAATTACAATGGGATCTGGATTACCTGCTGCAGCTGTGGACCACTATCACAGATGAAGCAAGCGGCTCCAAAGCACCTCATTTTCTGTTCCAAGAGAGCAATGTTATTGTGCGCGCCATTCGCGATTACCTGCGCCAGGATGTCGGTGAAGTTATCGTTGACAGCGAAGAAGCCTATGCACTGGCCGCCGCCTTTATTGGTACGGTAATGCCCGACTTCACCAGCAAGGTGAAGTTTTATCAGGACGAAATACCATTATTCAACCGCTACCAGATTGAAAACCAGATCGAGACAGCATTCTGCCGCGAAGTATCACTGCCCTCTGGCGGTTCAATTGTGATTGATATCACAGAGGCCTTGGTCTCCATTGACATCAACTCCGCCCGCGCAACCAAAGGCGGCGACATTGAAGAAACTGCATTTAACACCAATAAAGAAGCGGCAGAAGAAATTGCACGACAACTGCGCCTGCGGGATGTCGGTGGTCTGATTGTTATCGACTTTATCGATATGCTTAACAGCAAGCACCAAAAAGACGTTGAGAACAAAATGCGCGATGCCCTGGTGGTTGACCGTGCCCGAGTTCAGGTTGGGCGTATTTCTCGCTTTGGCCTGCTGGAAATGTCTCGACAGCGCCTGCGCCCTTCCCTTGAAGAAACCATGTCCAAAATATGTCCTCGCTGTAAAGGCCAGGGCACGATTCGTGGCACCAGATCACTGGCCCTGTCTATCTTGCGTCTAGTCGAGGAAGAAGCACAGAAAGAATTCAGCCGCGAAATTCGTGCGATTGTGCCAGTCCCGGTGGCAACCTTCCTGCTCAATGAAAAACGCAAGGAAATCTCGGATATTGAAGCACGCAACAAAATCCAGGTCACAGTGCTGCCCAACACAGAAATGCAAACACCGCACTATGAAGTGGTACGCATCCGCACTCAGGATGAGGACAGTTCAGACTTTAGCTACAAGATGGCCGATGAACTGAGCAAACCAGAAATTGAAGTGGTGACTGAGTCTGGAGACAATGTAAAAGCACTTGCCCAGCCAGCGGTAAAAACCATTGTCCCCTCTTCTCCAGCTCCCACCATTACCCCGGCCGTTGAGGAAACGCCCAAGACACCCGGCCTGGTAAAGCGCTTGTGGGACAGCATGTTTGGTGAAACCCCGGCTAAAGAGGAAGAGGAAAAACCCAAATCGAGAAGCCGCAACAATCGCAACCGTGGCGGACAAAATAATCGCGGGCGCAATAATCGTCGCTCTAACAACCGCAACAATGATAAACGTGGCAATGACAATCGCGACAGCGATAATCGCAAGAACGAACAGTCCGGCGGCAAGCAGGCCGAAGGTCGCAATAGCGGTAACCGAAACAAAAACAATGACTCTCGCAATAACGAGTCTCGCCGCGGCAACCGTCGCGATCAAAACAAAAAGATCGACAATGCCACTCAGGATGCTAAACCAGTCGAGAGCAATGCAGAGGCCAAAATCGCTCAGGGCGACCAGCTAAAACGCCGTCCAGACGATAAGCGTAGAGGCCCTCGCCGCCGTCGTCAGCGCCAGGATGTGCCTCAAGAAATGCTTAATAAAACTGCACCTTTAGCAAATAGCGTCGATACCACAGCTCCAGCAACGGACGCCCCAGTCGCCAGCCCAGCTGCGGAGGTAACGACCGATAAACCAGCAGCAAAACCAAAGCGCAAAGCAGCGGCAAAACCAAAGGCGGTAAAGAATGACGCACCTGCAACAGAGAATGATTCAAACTCTGAAGCCAGTGCAATGCCCGCGCAGAAAGTAAGCGCAGAACCAGCTGCCTCCAATGAAGCACCCCAAGCCGATACAGCAAAGGCCGAGCCAAAAGGTAAAGCAAAAGCTAAACCGAAAGCCAAGCCAAAAGCCAAAGCAAAACCCAAGGCTAAACCAGCGGCTGAGGAACAGTCAGAGGCAGCGACGGCTGTTCGAGCCAGCAATGACCCAAGGTATAAGCCCAAGCCGGTCAACAAAGTAGAGATTAGCACCGAGCGACCTGCCAAGGCGGCTGTCAGCCCGGCCGAAACAGCTGCACCAGCGCCAAAAGCTACGCCAAAAGCGGCCGCACCAAGAGCATCAAATGATCCCCGCAAGAAACGACCTGTGGAGAAATTGCAGCCTAAAGCCAACCCAGAAGCTGCTGCAACAAAGGAATCTGCTGAAAACCCGCCAAAGGAGTAATTGCTACTTGTCAGTGCAAAAAGGCGCTGTATAATCAGCGCCTTTATTGTCAGGGTCACAGCAGGATTGATCCAGACTAAACAGTATCAGGTGGGATGGCAGAGCGGTTGAATGCACCAGTCTTGAAAACTGGCATACGTTAATAGCGTATCTAGGGTTCGAATCCCTATCCCACCGCCATATAGAATCGTTGAAACCTCAGTAAATGCTGGGGTTTTTTCGTTTCTGGGGTTCAGTAATCTAATCAGGTTACATTGAATGCATTAGCTAGCCATAGTTTAGAGCTACACTGTGCAGTAGCACTCCCTAACTCCAAGGCTGATATTTATATTTGCTAAGTGATGAATTAAAAAAATATTCTTGATAGTTTATTTTTTGCGCACTGCATAAACATCTACAGAGTGCTCACCTGAGGACTGGGGGTCTATTAGAATTAGGTTTTGAAAATTCTGCCGCTGAGGTAGATTGGCAATCGCGAACTACCGACGAGGTCGCCCTCAAGAATAGATTCCCAGAATCCGCAATTTGGCATGTCGTAACCCTTGTAGGTGATGATATTAATAAGCTGTGCATCGCAATTCATCAGGCTATCGATAATGACTGGGAGGATAACAGCTTATCAACAACCCTAGGGTCGATAATAATCTTCATAGATGGAACTTCAATATAGACCAATCTTGACAAGATGATTTATTCAGATATGCTTCGCATTTTTATCGCAGTTGCAAAGGGATTTTGCATTGACGCTACGGAACGCACCTATATTATTGGCGGCCATTTTCATCTTGGCAGCATGCAGTGATTCAGGCAGTTCAACAGGATCGGATACTGCAAAAAACAACGATACCATTTCACCAATCGAGCCCATGGATTCAGAAGGTGGCGGTACGCCCGTGGACGATGAAAATGCAACAGATTCCAATGGAGAGGGCGATGGCGACAGTGAAGGCAATACCGGTGGCGACCCGCCAGCACCTCTAACGTTAAGTATTCCTGACGATATTACTGTCTCAGCGAGCGGTTATTTAACTGCAGTAAACCTGGATCCAGAGAGTGTTGCCAGTGGCGCTGATGGCGAGGGTAACATTTTACCAGTATCAGTTGATCAAACCGGGCCTTTTGTGTCTGGCCCTCACGACATCGTCTGGTCGGTAAGCGATGGCAGTAGCACGGTTTCGAAAACCCAGATTCTCAAGGTGGTTCCATTGGTCACCACTGCGATGGATATCGATGTCGATGAAGGCACTAGCATTAGCATTGCGTTCTTACTCAGTGGTGAGGCAGCAGATTATCCGGTGACTGTACCCTTTAGCCTCAGCGGTACGGCAGTTCAGGGAGAAGATTACAGCATTGATGCGAGTGACAGTAGTGGTAGTGTCACCATCGATGAAGGAACTCGTGGTCACGTCAATCTGAGGATTATCGCGGATGAGCTGTTAGAGTCGCAAAAGACCATTGAAATCAACCTAGGCTCGCTCGAGCCCACCGTTAATAACGCCGTGGCCGGATTGCCACAGCAACAGGTGATTACTATTGTTGAGGAAAATATTGCGCCACAGCTGAGCTTTGTTGTTACTCAAGACACTGATGCCGGTAAGTCGGTGACTAGTAAAACAGTGGCAGCAGATGCAGGTGTTGTGACTGTTACGCCAGACATTGACGATCCCAATCCCAGTGATACTCACGTGGTGGCCTGGAGTGATGTGCTTAATAGACTGCCATCAGCCCATGTCGACTCCAAGACTCAGAGTTTAACCTTTAACCCCGAGACTTTATTAGGCGTGTATTCCATTACTGCAGCGGTTACTGACAGCGGTAATCCACCCTATGATGTCACTGATACTGTAGTGGTGAATGTGATTGCGACAGCGCCGACTCTGGCTGATGATCAGGATACCGATGGCGATGGAATCCTCGATAGTGAGGAAGGTACTGGCGACAGTGATGGTGATAATGTGCCCGATTATCTGGATGCCATCTCTGCACCCCATATTCTAGTGCTAGATAATAGCAGTGAGACCTTATCGATATCTGTTCCGGGTATCCAATTAGCCTTGGGCGCTTTAGCGCGGGCTCAGGGTGATCATGATGCCTCAATATCTGAAGCATTTATGGTAAGCCAAGGTGTTGCTCGGGATATTGGTTATGACTATCCGTTTGATTTAGCAGATTTTGTCGCTTCAGGTATGCAGTCTGGTTATAGCTATCCTATCGTGCATTCGCTCGGCGACAAAGTTATTCCCGAGGGTGCGGTATACCGTAAATATTTGGGTGAAAACCACGGCTGGCGGGATTTTGTTGAAAATGCGGCCAATGAGGTCTATTCCACCTTTGCCCAGCAAGGCGATTGCCCCGCTGCCAATGCAGAGAACTACAGTGAAGGCCTTACCGCAGGCCACAACTGTGTATTATTGTTAATCGAAGATGGTGGCCCTAATGACGCCGATGGTATGGTTAATGGCACAGTGGCAAATCTCGGCGGTATAGCCATCAAATATATTGGAGTGCCCAGTGCCAATAGCCAAGTAGTGTTAGGTAAGTCCATGCTGGTGGCCAATGGCACTGATAGTACAACCATTACTGTATGGGCATACGATGAGCAACAGTTGCCTCTCGCGAATATGCTGGTGACAGCCACCATAGATATTCACGGTGTTACTGTCAGTCGCTTTGTTGATCAAGGTGATGGAAGCTATACCGCGACTATGACTGCTGGTACTTATTCACGCATTGGCCAGGTACAGGTAGAGATAGATAATGGCGATATTGCTGTGACCCTGCTGTCTAAGTGGCTGGCGTTGACAGCTGTGCAAAAGGCGCGAACATCAGGTGGATGTACAGTTGCCACTGACCACTCAACAGATTCGTCTTTGATATTGATTTTGGTTGCGTTGTTATTGTTTAGGTT
>CAXAJC010000117.1:0-5918 GCA_963969005.1 uncultured Cellvibrionales bacterium | reverse complement strand
CATTTACATCATACCCCCCATGCCGCCCATACCACCCAGTCCACCCTTATCTGGCATCGCGGGAGCGCCACCTTCATCAGCTGCATCAGAAACCATAGCTTCTGTGGTGATCATCAGACCAGCGATTGAAGCCGCTGCCTGAAGTGCTGTACGAGTTACTTTGGCTGGATCCAGAATACCCATCTCGATCATATCGCCATATTCGCCAGAACCAGCGTTGTAACCAAAGTTACCTTTGCCCTGCTTTACCTTGTCCACAACAACTGAACCCTCTTCACCGGCATTTTCAACAATCTGGCGCAGAGGCGCTTCCATAGCGCGACGGGCAATGCCCACGCCTACAGTCTGGTCGTCATTATCGCCAACAACTGATTCAATAGTCTGCAGCACACGGATCAGAGCAACACCACCTCCGGGCACAACACCTTCTTCAACCGCAGCGCGAGTTGCATGCAACGCATCTTCAACACGGGCTTTTTTCTCTTTCATTTCGATTTCAGTGGTGGCACCAACTTTGATGACCGCAACACCGCCAGCGAGTTTGGCAACGCGCTCTTGCAGTTTTTCACGGTCGTAATCGGAGCTGGTGTCTTCGATCTGGGCGCGAATCTGATTTACTCGAGCTTCGATAGCTGCAGCTTCACCGGCTCCGTCAACCAGAGTAGTGGCTTCTTTGGTCATGCTGACACGCTTGGCAGTACCCAGATGTTCAATAGTGGCACTTTCCAGGTCCAAACCAACTTCTTCACTGATAACAGTGCCGCCAGTCAGGATAGCAATATCTTCCAGCATCGCCTTGCGACGATCACCAAAGCCAGGCGCTTTACAGGCCGCAACTTTAACAATACCACGTAGGTTGTTAACGACCAGGGTAGCCAGGGCTTCGCCTTCAACATCTTCAGCGATAATCAGCAGTGGCTTACCCGCTTTGGCAACAGCTTCCAGCAGTGGCAGCAACTCGCGGATATTAGAGATTTTCTTGTCAGCCAACAGAATCAATGGGCTCTCTTGGTCAGTGCTCATGCTCTCTTGGTTGTTAATAAAGTAGGGAGACAGGTAACCGCGGTCGAACTGCATACCTTCAACAATATCCAGTTCATTTTCCAGGCCAGTACCCTCTTCTACAGTGATAACGCCTTCTTTACCGACTTTGCCCATGGCTTCGGCAATAATATCGCCCACATGAGCGTCGCTGTTGGCAGAGATAGTACCTACCTGGGCAATTTCTTTGCTATCAGCGCAGGGCTTGGCAATAGCGGCAATTTCAGTTACCGCGGCCTGCACAGCTTTATCAATACCACGCTTGAGATCCATTGGGTTCATACCAGCGGCAACAGACTTCAGACCTTCGTTAACAATGGTCTGGGCCAGAACTGTTGCAGTGGTGGTGCCGTCACCGGCATCGTCAGAGGCTTTGGAAGCGACTTCCTTCACCATCTGAGCTCCCATGTTCTCGAACTTGTCTTTCAGCTCAATCTCTTTGGCTACAGAAACGCCATCCTTGGTGACAGTTGGTGCACCAAAGGATTTGTCTAATACTACATTACGGCCTTTAGGGCCCAAGGTTACTTTTACGGCATTAGCCAGAATGTTTACACCTTCTAACATGCCCTGGCGAGCGCTGTCGCCGAATTTAACTTCTTTAGCTGCCATGATTCTTTTCCTTCCCGAATTCAGTTACAAAAATTCACTTAACATTTTATTTAAGATTAGACTTGAGCTTATGCTTCAACTACAGCCTTAATATCACCTTCGCTGAGAATAATCAGCTCTTCGCCGTCGACATCAATTTTGTCATTGCCAGCGTACTGACCAAATACAACGGTATCGCCAACTTTTACGTCAATTGGGCGCACATCGCCATTATCCAAAATACGACCACTACCCACAGCGACCACCTCACCCTGATTGGGCTGTTCCTGTGCAGAACCGGGCAATAAAATCCCACCTGCAGTTTTCTGTTCCTCTTCCTCGCGACGCACAATCACTCGATCATGTAAGGGGCGAATTTTCATAGTTTTTATCTCCAATTAATCAATCTGCAATATTCGATAGTAGTTGCGAGATACTCTTCGCAATGCTTCAAGGTAAATGGAGTCGGGCAAATGCTTTTTCAAGGGCAGATATAATTTTTTTACAGTAAATCGTTATTTTTATCGGTCAGAGCGATCAATACCTTCACTGTTATCCCAGGACTCGCCTTCGATAATATCCCCTGATTCGGCGCCGGTGGTACCGGGTTTATGACGATACTGATTGCCTTGCAAATCAGTTACCACCATTTTGCCTATAATTTGCTGGCTAAACAGCGCTCTGGCTGGAGGGAATAGTCCAGCGAAGCCTATAACATCAGTGATAAAGCCGGGCGTTAAAAGTAAGGCACCGGAGACGGCCAGAATAATACCCTCACCAATCTCCTGTGCGGGCAACTGACCTTCCTCCAGTTTGCGTCGGCCCCGCCACAATGTAGCCAGGCCCTGCTCTCTCAATAATCGGGCTCCAATCACCGCAGTGAGCAACACAAGGCCAATGGTATACAGGGCGCCTATTTCTGCTCCCACAGCAATCAGCAGCCACATTTCAACAATGGGCATAACGATAAATAGTAAAAACAGAAAACGCATAGAGTATCTCCTCCGCTCCAGCTTATAGTATTGGGGTAGTTTGCACTATTTCAACATCAGCCTGAATAGCGTAGGCTTGAGCCATGAATGAGGTGCCTGCAGAACAGAGGATTTATGCCGTACTGGCAGCCATACCCTGTGGCAAGGTGGCAACCTATGGTCAGGTGGGAAGACTGGCCGGATTACCCAGAGGTGGTCGGCTTGTGGGCCGGACATTGCGCAATTTACCAGATGACAGCAGCCTGCCATGGCACCGTGTAATCAATGCATCAGGCAAAATTAGTCTGCCGCCGGATAGTGATAGTTTTGAGAGGCAAAAGGCCCGTCTGCAGGACGAGGGTCTACTGGTGAATTGCAACCGGATTAACCTCGCCCAGTATCAATGGCAGCCATGAGCTGTTTTAAATAAGGAGCCTGCAGCGTCTTCTAGATAAAGAGAGAGCAAAACAACACATGAGTTCACCCAGCATTAAAGAAGCCCTGCTTAACCGCCGCATGTTGATCTGCATATTTACCGGTTTTGCCTCAGGTCTGCCACTCTATATACTGATCTCTCTGGTACCGGCCTGGCTGCGTACCGAAGGCGTAGGGCTAAAGGAAATTGGCTTCTTTGCCCTGATTGGTCTGCCCTATACCTGGAAATTTCTCTGGTCGCCGCTGCTCGATCGCTATCAATTATCCCTGCTCAGTTACAGCCCCGGCCTGCGCCGCAGTTGGATGCTGCTTACCCAGATAGCACTGCTGGTAACCATCGCCGCTCTGGGTTTCTTTGACCCCACCACACAAATATGGACTGTCGCCTATATCTGTATTTTTATTGCCTTTCTCAGTGCCACACAGGATATTGTGCTGGACGCCTACAGACGCCAGATACTTCCGGATGCAGAACTGGGGCTGGGCAACTCAATCCATGTTAACGCCTACAGAATCGCGGGGCTGGTGCCCGGCTCATTAGCCCTGATATTGGCCGACAGCCTGCCCTGGGAGACCGTGTTTATGATCACCAGTGGCTTTATGCTGTCCGGGATTGTGCTAACCCTGAGCATAGGCGAACCAGCCAAAACGGACCAGCATCCCGCCACACTTGAGTCCGCTATTGTTGAGCCATTTAAAGAATTTTTTACTCGCCAGGGGGTTCAGCAAGCCTGTCTGATTCTGGCCTTTATGCTGCTCTACAAATTGGGGGACAGCATGGCCACTGCCCTGGCTACGCCCTTCTATCTGGATATGGGTTACAGCAAAACAGAGATTGGGCTAGTGGCTAAAAATGCAGCCCTGTGGCCAATGATTATCGGCGGTATTCTTGGCGGCATTCTGATGCTCAAAATAGGTATCAACCGTGCCCTCTGGTTATTTGGACTGGTGCAGATACTCTCTATTCTGGGGTTTGCACTGCTGGCCAGAGTCGGCGAAGGACTCTGGTTGCTTGGACTAGTTATTGGTTTTGAGTATCTGGGGGTAGGTCTGGGCACTGCTGCCTTTGTGGCATTTATCGCCCGCACCACCCAGCCTGCCTTTGCCGCCACTCAGTTTGCTCTGTTTACCGCTCTGACGGCTGTGCCGCGCACAGTGGCGAGTTCGACGACGGGTATTATTGTGGAGGGCATAGGTTGGGAAAACTTCTTTTACCTATGCACGGCACTGGCAATTCCCGGCATGTTGCTGCTATTGAAGGTGGCTCCCTGGAACAGCCCTGGCGACGCCTGAGCTAGCTAAGAATAACCAAAATAGCGATGACCACCAACCAACCGGTCATGGCGCGCCCAAACAACAAGGTCACTTCAGAAACCGTTTGATGGGTCAGGACTCTACTAGCTTGTTCATCCCCCAGCGCACCTTTTATCGCATGACGCAAAAACTCAGCAGTGCCTGTGCTGCGGCAAAATAATAATTTCCTGACCGCACTGGCGGCATAGGAAAAGTTGCCCACCAGACCAACGGTCAAGCCCAGCAGCCTGACCGGCAGCCATTCCATCAGCCACAGCCATTTTAGTCCTGGCTGATCTGAATCTGTATCCGTCTCATCAAAATCCAGATCCCCATGCAGCGCCAATAGTCTGTAGGCCAGAGCTGCCGGCGCGCCAAATAAATAAAACCAGAAAATCACAACAAAAGTTCGCTCAAAAATGCGGTAAGGCAGGGAGGCAAATATCTGCTCTCGCAGGTCCTCAATGTTTTCATCTACTCCCTCCCGATGGGAAAGATCAAATACTGTTGCGTCATCGAAAGCCGCCCGCAGATCATCCTTTTCCAGATCTGACGTAAACAGCGCAATCTGAGTGTCAAGATTACCCCGGCCCATGGCATAGAGCAGCACCAGCAACTCAAGTACAAAAACCAAAAGTCCCCACTGATGACTCAGAGCGGCGAGTACAAGATGCAACAGGATCACCGGAACGGCCACAAACAGTGCCAGCCTGATAACGAATGGCCGTGCTAAAAACTCAATCGCCTCCAGCCCTCTATGCCAACGGCGCACCCAGCCATCCCTCTGCACAGCGCCAAGTTCACCGTAGGCTTCAAGCAAAATAATTGCCAGCAGGGCAGTCAAAAAATTCATAATAATCCTCGCGCTAGATCAACGCACTGCGATAATGGCCCCAATCAAAGGCCGGACCCGGATCGGTTTTCCGCCCGGGAGCAATATCACTATGACCCTGAATCCGGTCTGCAGTAATCAATGGATACCGATTGCACAGCACCTTGGTCACCTCAGTCAGCACAATATATTGACGCTCAGTGTAGGCAATATTATCTGCACCTTCCAACTCAATGCCAATAGAAAAATCATTGCAATTATCCCGCCCCTCAAACTGGGAGACACCTGCATGCCAGGCTCGCTGCCCAAATGGTACAAACTGGATAATGTTGCCAAGCCGATCGATCAATAGATGGGATGAGACCTTGAGATGAGCAATCTCGGCAAAATACGGATGCTCATCCGGATCCAGACAGTTGCAAAATAACTGGCCGATATAGGGGCCGCCAAACTGCTCTGGCGGCAGACTGATATTGTGCACTACCAGCAAGCTTACATCCGCTGGATCAGGCCGCGCATCAGTGTTGGCCGACTGCAGTCTGGTGGCGGCATCAAGCCAGCCCTGTTCAATTTGCATAGTTTGCCCTGTTTTGCCCGCTGCTAACTGTCTACGGACACATATCTCCAAGTTGGCCCAGCAATACCGGCCAACTTACCCCGCCTATGGGACTTTATACCATCAGATAATTGAACCCAACAACCCTTTTGCACTGCAGACAGACTGTCCTGGGCTGTAGCACCCATCCCCTCTACCC
>CAXAJC010000116.1:0-5952 GCA_963969005.1 uncultured Cellvibrionales bacterium | reverse complement strand
GCAATATACCATGCCCGTGCCGATGATGAATATTATCAATGGTGGTGAGCACGCAGATAACAATGTGGATATCCAGGAATTTATGGTCCAGCCAGTGTCTGCCAAAAGCTTTGCTGAAGCATTGCAGGTTGGTGCTGAAATTTTCCATGCACTGAAAAAAGTCTTGAGTGGCAAAGGGCTGAATACTGCAGTTGGTGATGAGGGCGGCTTTGCCCCCAATCTATCGTCCAATGCTGATGCTCTGGCAGTGATCAAAGAAGCTACAGAAGCTGCGGGCTATAAGTTGGGTGAGGATGTGACTCTGGCTCTGGATTGTGCTGCCTCTGAGTTTTACAAGGAAGGGCAGTACAACCTGTCCGGTGAAGGCAAAATCTACAGCTCCGAGGGCTTTAGCGATTTTTTGGCTGAGCTCTGTGATCAATACCCGATTATCTCTATAGAAGATGGTCTTGATGAGTCGGATTGGGATGGCTGGAAATATCAGACTGAAAAGCTGGGTGACCGAGTGCAGCTGGTTGGTGACGACCTGTTTGTAACCAATACCAGCATTCTCAGCCGCGGCATTGAACTGGGTGTGGCTAACTCAATTCTGATTAAGTTTAATCAGATCGGTACTCTCTCAGAGACTCTGGATGCGATTAGTATGGCCAAAGAAGCAGGCTACAGCGTGGTTATTTCCCACCGTTCCGGTGAAACGGAAGATACCACCATTGCTGATCTGGCCGTGGCAACAGCAGCCGGTCAGATTAAAACCGGTTCATTGTGCCGTTCAGACCGGGTTGCCAAGTACAACAGACTGCTGCGAATTGAAGCCGAACTGGGCAATGCCTCAGCACCTTACCGCGGGCGTGAAGAATTTAACGCCTAGGGATCATTGGCACAAAACCGGCTAAAACGAATAGAATAACAATATGCGTTGGTTGCTGATAATACTGGTTGTTCTCTTGCTCGGGCTGCAGACACGTCTGTGGTTCGGCGAGGGTAGTATTGCTCACAAAGCAGAGTTGGATAAGCAGCTTCAGGAGCAGCAGGCAAAAAATCAGCAGTTGCTGGAGCGCAATAAACGCATTGCCGAGGAAGTAAAAAGCTTAAAGACCAATCTCGGTTCTATCGAAGAAAAAGCGCGTAAGGATCTGGGTATGATTAAGCAGGGCGAGACGTTTTATCTGGTTATTGATAAAGACAATGGGCTGTTGAACCATGACTGACAGCCCATCAAAATACTGGGCCATTGTGCCCGCCGCCGGTGTGGGTCAGCGCTTTGCTGCTGATATCCCCAAACAATTTCATTATCTCAATGGCACATTGGTTGCGCAGCATACGTTAAGTCGTCTGCTCAGCTTGCCCCTGATTAATGCCATTATTGCACCCTGTGATGTAGCTTCCGGTTACTGGTCAAAGGTTCCTGCCACATCTGACAGGCGAGTGCGTCTGGTGGCCGGGGGTGCCCAGCGGGCCCATTCGGTGCTCAATGGTCTGGTGGCTCTTGAAGAGCTAGCTACTGAGAATGACTGGGTGCTAGTCCATGATATGGCGAGGCCCTGCACCACAGCGGGAAATATCAGTAAATTAATTGATGAGGTTGGCGACCATCCTGTGGGTGGTATTCTGGCCGCGCCAATCAATGACACCTTAAAAATTATTGATGCCGATAAAAGTATTGTCAGCACTGTTAATCGCGCCCAGTATCGCGCCGCCCAGACACCACAGATGTTTCGATTTGGCCTGTTAAAATCATCTATCAAGGCCATGCTTGAGGAACAGAAATTCCCCACTGACGAGGCTTCGGCAATTGAGTATGCCGGTCTGTCAGCCATGGTTGTGGAGGGTCGACAGGACAATATCAAAATTACCAGACGGGAAGATCTGGCCATTGCTGAAGCTATTATGAAAAATCAGGAGATTGAATAATGCGTATAGGCCATGGCTACGATGTGCATGCTTTTGGTGAGGGCGATGGTTTGGTGTTGGGTGGGGTCAACATCCCTTATCAGCGTGCACTTATCGCTCATTCCGATGGTGATGTATTAATTCACGCACTGATTGATAGTTTGCTCGGGGCTATGGCTCTTGGTGATATTGGCCGGCACTTTCCCGATACAGACCCTGCCTATGCAGGCTGTGACAGCCGGACCTTACTAGTCGCCGTCGCAGCAATGATTAAGGAGCACGGTTATCAGCTGGGCAATGCTGATATCAGTATTATTGCCGAGCGCCCTAAAATGGCCCCTTATATAAACGCTATGCGCGATAATCTTGCGGCTGATCTCGGCTGTGATATTGGGCAGATTAATATCAAGGCAACCACCACAGAAAAACTCGGCTTTGCAGGCCGTGAAGAAGGTATAGCGTGCCACGCTGTGGCAATGCTGCAGCCTGCCGGAGCCTAGTCTAATCAAGGGCGACCATTTCGATTTCCATCAATTGCCCCGTCTCCATGGCCAGCCATTGGGCTCGGCACTATTTCGCAGTTGCCCGGAAGACTTTCAGGTCGATGAAATTATAGATTTTCAGCCCAGTGGTGAGGGTGAGCATCTGCTGCTGCATATCCGCAAGCGGGATCAGAATAGTCAGTGGGTGGCTGGCTTGCTGGCCGAGTTAGCCGGGATCAAGCGGAATGATATAGGGTTTTGCGGCCTTAAAGACCGTTTCGCGGTGACCACTCAATGGTACAGCCTGCATCTGCCAGGTCAGGGTTTAGATATAGCTCAGCTTAAGCATGGGGATTTTGACATTCTTGAGGCCGGTCGCCACCACCGTAAGCTCCGCCGCGGCATGCATCAGGGCAACAGATTTAGCATATTGCTCCGGGATGTAGAATTTAATCAGCCGGCACTTGATCAGCGCCTGCAGGCTATTGCCCAGCGGGGTGTACCTAACTATTTTGCCGAGCAACGCTTTGGCCATGATGGCAATAATCTCCATAACGCTCAGTCATTGATCGATAGAGATCAGCTTAAAGGCAACCGCCGGGGTACAGGACTTTATCTGTCTGCAGCCCGTTCATGGTTGTTTAATCTGTTGCTGCAACGGCGTATTGAGATCAATGGGCTTGCTGAGGATATTGACGGAGATCAGTCCGCGGCGCTCTGGGGGCGGGGCCGATCCAATGCCAACCGGCAGGTTGCCGAGATTGAAACCGGGGTATTGTCTGAATGGCAGTCATGGTGCTATGCCCTTGAGCATGCAGGTTTAAAGCAGGAGCGCCGGGATCTGCTGCTGCGACCACAGGACCTTACAGTTGAATGGCCTGCAGAGCAGCAGTTGCGGTTGCAGTTTTCACTGGATGCCGGTTGTTATGCCACCGCTTTGCTGCGTGAAATAGCACAATTATTCCGCCCGCAACACAGACCCCTGTGATATATTGTCGAGCAAGCAATAGAGCGGGTCACAGCCTTATTTTGGCAGTATTTTGTGCTCCCCTTTATCTTGGCGCAGCCAGAATACAGTACAGGAGCAACAGGTGAACTCGATCGAACTAGCCGGAATAGGTATGACCTCTCAGCGCACGCGTGAGAGACTTATTCAGCGCCTTACCGATCAGGGTATCAGCAGTCAGCCGGTGCTGGATGTTATTAGAATGACTCCCAGGCATATTTTTCTCGATGAGGCTCTATCCCATCGCGCCTATGAGGATACAGCCCTGCCAATCGGCTTTTCCCAGACCCTTTCCCAGCCCTATATAGTTGCCCGTATGACTGAAATTCTCCTCAGCGCATTGCCACTGAAAAAGGTCTTGGAAATCGGCACAGGATCCGGCTATCAGACCACGATTCTTTCTCAGTTGGTGGAGAAGGTCTATACGGTAGAGCGCATTGAACCTCTGTTGCGTAAGGCTAAAGAGCGCTTTCGCAAGCTGCGCCTGAGTAATATTACTGCGGAGCTTTCCGACGGCAGCTTTGGCTGGGACAAGCACGCTCCCTATGATGGCATTATCACCACGGCAGCGCCCCAGGCTGTGCCGGAGGGGCTGTTGCGCCAGATGGCTCCTGACGGGATTCTGGTGATTCCTATAGGCAACGGTATATCTCAGGATCTGCGTGTCTTCAGACGTCAGGGCGACTCTGCTGAATTTAATGAAGAAGTCGTAGAAAAAGTTAAATTTGTGCCACTGCTAGGTGGACTGTCTCGATAGATACAGCCTTATTGGGGAGCCGGTATGAATAATCGTGCACATTATTTTCTACTGTTTTTAAAAGGTCTCGCTATGGGGGCTGCAGATGTTGTCCCTGGAGTCTCAGGAGGCACCATTGCCTTTATCAGTGGAATCTATATTGAACTGATCAACAGTATCAAATCTCTGAATATTAAGGCGCTACAGGTTCTTCGGGATCAGGGTTTGGCTGCTGCCTGGCGGCATATCAATGGCAATTTTCTAGCGGTCTTATTGGCCGGTATTTTTACCAGCCTATTTTCTCTGGCTCAGGTTATGCAGTATCTCCTGGCACAATATCCTTTGCCCCTGTGGTCTTTCTTTACTGGGTTGATTGTTGGCTCAGTTATTTATTTGCTGCGTCAGCACCCGGCAAGCCACGCTGCGGACAAGGGACTGTTTGTCCTTGGTGTATTACTTGCCTATGGTCTGTCTATAGCGCCGACGACTACCCTTGAAGGGGACCATGCCACCATGTTTTTTGCTGGTACTATTGCCCTTTGCGCCATGATTTTGCCTGGTATATCAGGCTCTTTTATTCTGGTATTGCTGGGTCTATATCCTGTTTTTATCGGTGCTATTGCCAATCTCCAGCTGGATATTTTGCTGGTATTTGGCACTGGTGGTATTCTCGGCTTGATGGCCTTTAGCCGTCTGTTATCTTGGCTGCTGGACAATTATCAGACTATGGTTATTGCCCTGATGTGCGGTTTTCTGGTGGGCAGCCTAAATATTATCTGGCCCTGGAAGCTGGTGACAGAGTCTGTGCTCAGTCATTCAGGCAAGACTATTGTGCTGGCATCGGAAAATTTACTGCCCGGCCAGTTTGCAGAGCTTGTGGGTCAGGATCCATTGACGTCCATTTGCATACTGGCCTCCATCTTTGGCTTGCTTTTAGTATTAGGTTTGGAATATGTTGGAAGCAGATATCAACGAGATACTCCATAGGTCCCCTGATTTGCGTTCAGTAGCATTGCCAATATTGTTACTTCTCAGTCTCGCGATTGGTGGCTGTGCTGGCTACTCGGCACCAATTATCAGCCTCGATCAGCCCCCCAGTATTCGCATTGTTACCCATCAGGTTGCTCGGGGAGATACCCTCTATTCTATTGCCTGGCGCTATGATCTCGATTTCAGGGAATTAGGCGCTGCCAACGGCTTATACCCCCCGTACGAGCTAAAAACCGGTCAGGTGCTATCGCTGGATACCTCTTCAGCCAAACCTGTGGCTCGGGCGCGAACATCCTCCGAGTCGTCTAATAGATCAAGGCAAAGAGCTTCCACAACAAGCAGTCCTGCTCAATCTGCGGTAAAAACAGCGGTTTACAGCAAAAATCTGCAATGGCAGTGGCCGGTCGAGGGCAAGGTGGTAGAGGATTACGATCCAAAAAAACTGCGCAAAGGCCTGAGTATCAAGTCAGTTAGCGGGTCCATGGTACGCCCGGCAGCCCCCGGAATTGTGGTCTACGTCGGGGATGGGTTGCGTGGATATGGTAAGCTGGTTATCATAAAACACAGCGACCTCCTTCTTAGTGCATACGCTCATAATGAAAAAATTATGGTAAAAGAGGGACAAAATGTAAAAAATACGGAAATAATCTCAAAATTAGGCTCCAAGGGAACGTTGTACTTTGAAATAAGGGAAGATGGTTACCCGGTAAATCCAACTATATATATAGACTAATTCTGGTTAAGGCTATTTAAGAATAATTAGTCTCGGCGTTGAGGGGAAAGTAGTTTTTAGATTGAAGTAGGGAAATGGGTTAGCGCCAGGATTGGTTGCTATATACATGGAAGAT
>CAXAJC010000115.1:0-6008 GCA_963969005.1 uncultured Cellvibrionales bacterium | reverse complement strand
TAGTCTTGCTTCGGCGTAGCCTCTCTCCAGGCAGTCTGTTGTCTGTATTGAGCATCGAAAATTGCCAATTCTATTTTTGTACCGCCTATGTCCACACCATAGATCATGACTTGTCGCCCTCTCCAATTGCGCCGACTACGGCACTAATAAAATCTGTTTCATTCCATCGCGAGGGACCTGTTCCCACGCGTACCACCACCAAATCCAAAGAGGGAATTACGTAGCAGCGATTGGTCTTAGACCCTTCCAATGCAAACATATCAGTGGGCAATCCGGGCCAATGGCTGCCCGCTGAATTCACCCAAAAGCTATAGCCATAATCTGGATTGAGTTTTTGTGATGACTGAGTGGAGAGTTCCACCCACCACCGCGGAATGAGTTGCTTGCCGTCCCAGACACCTTTATTCAGAAGCAGGTAGCCAAATCGCGCAAGCTCTCGTGCCGAGATATGCAGGCCAACATGAGGATTGGTATGGGGCCCAATACAGCCGCTGCCACCCAACATATCCCAGCTAGCCTGTTCTATACCTATGGGGGCAAAGACACGCTCAGCCATAAATTCATGTATTTCCTGCCCGGCAGCATAGGCAAATGCCAGCGACAGGTGAGTCATTGCCGGGTCACTGTAATCCCAGTGACAACCCGGATCTGCGACTAACTTATCGACCCATTTGCCATAGCGATTGGAGCATTGCCCAAGAGCATATTCAAAAGGTCCAGAGCCTGTTGCTGTGGGTACGCCATAGTGGCCCTCTGCTTCGCCGGGAATCCCCGAGGTCATGCTGAGCAGTTGAGCCATGGTAATGGCTTCTTTACGCGGGTCACTAAGAGGGTATCCCTGCGTAATCATGGTATACGCAGCAGTATCCAGATCTACAGCGCGCCCTTCAGGCAGACGCCCCTCACGACTATCATCTATCAGCATGCCCCAGGCGATTCCAGAGAAGGACTTAGTGCATGACCAAATATCGTAGCGCCCTGTGATTGAGCCCATAAAATTATAATGCTCGCGCACCAGATGGCCGTGACGAATGATCGCAATACCATAAAATTCACTGCCAAACAGAAATGACTGTAACTCAAAGATCTGATCGAGTTTGGCGGCATCAATCGCTGTCTTTTGCAATACATCCTGCGGCGTATCCAGCCAGCGCCATCCGCCCTGAGATTCTGGCGGCGGGTAATAAGCCTTATTCTCTGCTGTTGCCATAATTTTCTCTGCATGCTCCAAGCTAGGTTTGGCTCTTTGAATTGGGTGTATTAATGACCTGCTGTACAGCAGATGCATCGCCATTACGCTGCTTATCAATCTCATTCATACCGCGCATCATCCCGATCAGGGTGACAAGGCAAACCAGCATTAGGCTCAGGCCTATGGCATATTCAAGGCGCAATAAATGGCCAATGCCAAAGACTCCAGCATAAATTGATACGCTACCCGACAGCCAGCAATAGAACGATTTCGCCAGACTTCGTTCAGGTTGGTATCCGTTGCTATGGTGCTGCCAAAATCCTATAGGTTTTACTCTTTCGGTAAATTTGCGCAGCTGCGATTCCTCTACTGGGGGCGTAAGCAAAGTTGCCGCAATAGCGGCCAGACAGGCGGCTATAGAAATCCACGAGATGACATGAATAGGATGCGAGGCCATCGAACTGGGTAGAACTGACATTTTGCCAGCGATGAATCCACTAGTTTGGCCAATAATATAGTTAGCAAATGCCAGGCTAAAACCGGTGAGCATACCAACGATCTCCGTCCAGGCGTTAGCTCGCCACCACAGCCAGCGCATCAGATGGGGCAGCCCAAGGCCTGCCATCATCCCTCCGAACAGCTCCCACATGGCACCAATACTTTCGACCATAGTCGCGATATACACTCCCAGCAAGGTAATACCTACTGTCGATATCCGACTTACCCATACCAGCTTTTTACTGGTTGCCTCAGGGTTGATAAAGCGCAGATAAACATCATTGGCCATGTAGGAGGCACCCCAGTTAATCTGGGTAGAAATTGTCGACATAAACGCAGCCATTAATGAGGCCAGTGCCAAACCTGTTAGCCCTGGGGGCAGAACATCGCGGAGTAGAGCCGGATAGCTGCGCTCACGGTCTTCTTTAAAAACCTCAGTCTCAATGGCCCGGGGAGTAACGCCCGGCTCTGTAACCGTTTGCCATCGACCCTCGGTGCGATACAGCAGCGCATATTCTGTTATCTTGCACTGATATCGGTTATCTAGACATTCACGCATTTCAACCGTGCAGCTTGCCTGATTATTTATGCAGTCGGTAAAGTCATCGGCAACCTTTGTTACCTCAGCTCTCGGATAGATAATCAGCGCGGCTACCCCGGCTATAATCCAGGGCCACGAGCGCAGAGTAAAGTTAGCAAAGGCATACCAGATAGCACCCTTCTCAGCTTCTCCGCCATCAAGGGCGGTGTACATGCGCTGGGCAGTAAAACCTGAACCATCGACCGCACCATTAGTCCACCAGAGCACGCCTAGCGTCATCACAAAGGCAGAAAATGGTATGCCCAATGTGCCAGCCACGCCAGTATCAAAGGACGGCACAAAGGAGACAATTTGCTTATAGGAAAGAAACTCATTATCCCCAGATAGTTCGGTGCCATTGTTATCTGGATATAGCGCTGCCAGCTGCTGCCACATAGATTCCAGACCACCAACATGCTGAACTGCCATGATCGCCAGCACCATTGCCATACACATAGCCAGAGTGAACTGTACCAGGTCGGTAATAATGACAGCCCGCAGACCTCCCATTGCCGAGTAGATAAGAGTCACACTGACCAACAGTATAATAGTTAGGGTGTTATCCAATGTATTAAAAATTAAAAGCTCTGGATACAAAGCTTCAAAACCAAGGTATATCGAAGGCCCCAGTAATGCCTGCCAATCCATAAAAGGCTCTGATATTTTGGCCATCCCGGCGAATACCCAACCCATAACAATGCAGTTTATAAAGGTTGCATTCACTGTAGCCTTAATAGTTCGGAGAAGTGCTGCAGAGCGACCGCCATAGCGCAATTCAGATAACTCAGCATCTGTCACCACTTCCGAATTGCGCCATTTGCGAGCGAAGAATACCGTCATGCCCACAGTGCCAATGACCGCATTCCACCAAAACCAATTGCCTGCGATGCCGTATTGGGCAACCCATCCTGTAATCGCAAGTGGCGTATCAGAGGCGAAGGTAGTTGCAACCATCGAAGTACCCACAAACCACCAACGCATATTGCGACCAGCCACAAAAAAGCCGGTCAAACCATCATTGCTGGCCTTATCTTTAACCAGAAAACCCACGGCTAAAGAAAATATCAGCAGCGCGAAAATCAGCGCCCAATCTATTGTGGTCAATACAGTTACCATTGGTAATTAACCTTTCTATGTAGAGTATTCACAACACAACCAATTCATCTAAATAGAGGGTGACAGGAGTCATTGCAGCGAGTTCAGGACTCCACACTGTTTGATCGTTATGTGCAATAACTCGCAGACTGAGTACCTTCTCAGGACTAAATTTCAGATTAATAGCGCGATCGCACTGGTCGATCTGTTGCTGATTTATGGCAGCTACCAGCCGCCATTCGCCTTCGCTATCTGGCAGCATGATCGAAAGGCCGCTGGGGCTGTGCAACTTGCGATGTGCGCCAGCATCAAAACCCAACCTAACCTCTGAAACCAGAGTGGGTTTATGAAAAGAAATAATGGCATCCATGTCTATGCCATCAAAGGCCACCCACTGCGGATGATCAAAAATTCGGTCGTGACTTAGCTGGCCATTAAGTAACCTTTGCTCTGCTATTGCAGACTCTTTGTCGGTTAGACTCGCGAAGGTAACCGATTGCCCCAGACCGAGGTGAACAACTAAACTGAGCTGAGCCTGGCCCAGTGTTTGCTGATCTTTGAGCACTGAAGTAGCTCGTACTTTAGTCGTGGAATCAACCACAAATGGTTGCTGATACGAGGTTGAGTTAGCGGTTGGATCTGAGCCATCCAGAGTATAGACCAGGGCTTGGCTCAGGGATTGGATGCTAACCAGAAACCGTCCGGGGCTTGTTTGTTCAGCACTTAAATGGGGTTTGTAATGACTATTAGCTACCTCGTAGCCGAGACCTCTGAGTCGAGACTCAAACGCAGGAAGGCGACGACAAAAATCTCCCCAAGATTGCCTGGATTTATCTGTCCATAAAACTTCGGCAAGCGCGGACATTCTCGGCAAGACCATGCGCTCGGCATTGGTTGGGTCCTTAACATATTCGGTCCACAGGTTACCCTGAGCACCCAGAACCCTGTGATGCAGGTCCGAGTCTTCAAGCTCGGCTAAGGGATCAAACTGATACACATCTTGCAGTCTTGTAAGGCCATGGATGGCCGCAGGCTCATCCAGACAATGTGATTGGTAAAAATCAAAATACACATGACTCATAGGTGTCATTATTAAGTTATGACCTGCAGAGGCAGCATAAGTCGCCTGGTCTTTGCAGAGCCAGGACATAATGGTCATTGAGCTATCAATCTGGTCATCGACCACATCATCCCAGGCAATAGCTGTCTTACCCAAATCACTGACAATGGCCCCCACTCTCTTTATAAAGTAGCTCTGCAACTGTCTGATGGCTTTAAACCCCTTTTGCTGCATGAGGCTTTTACATTGCACACAATGCTGCCAATGGGTAGTTTTAATCTCATCACCACCAATGTGGATATAGGGCCCGGGGAATAAGTCTGCTACCTCTTTGAATACATTGGCTAGGAATTCAAAGCAACTCTCTGTCGGGCAGAGCACCTGTTCAAAGTTACCAAAGAATACTTTGACTTCATTGGCAGTGGCACTGTCTGAGCAGCCTAATTCGGGATAGGCCGCTAACAGTGCAGATGCATGACCAGGAATATCAATTTCCGGTACAATACTGATATGCCTCTCGGCAGCATAGGCAACCACATCTTTTATATCCTGCTGAGTATAAAAACCTCCATGGACAGTCTCATCACTTTTAGCCCCGACATCCAATGTAAATCCAGTCACTGTGCCAGCCCTAACTGACCCCACTTCAACCAACCGCGGATAGCGTTTGATCTCAATGCGCCAGCCTGCATCATCGGTCAGATGCCAGTGAAATTTATTCATCTTGTGGAAGGCGAGTAAATCTATATATTTTTTAATAAAGTCCAAATCAAAAAAATGGCGGCTGACATCAAGGTGCATGCCTCTATAGCTAAATCTCGGACAATCTTTTATCCGTAAGCATGGCAGATCAACTGCCTGAACCGACTTGCTGGGATGGGGCAGCAGCTGACGTATTGTCTGCAGCGCATAAAATGCACCACTGGCATCACTGGCAACTATTTTGATATCGCGGGTTGAAATATGCAGTTGATAAGCCTCGGGTTCGAGACTGCTATCCTGTATAAATAGAATATTTGCGCTGGGTAGTTGATCAGCCAAACCTATTGTAAAGCTCAGATTTAGCGGACTTAAATAGTCCGCAAGAAAAGCTGCGGTATTAGAAAAAATCTCGTCGGAAATACTGATTAACAGAGCGTTCGGCAGCGTCAAACTACCCTGCTCCAATTCTAGGGACTGAACCTCAGGGACATGATTAATTGTGTGTAACATTATGTTATCCCCCCCAGCTTAATACGTTAAATTAAAATCAATTTTTATTTTGTGCTCATACTGAGGTGAACTGCTGGTTGATAATTTCAACCATGCGCCTCACTAAATGAGTGGCTGTTAAACCACCCTGTAAAAGACCCGAGTAACTATGTAGCGATACCTTGGAGCCAGCCTGCCTTAGCTGGCGAAGTAGCGGAGAAATATTATCGCAATCCAGGCCACCGCCAATCACCACCTCAATTCGGTCTCTGGCTTGCCTTATAGTCTGATTAATGGTCTCGACGCTGTGCAGTGCAGAAAGACCACTACTTAGCGGAGCACCGCAAGTAAGCACTGATTGAATATTCTTACTGACGAGTAACTCAAGCGCC
>CAXAJC010000114.1:0-6088 GCA_963969005.1 uncultured Cellvibrionales bacterium | reverse complement strand
GTCTTGGGGCGTGGAATTGGATTGTTGAGCATGGGGTTGATCTGGGTATCGGCAACACCAAAATCGGTGTCGGCGGTGATAGCGCCGGAGGTAATCTGGCCGCGGTATTAGCCATGCAAACGTTCACTGAGGCCATTTCAGGGCAGCTATCAGCAGAGCCAGCATTTCAGTTTTTGCTTTATCCCTGGGTTGATATGAGTGGGACTTCCGATTCTATCAAGCGCTTTGGTAAGGGGTTGCTGCTGACAAAGGACATTATGGATCTGTTCCGCAGTAACTATTTGCCTGAGGGCGATACCGAGCTGGCAATCAATTCAAGCCCCATGGCCTGCATTGATTCCAGTGACACACCAGATACCTTGATTGTCACCGCGGAGTACGATGTGCTGCGAGATGAGGGGCTGGCTTTTGTGGAAAAGCTGCGGCAGGCTCAGGTGAATGTTATCCACAAACATCTGCCTGACTGTACTCATGGGTTTGTCAGCATGGGCAGGTTTAGTGGGGAGACTCGCAACAGGCTTGACGAGGTCTGTGAGATGTTGCTGGCTTTTAGTCGTAGTTAGATTTGTGAAACTCTTCGTCTTCACAGTACCGCAACCTGCATCAATGCCAACTATGTTTACAGCATTTGCTTTTGAAAAGATCCAGATGCTTGATCTCTGAGAGGGTACTTTTCACCCTGTTAATCTGTACCGGAAAGCCACTCTGGATGGATTCTTTTACAGCATTCCAGTACCTCAGCAAATGCACTAGCCGCAAGTTCAAGCTCGGCAGCTTGAAGTATTAAGAGGCTGTTTTTAGGGACTACCAAGTCGTTTTTTGTCAGGCGGCACTTATCATTATGGGCTAGTCTTCTTCCTTAACTATCATAAAAAAGAGCAGGGTTTATGGCTAAGTCCAGATTTAATCGTCGGCAGGTTCTCAAAGGGTTTGGTGCAAGCTTGGGCGTGTTGGCTTTGCGCGGTTTTGAGGTGCAGGCAGCAGCACCATTTTATTTTACCCATGGGGTTGCCAGTGGCGACCCAGTCTCTGACCGGGTGATTTTATGGACTAGATTGCTGCCCGGTAATGGCCAGCACAGCAAGGTCAGTTGCGACTGGCAGGTGGCGACGGATAAGGATTTTAAGCAGATTGTAAGTTCGGGGCCTGCGACAACATCGGCGCAGCGGGATTACACGATTAAGGTAGATGCCACGGGTCTGTCGCCAAACAGTCATTATTTTTATCGCTTTATTGGAGATGGGTTTACCAGTCCTGTAGGCCGGACGCGCACTTTGCCTGTCGGTGATGTGGCAGAGTTCCGCCTCGGCGTGGCGTCCTGCTCCAACTATCCGCAGGGTTATTTTAATGCTTACCGGGATATGGCCAATGCAGAGCTGGATCTGGTGCTGCATCTTGGTGACTATATTTATGAATATGCCGAGGGCGTATATGCCAATGCAACAGCTACCGGTGAGCTGGGTCGCAATGTAGAGCCCAGTAGTGAAATTCTTAGTATCGAAGATTACCGCATGCGCTACGGCCTGTACCGCACTGATGCCGATCTGCAGGCGGTGCATGCCCGCCATCCTTTTATCTGTGTTTGGGATGACCATGAGTTATGCAATGACAGTTGGACAGAGGGTGCTGAAAACCATAACGAGGGCGAGGGTGATTTCTTTGCTCGAATCAGAGCAGCGCGCCAGGCCTACCATGAATGGATGCCAATACGCACCACAGAGGCCGGTGATCAGGCGCCAATCTATCGCAGCTTTAAGCTCGGTAATTTAGCTGATCTGATTATGCTGGATACCAGGCAGCATGGGCGAGTGCGGCCCTTGGATTACGCTACAGATCTGCCTATGCACAGCGGGCTGTTTCAAGTTGACGAAGCAGGGCAAGGACAGCTAGTCACGGATGCTCAGGCCGCACAATTGTCCGGGCAAAACCTGCAGCGCATTGATCTTCCCCATCAGTTTGTCGATGGCAATTCCCAAGCTGTGACTGACTATCAAACCATTGTAGGTTTAACCCCTGAGACATTACCTAAGGGTTGGTATTACCTTCCAGATGTTCAGGCCTTTAAACAGGATGCCCTGCAGGACGAGAGCCGAACTATATTGGGTCAGGATCAGGAAAGTTGGTTGGAGAGCCAATTACAGGCTAGCCAAAAACGCGGTGCAATCTGGCAGGTGTTGGGTCAGCAGGTGCTGATGGGCAAGCTGCAGTTGCCAATTATGAGCGACGAGGAGCTCCGCTTGGATCAAGCAAAAGAGGAATACAGACCTGCGCTGGAGTTTATGCAAAATATGGCGCCAGCTGGGTTGCCGCTAAATTTGGATGCCTGGGACGGCTATGCTGCCTGTCGTGAACGAGTCTTTAAAAGCTTGCAGCAATATGCCAGTAATCCATTGGTACTGGCGGGGGATACCCATAATGCCTGGGCTTTTAATCTGAGTAATAAGCAGGGTCAGGCCATTGGTGTTGAGGTGGGTACACCAGGAATCAACAGTCCGGGGCTGGAGACCTATTTGCCCACAGAGCCAGAGGTGCTTGCCAGGGCTATTAAAGATGTAAGTCCTGAGTTAGCGGCGGCTGAAACAGCGTCCAGAGGCTGGTCGGAGCTGCTGCTCACGCCTGAGGCAATCACTAACCAATGGCATTTTGTCAGCACGGTGTTGGATCGGGACTTTACGGTCCTCAGCGCCAATAAGCAGGTCTGTAAAGCAGGGGATAAACGATTTTCCTGAGGTTTTGACTGACATTGACACTCAGGCTCTTTCCAGAATCCAGCGCATCTAAAACCACAATACGAGTCATTCTGAGCAAAGCGAAGGATCTTGGTTTGTGAAGGGGCGTGTGAATACATCCCTGTTCGCTCAAGAGTAGCATCCCTGCTACTTATGGTCGCAACAGTTCTACCCTAAAACTTCGCTCGCGCACTCACCGTGCTGTTGTACAGATTTAAAGTGGTTAAACCAATTTGAGGCCGCCTGTCGGGACACTAGAGTAATGCGGTGAATGCCAAGACCGGCTACAATCCCGCCATGGCTTTTGATCATCAATCTTTTCTTAAATCCCTGACTCTGCGCCCCGGCATTTACCAAATGTTTGATGCGGAGGGTAAGATTCTCTATGTGGGCAAAGCCAAGAATCTTAAAAATCGGGTGAGCAGTTATTTCCGCAAAACGGGACTCACAGCCAAGACCGCGGCACTGGTTAAACGGATTGCCAAGATTGATGTCACGGTGACTGAAACCGAAACTGAAGCGCTGATTCTCGAGCATAATCTGATTAAGCAATATCATCCGCCCTACAATATTTTGATGCGGGATGATAAAAGTTACCCCTATATTTTCCTGTCAGATCGCGACCAATGGCCGCGCCTTGCATTCCATCGTGGCCCTAAAAAAGCCAAGGGTACATATTTTGGTCCATTCCCTAGTGTCCATGCTGTGCGTGAGAGTATGGGGTTCTTGCAGAAGACCTTTAAGGTGCGCCAGTGCGAGGATGTGTTTTTCAAAAACCGCTCACGTCCCTGTTTGCAGTACCAGATCAAGCGCTGCACAGCGCCCTGTGTAAATTTGGTTAGTGCGGAGGACTACAGTGCTGATGTAGAACTAACCAGGCTGTATTTGGATGGCAAGGCGGACAAATTGCTCAAGCAGTTGGAAGTGGAGATGGAAACCGCCTCTGCAGAGCTTCAGTTTGAGAGGGCGGCGGAGCACCGTGATCAGATTTCTGCGCTGCGCACTGTGCAGGCCGAACAGATGATTGAAAAGGGCAAAGGTACCATTGATGTGGTGGCCGGTGCGGTTAGCAATGGCCAGGCCTGTGTGCATATGCTCTATGTTCGTCAGGGCCGCATCCTTGGCAGCCGCAGCTATTACCCCAAGGCCCCATTGGCAGAGCAGGTATCAGAGTTGCTGGAAGAGTTTTTACCCCATTTATATCTGGATGGCGGCGCACGGCCAGATCTGCCCAAAGAGGTATTGCTCAATGCCCCTATTGAGGGCGGCGAAGCCCTGAGTCAGGCCCTTAAAACTCAGGTGGGGCGCAATATTGAGGTTCGTGATTCGGTGCGCGGCTTTCGCGCTAAATGGTTGCAGCTTGCCCAGCGCACTGCAGAACAGAATCTGGCCGGCAAGCTGGCGTCTAAGAAAACCATTGAGCAGCGGTTTGAGTCGCTGCGGGAAACCATGGGCCTTGATACCACGCCCCAGCGACTGGAATGTTTTGATATCAGTCATAGCAGTGGCGAAGCTGTGGTGGCAAGCTGTGTGGTTTTTGATAGTAATGGCCCATTAAAAAGTGATTATCGGCGTTTTAATATTGAGGGTATTACCGATGGCGACGACTATGCCGCCATGGAGCAGGCCATTCGACGACGTTACACCAGGCTGATGAAAGGCGAGGGCAAGCTTCCAGATATACTGTTGATTGATGGCGGCAAGGGGCAGATAGGCATTGCTCGAGAGGTGCTCAGTGATCTTGGTGTGGTCGGGGTAATGATTCTGGGTGTGGCCAAGGGTACAACTCGCAAGCCCGGGCTTGAAACCCTGATTCTGGCAGATCAGAACAATAGAGTGATTGCCCGCCCACAGCAGGCGGCACTGCATTTGATTCAGCAGATTCGCGACGAGGCCCACCGGTTTGCCATCACTGGTCACAAGGCAAGGCGAGATAAGAAACGACGCACTTCGCCCCTTGAAGGTATTCCCGGAGTGGGGCCAACCCGACGCCGTGACCTGTTAAAACATTTTGGCGGTATTGTTGAAGTTAAGAAAGCCAGTGTTGCAGATTTGATGAAGGTTGATAATATTAATAAAAAGGTAGCTGAAGCTATTTACAGTGCACTGTACAATGAGTAACTTGGTGGCGCACTCTTGCCTGTAAACACGGAACCTAAATCCTCTATGTGGAATCTCCCCAATATTCTGACGCTGCTGCGCATCGCTCTGATCCCGGTATTTATTGTTGTCTATTATCTGCCCTGGGAATGGCATCATTTTGCCTCTGCGGCGATTTTTGCTCTGGCCGCCCTGACAGACTGGGTAGATGGTTATCTGGCCCGCAAGTTTAATCAGGTGACTCCCTTTGGGGCCTTTCTGGATCCGGTGGCTGACAAGCTAATTGTGGTTGCTGCCTTGGTATTGTTGCTGGAGGTTCACTCAACTCCCTGGTTTGCACTGCCGGCAATTGTGATTATTGGTCGCGAGATTGTTATCTCTGCGCTGCGGGAATGGATGGCTGAACTGGGTTCCAGGGGCAGTATCGCTGTATCTATATTGGGCAAGGTCAAAACCTGGGTGCAGATGGTGGCTGTGGCTATTCTATTGCTGGCTAAGCCGGATCAGGAAATGCTTACCATGATTGGTTTTGTGGCTATTTATATGGCTGCCATAATGACTCTTTGGTCAATGGTGCAATACCTTGTACTGGCTTGGCCCCAATTGAGTGCTGAAGCGGATAAGTAGTTGATTTATTGCTGGTAACCCCTAGAATAGCGGCCTGCTTGAGCACTGGTCGTTCGACTGATGTTTAAGTCTGTAGATGAAATGCCCTCTAAGGCGCCGTAGCAAAGTGGTAATGCAGTGGACTGCAACTCCGCCATCGTCGGTTCGATTCCGACCGGCGCCTCCATTTCATCAAGCGTATCTTTTTCCTCTGTTTATCTTTACCGGCTTAATGACTTTGACTTAACGGTCAAGCAATTCGAAAGCCTGTGTATATCTGTCAGATATAGATAATTTTAGGGATGGCAGGGCGAAGGAATGTTTGCGGGTGACGCAGAAAGCGGAGATAAAAAGGGTGATGTATTGATATCAAACCCTTGGGAATTACCCCAAGAGCTTGATATCGCCACAAAAGGAGGCGTTGTAGATCCCCCGACCCCAGCCTCCGGTCTTCCAAGCAATTTTGGTTTTGCTGTCTTTTTATTCTGTTGTTCTGTTCGCTATTCTAGAGAGCCTCACGGACAGTTTGCGCAAGCTCAGAAGCCTGAGCAGAAACCAGCTCATTGACTGGCACAGCAAGCCCGGATGAGGCGAACGCAACCAGGGCTACACAGACTGACGTTAGCAGTATCACAACAGCAGCGATATAGGTG
>CAXAJC010000113.1:0-6094 GCA_963969005.1 uncultured Cellvibrionales bacterium | reverse complement strand
GTTAAATACCGACGGTCTGCCCCAGATGGTGATAGGTGAGTTTCTGTTTCCCTGTACCAGTGAGTCCATTGTTGAGTCCAAGTCATTTAAGCTATATCTCAACTCGTTTATCCAGACCAAGTTTGAATCCAGACAGCAGGTGCTGGATTGCCTGACCGCTGATTTGTCGGCGGCGGTGGCGGCTAATGTGGATGTGACCCTTTACGAGCTGGGTGAGTACAATGGCTTTAACCCAATCTCGGAGCCCAATGGTATCTGTGTCGATCAACAGGCTGTGGTGATTGATAGCTATCAGCCAGATGCAGGCTTGTTGTTTTCTACTTTAGAGGCAGAGTCGGAAGTCAGCGAAATTCTGTATTCCCATCTGCTTAAAACCAACTGCCCGGTCACCGATCAGCCGGACTGGGCCTCTGTCTATATCGAGTACCGCGGAGCGCCAATCGACAGGGCAGGGTTGTTGAAATATATCGTCTCTTTTCGCCAGCATCAGGATTTTCATGAGCAGTGTGTGGAGAAAATTTTTAGCGATATTATGCAGCGCTGCAAACCAAAAGAGCTCAGTGTCTATGCCCGCTATATGCGTCGTGGTGGACTGGATATCAACCCCTACCGCAGTACTCAGCAGAGCATGCCGCCGAGCTACCGTCAGGTGCGCCAATAAGATTTAATATTTTGCAGTGCCCACTCTATGCCAGACTGGTTTTAAGAAACTCCGCCAGCAGGTGCACAGCTTCATTTTTCTTATTGCGGCTGGATGCCACCAATGTAATACCCACCTTGCCCAGATCCGGGAAGCGAGCCGAAGGCGGCAGTACCCGAAGATTTTCCGGTACTGTGCTCTTGGCTAATACTGTAACCCCAAGCCCCTCCTGAATTGCCTGCTGAATGCCACTTAAGTCTGGAATGGTGTAGACAATCTGCCAGGGTTGTTTGATCTGATCGAGCAATGCTGTGGCGCGCTGGCGATAGATACAGCCCTCGGCTGCTGCGATAAGGGGCACCACCGGGGATTTATGGATACGGTGTTCGGCGCTGGCGACCCACACCAACTCATCAGTTTTGACCAGATCGGACCAGGTTTTGGAGGGATTATCCTCCAGAGCCAGAATCAGATCATGGCTGTTTTTACCGACTTTTGAGAGCAGCTTTTTGCTTAGCTCACAATTTACCTCAAGGGTGATATTGGGATAGGCCTTGGCAAAGCGGCTGACTATTTTAGGCAGCAAGATAGTGGCAAACTCACTGGGAATACCCAGACGGATTTTTCCCGACACTATGTTTTTCGATAACTCACTAAGAGCTAGATCGTTGAGATTGAGAATCTGATTAGCGTAGGTGTATAGTTGCTGGCCTTCATCGGTCAACTCTAGACTTTTGCCATTGCGTGCCAGCAGTGACTCATCAACCAGCTCTTCCAAACGCTGAATCTGCAGACTTACGGCGGGCTGGGACCGGCCCAGTATTTCCCCTGCTTTGGTAAAGCTGCCCAGTTGTGCCACAGAGACAAAGGCTCGTAATAAATCCATTGGCAGATTTTTCATGATCCGGCCCTTTAACTGTTTAGGTATTTATAATGTAAATGCATGCATTATATCTATTAATTTAACAAATTATAGCCAACATCCTATTATTACCATTTCATAGCCTTAAAAGACGTTGCTATGCCAGACCATGCTGCACTTTATCAAACCTGCTTCTACAACCAACATCTTGCTGCCCAGGGCAAGATGGTGCCTTTTGCCGGCTACTTAATGCCAGTGCAATATGCCGATGGCATTATGCAGGAACATCTTCATTGCAGAGACAATGCAGGCCTGTTTGATGTCTCCCATATGGGGCAGGTGGTGGTGAATGGAGAAGGGGTGGCCAAAGCCCTTGAGAAACTGATGCCGGCGGACCTTGAGGCTCTGGAGATCAACCAGCAAACCTATGCCACCTTTACCACTGAGTCTGGTGGTATTAGCGATGATCTGATTGTTACCCGCTGGGCTAAAGACAGTTTTTTCCTAGTGGTTAATGCTGCCTGCAAGCATCAGGATATTGCCCACCTGCAAAGCCATCTCGAGGGTTTTGAAGTGCGTTATCTGGGCGAGCGAGGCCTATTGGCCCTGCAGGGTTTGCGTGCCAAAGAGCTAATCGCCGAGTTAGCACCAGAAGCTAATAATCTGCTGTTTATGCAGGGCTGTCATGCCGCTATCAATGGGGTGGAATGCTATATCACCCGCTCTGGTTACACCGGCGAAGATGGTTTTGAAATCTCCGTGGCCGCCGAAGATGGTCCCGGACTGGCGGATCTTTTTCTGAGCTATGACTCTGTGCGCTGGATTGGCCTGGGTGCCCGGGACTCATTGCGCCTGGAAGCTGGTCTGTGCCTCTATGGCCATGATATGGATCTTGAAACCTCCCCGGTGGAAGCCGGCATTGCCTGGAGCATTAGCAAATCCCGACGCACCGGCGGCGCCAAGCAGGGCGGTTTTCTGGGTGCCGATATTATTCTCGATCACCTAGCTACCGGGGCTGCTAAAAAGCGCGTTGGCTTTGTGGTAGATGGTCGTGCCCCGGTTCGCGAAGGTGCAGAGATTGTTGACGAGCAGGGCAATATTGTTGGTGAGATTACCAGCGGTGGCTTTGGCCCCACATTGCAAGCACCTATCGCCATGGGTTATGTGCCCACAGAATATGCCGCCATTGGCACCCAGCTGCAGGCGCTGGTGCGGGGCAAACAACGACCTATCACCGTGGCAAAAATGCCTTTGGTAGCCCAGCGCTACCACCGCGGCTAACCCTAATTGATGACTGGAGAATAATTGATGTTACAAAAGAAACGCAGTCTTGCCGATCTACAAAATGCCTCAGAGTTTGCCGCCCGTCATATCGGCCCGGCGGCAGCGGACGAGCAAGCCATGCTGGCCAGTCTGGGCTGTAATAATCTGCAGCAGCTGACGGGGCAGGTGGTGCCAGAGGCCATTGCCATGACCGAGTCGCTGGCGATTGAAGATGGCTGTACAGAGGCGCAGGCCCTGGGAGAACTGCGTGAGATGGCCAGTCTTAATCAGGTGTATAAGTCATTTATTGGCCAAGGCTATTACGGCACTATCACACCCAATGTGATTCAGCGCAATATTCTTGAAAATCCCGCCTGGTACACAGCATACACCCCATATCAGCCAGAGATATCCCAGGGCCGTCTGGAAGCGTTGATCAACTTTCAGACCATGATTACCGACCTCACTGGTATGGAGATGTCCAATGCCTCCATGTTGGATGAGGGCACCGCAGCGGCAGAGGCCATGGCCCTGTGTCAACGCATGTCCAAATCCAAATCAGTGCGCTTTTTGGTGGACAGCGACTGCCTGCCCCAGACCATAGAGATTATAAAAACCCGCGCCGAGCCCATGGGCATCGAAGTGGTTATTGATGATCCAAATAATTTTTCCGGTGAAGCCTTTGGCGCATTGCTCCAGTACCCAGGGGCCAGTGGTGAGGTGCGTGATTACCGTGAAGTGATTGCCAATGTTCAGGCACAAAAAGGTTTGGTTGTAATGGCCGCTGATATTTTGAGTCTGGTACTACTGGAGTCCCCGGGTTCACTGGGTGCCGATGTTGCCATAGGCACCACCCAGCGCTTTGGTGTGCCCCTTGGTTTTGGTGGCCCCCATGCAGGCTATATGGCGACTAGAGAGGCCTACAAGCGCAACCTGCCGGGTCGACTGGTGGGTCTGTCCCAAGACTCCAATGGCGAGCCCGCGTACCGGCTGGCCCTGCAAACCCGCGAGCAACATATCCGCCGCGAGAAGGCGACATCCAATATCTGTACAGCTCAGGTACTGTTGGCAGTAATTGCCAGCATGTATGCGGTTTACCACGGCCCGGGAGGGCTTAAGCGTATTGCCCAGCGCGTGCATCTGCTGACCAATGTGCTAGCGGCAGGATTAAAGGAGCATAATGTAACTCCGGTTAACAGTAGCTGGTTTGATACCCTGACTTTAGATACAGGCGATAAAACCGCCGCTATTATTGCCGCAGCACAGAGTCGTCAGATAAATCTGCGGCAAATTGATGCAGGCAGCATTGGTATCTCATTGGATGAAACCACAGATGTTAAGGATATTGTAGCGCTATGGGATATTGTGCTAGATCAGCATAGCCTCGATGTTGAAGCCCTGGCGGATCAGGTAACCGATGCGGTGCCGGGCAATCTGATGCGCACCCAGAGCTTCCTTAGCCACCCAACCTTTAGTCGCTACCATTCTGAAACTGAAATGCTACGCTATTTGCGCCGCCTGTCAGACAAGGATATAGCTCTCGATCGCGCCATGATCCCGCTGGGCTCCTGCACCATGAAGCTCAATGCCACCGCCGAGATGCTGCCCATTAGCTGGCCTGAATTTGCCAATATGCACCCTTTTGCACCGATCGAGCAAACCGCTGGTTACAGAGCCATGATTGATGATCTGGAGTCTATGCTCTGCGCCGCGACTGGCTATGATGCCATGTCCCTGCAGCCCAATGCCGGTTCTCAGGGTGAATATGCAGGCCTGCTGGCGATTCGCGGATACCATGAGAGCCGCGGTGATACCCAGCGCAATATCTGCCTGATTCCCAGCTCTGCTCATGGTACCAACCCAGCCTCTGCACAGATGTGTGGCATGGCCGTGGTGGTGGTGAAATGTGATGACCAGGGCAATGTGGATATTGATGATCTGCAGGCCAAAGCCGAGGCCCATAAAAAAGATCTGGCGGCGATTATGGTCACCTATCCCTCTACTCATGGTGTGTTTGAAGAACGCATCACTGAGATTTGCCAGATTGTCCATGACCATGGTGGTCAGGTTTATATCGATGGCGCTAACCTCAATGCCATGGTCGGTGTATGCCAGCCAGGAAAATTTGGTGGCGATGTGTCTCATCTCAATCTGCACAAGACATTTTGTATTCCCCATGGCGGCGGCGGGCCAGGGGTAGGGCCCATTGGTGTGGGTGAGCATCTAGCGCCATTCTTGCCCAGAGAATCGGTCAGTGGCGACCGTCAGGGCGCGCAGGTATCTGCGGCTCCCTATGGCAGCGCCAGTATTTTGCCGATTACCTGGATGTATATCCGTATGATGGGCCATGCCGGCTTAAAACAGGCTACAGAGATTGCGATACTCAATGCCAACTATATGGCCAATCGTCTGCAGGACCATTATCAGGTGCTCTACACCGGCGCCAATGGTCGCGTAGCTCACGAATGTATTCTTGATGTACGCCCGATTAAAGATGAGGTGGGCATCAGTGTCGATGATATTGCCAAGCGTCTGATCGACTATGGTTTTCATGCGCCAACCATGTCATTTCCAGTGGCCGGCACATTGATGATCGAGCCAACAGAGAGTGAGTCAAAGGCGGAACTGGATCGTTTTTGTGACGCCATGATTGCCATCAAGCAGGAAATAAATCTGGTGGCTAGTGGTGAGTACCAGCTCGATGATAATCCTCTGGTAGGGGCTCCCCATACCGCCGCTATGGTCAGTGGTGATGAATGGTCGCGGGGCTACAGTCGCAGTCAGGCAGCCTATCCTCTAGAGTCACTGCGGGAGAATAAATACTGGCCACCAGTAGGGCGTCTTGATCATGTGTACGGAGACCGCAATCTGATGTGTTCATGCCCAGCTATTGCGGACTATGAATAAAAAGGGAAATAAACAGTCTTATGCAATTGGCTGTTTCTCGGCCGCCGTCGGATAGTCTGCTTTAAGATGCTTGTGCAGGTCGATAGCACTGTAGACATTGACTGGCTCGGAGAAGCCTTTGATTGAGATCTGTCCTTTATCGATGCAGTGAACCGTATCCTTAACCAGCCCATAGGTATCCTCGGAGAGCAGTATTTCATTGCTCTCTGCGGATGACTCAAGACGACTAGCCAGATTCACCGCAAGGCCAAGCAAGGTGTAGTCGAGACGGTTCTCTGTTCCAAAATTACCCACCTTGCACAGCCCGCTGTTAATACCCATGCGCAACGCAGGTGGCCGCTCAATGCCCTCCTTTAGCCAGCGCAGTTGTAGATCTTCCATAGCATTGCGCATGGCAATGGCCATAGACACGCAGGTTGTTG
>CAXAJC010000112.1:0-6128 GCA_963969005.1 uncultured Cellvibrionales bacterium | reverse complement strand
GTTTACCGGTTAGGATTTTATTAAATATATAACGTAGAAATAGATGGGGCTAGTGCCCCATGCGGATCAGTCATCTCCTGAAGATTGTTGTTTGTCTTGGTTCTCGTAGGAAATTGGAAGAGGTGTTAATTAGTCATCATCCATCTTGTTACCGTACTTCTCGACAGCTCTTTTGAGTTCAGCAATTGGGAATCTGAGGTCTTCTTCATTGAAAACTGCTGATCCGGCAACAATAATGGTGACTAACACATAGAGCTTGCCCGACCGGTTATCCAGGGAAATGATCTTGTATTTAAACAAGGTATAAAACGCGCTGGCCAGCGCCCCAATTCCAAGGATTGTGTGAAACCAACCTAGTAATGTCATTTCTGGCATTTTTATTGTCTCTTATTTTAGTTTATTAACATTAATTATTTATGGGGGTTAACCAGGTATTTCTCACCCGTCGCCTGCTTGGCATAGCCGCGAATAATCTCTGGCTGCAGCATCTCTGCAAGGGAGATCTCCTGAGTGTAATGGCTGGCAAAGGTGGTGTTAATCTCACGAGCAACACGGGCACGCATTTCACCAAATCGCTCCATACCAATGCGCCCAATCATGGGTGTTAATAGCCAACCACCCAGCCCCCATTGCAAACCAAATGATCTGTTTAGAACAGTGGGCTGCATATCCAACCCGCCATAGATATACACCTGCTTGTAAGTATCTGAACCATAGCGGCTGTATTCTGTGGCTGTTTTGTTAGCCGCAATTTCCATAGCTGCCAGTATTTGGCCAGGCAACTTGCCGCCATTGCCGCCGCCTGTGGCATCAAAGCCCAGGGTGCAGCCTGTGGCAACAATTGCATCCACCAGATCAGCCATAAAGCTATCAGCACTAGTATCGCAAATATACTCTGCGCCCAGCTTTTTAAGGGTCGCTACCTGCTCAGGTTTTCTGACGATATTGATCAGTGGCACCCCGTCATCCTGACAAATCTTAACCAGCATTTGGCCCAGATTTGAGGCTGCAGCAGTGTTAAGGAGGGCTGTGTGATTTTCCATTTTCATGGTTTCTAAAAAGGCCAGAGCAGTCAATGGATTTACAAAAGAAGACGCCGCTTCCTTGGAGGTGGTCCCCTCATCCATCACCAGACAGCTCTGTGCTGGAACGCGACTGTACTGGCTATACATAGCGCCACCAGCGACACCAACAGTTTTGCCAATCAGATGCTTGGCATTGGCACCCGCATCTATCACTACGCCACCGCCTTCATTACCAGCAGGCATGGATAGACCTATTCGCGGCTTCATTGCGCCCATCATTGCTGGGTGTAATTTTATCGAAGTGACAGTCTGGTCTCCTTCGCCAGAAACACTGATGCTACCCAGATCGGCAGCGAAGGTAACCAGCAAGGCAAGGTCAGAGGGATTAATGGGCGAAGCTTCTACTTTGAGAATAACCTCATTTTCGCCGGGAACCGGCCGCTCTACATTAACAATGGATAATTCTAATACGCCCTCACTGGTGATCGTTGAGCGTATTTCTTTTGAGCTGTTATCTGACATTACTTCCCTCTCTCTTAAGTGATAGGCCTTATGGTTGACCCTTAATTAATAAGCGGTATGATATGGTTAGTTAGGTTGATTATACAAGTAGTCATTAAAATCATACCGGTATAGAAGCGTAGACTATGACCCAATGTAAAAGCCCTGTAAGCAATGCATTAAGCCTGATCGGCGGCAAATGGAAAATTGCTATCATCTACAACTTGCGCCAAGATCCAGTGCGGTTTGGCGAGCTCAAACGCATTCTCGCGCCCATTACCCAGCAGATGCTTACCAAGCAGCTACGCGAGTTGGAGAGAGACCGTCTAATATATCGTAAGGTTTATGAAGTCATCCCCCCGAAAGTGGAATACTCACTCACCGACTTTGGCCAGTCTTTTATGCCGGTGTTGGTCTCCCTGTGCAAATGGAGCACAGACAATATAGACCTGATGCAATCTATCTCCGCAGAAAATCAGTCTTAATAATCTGAGATTACTCCCATGAATCTACTAGACAATAAAAATCTAAAATGGCGGCGCTATACCGAGGGGGATAATTTTGATTATCCGGTGGATTATTCCGATGCCGTGCTGGACGCCCGTGAGGATGGCCGCCTAGAGCTATTGGTTAAATGGGAGCCCAACTGCTACTGCCATTTTCACCGCCACACAGCAGAAACAACCTCGCTGGTGTTGCAGGGTGAACTGCGGGTTACAGATATAGATCTGATCAGTGGACAAGAACTGGGGACAAGAATCAGAACTGTCGGTGACTATGCCCACAAAGAACCTGGTGATGTGCATATGGAACAGGCAGGATCAGATGGCGCGCTGGTACTGTTCAGTATCTTTGATACTGAGGCAGAGGGAAAACTGGCTCAGGCTCTAACAAAACAGGGGGAGGTGATTAGCACCTCCACCATAGAGCGTATTTTTAAAAGACTTAATTCACAATAAGCTAAAAATCTACTTACTTACAAATCCCAAAATCAATTAAAACAGGAGTTGTTCTGAGCATGAGCGATATCTACACACCCCCTAAGGTCTGGAGTTGGGACAAGCAGAGTGGTGGCAAGTTTGCCGCTATCAATCGACCCATAGCTGGTGCGACTCATGATAAAGAACTGCCGGTGGGCAAGCATCCCTTCCAGCTCTATTCTCTGGGCACACCCAATGGCGTCAAGGTCACCATTATGTTTGAGGAGCTGCTGGCCCTGGGCCACAGCGATGCCGAGTACGATGCCTGGCTGATTAATATTGGGGAGGGGCAACAATTTAGTAGCGGCTTTGTAGAGATCAATCCCAACTCAAAGATTCCCGCACTGATGGATCGCCGGGGCGCCGAGCCCGTTCGCATTTTCGAGTCTGGGGCTATGCTGATGTATCTGGCCGAGACCTTTAATGAGTTTTTGCCCACCGCTATTCCAGAGCGTACAGAATGTTTGTCCTGGTTATTCTGGCAGATGGGTAGCACGCCATTTTTGGGCGGTGGGTTTGGTCACTTCTATGCCTATGCACCGGAAAAATATGAATACCCCATTAACCGCTTTGCCATGGAAGTGAAAAGACAGCTTGATGTGCTCGACAAAACCTTAGCCACTCGCGAATATTTAGCCGGCGATAACTACTCCATCGCCGATATGGCCACCCACCCCTGGTATGGCACATTGGTGTCAGGCGCCCTTTATGATGCTCAGGAGTTTTTGGATGTGGCCAGCTATACCAACGTTATACGCTGGGCTGAGCAAATTCAGGCGCGGCCCGCTGTGCAGCGAGGCTTAAGAGTTAACCGGGTCTGGGGAGATAAAAGCCGGCAGCTTGCTGAGCGCCATGATGCTAGTGATTTTGACAACTAGAGACCCAGAGAGCTAAAGGGCCCTTTGCCAAGTTTTAGTCTGGTAGACAAAGCCAAGGTAGCCGCGCACCATCAGCGCATCACCTTCCAGCCAGACCCTGCCTTTGTAGGAGCCGCCAGTTTCTGGATCAAACACCGTGCCCTTCTGCCAGATATTCTTCTTTAGGCTCAGCCCGTTAATCACTTCCATACCAATAACGGGCTTGCCGAATAAGTCACCCTTACACTGGTCACAGACTGGATTATCATCGGGTTGATTATGCAGGCTGAGGATAGTTGCATATAACTTGCCCCCTTCAACTCTTACCTCAACCGTCGACTGCACCGTGCCAGCTTTATCAAAGGTATTCCAAAGCCCAGAGGGACCAGCTGCGGGTTCAGCCGACGCAGTGGTGGCCCATAGGGACATGATTAAAATAATCCAGGTTCTCATAACTATTCCTCTCAGGATTCAAACTGTCTATCTTGGCTCTTTCTTGGCCCAGGAAAAAATCGATTGGTCTGCTGCTGATAGTCTGTGTACCCCGGTCTTTTCTGCGCCGAGTAATATTCTGAGGGTACCGCACCTGTAATATACACCAAAGTGCTGTACATAAACTTGGAGGCCAGCAAAAGACCTAGCCCCAACAGTAGCCACAGCGCATCAGATTCAGCGCCTCTCAGGGCCAGCCAGGATGGAATAGCCGCAATAACCAGACCATTCCATACCATCCACTCAGCAAAATAATTTGGGTGTCGGGAGTACTTCCACAGGCCTATATTACACACCTGTCGTTGCTTGCCCGCCTTTTTCATCTCTCTTTGAAAACGCACCTTTTGCAAATCGGCGACAGATTCCATGGCAAAAGCCAGTGCCCAGATCACCAGCCCTATCAGCTCAAGGAGCTGAAGCTGCTCGCTGCTATTGGAGGCAACAATAAACACTGGAAAGGCCAAAAATGACGCATTGGCCAGCCCCTGAGAAATAGCATCCACCTGCAGAGCTAATGCCGTATTGGTTTTGCCCTCTCCCTGCCACACAATGCGTTGATATTGATAGCGGGGAAACTCCTTATCTAATAACCCCATACGCCACATTTTTAGGGCACCCAGTCCCATACGCAACCCAATCAGCATAACCACCGCACTGACAATCAGAGACCGCAGCCAATAACCCTCGCTATATACTAAGCTGATAATACCCAGTACCACTAAACCCCAGGGCCAACCTATATCTACATAGCTCATACGCCCGGTTCGCCAAATAGGTATACAGACTACCAAGGTGAACAGCAGCAGCTGTCCCAAGCTATTGATAAGAGCCAAATTAGCGAATGTCGAACTGTTTAAAATAACCATCAGCCCCAGTAAAAAGGCGTACAGCGGACGAAAATACTTCATCATTAATTGCCAATCTTTTCGGTTAGTAGAGTTGCTCCAGAGATACGGTTTCGCCGCCCTCCAAGCTATGAATTAACGCACTTATCTTGCGGTTAACCGGAACCTCAATACCTAAGGCCTCAGCGCGCTTTACGACGGCTTGGTTAAGAAACTCAATTTCGGTTTTTCGACCCAATTGAATATCTTCCCACATTGAAGAGCGCGCAAGGGGGTCGATATCCAACATTGCCTTAGCCAGGCGCAAGAATATCCAATTGGGCAAACTTAGAATAGCTGGCATTAGGCTGGGCTTTACCGCGGTAAACTGCACCAATTCAACTCCTTCGGCTGCTGCCACAGCAAGCCATTCACGCTGAGCTGCTGCATACACTCTGCGCAGCTTACGATTCTCTAACTGGGTTTTAATAGGCTGATCTGCAACGGCATTAAGTGCATTGTTTAGGTTGAGCAGCAATTTACCATAGATCACTGGCTGCATATCAGCATGCAGTTGGCATGGGAAACCAATGGCACCCAGTTCCCCGGCAAGCTGTTCTGTCACCGACGTCTGATGAAACAGAAATGCTCCCTCAGTGCCCCGGTGGAAATGTGCATTGTCCAGGCTCAAGATATTAAAAGGTGTGATCCCCTGCTTGAGCTTATCGCTCGGCAACTGGTGCCGAATAAGATCCATACTGCCAAGACCATTTTGCATAAAAAACAACTGAGCGCCGTTGTCGGCAAGCTGTTTTAAATCAGACATAGCGGCTTCGAGCTGATGACACTTCAATGTCACAAATACTGCATCAAAGGTTTCATCTGCCAGCTGTGTAATCAGCCCGGTTGGCATAACCTTTTCATTCTGGCCCTTGTAGTCAGTAAGGGTGATACCACCGGCAGCCAGAATTGAATCACGAATACGTTGACGACAAACTAAACTAACCTCATGGCCGCAGAGTTGCAAAAGCCCACCCAAATAACAGCCAGTTGAGCCAGCGCCATAAATTGCTAGTTGCATGCAGTCACCTGAAAATACATTTCTAATTATTATTAAGAGTCAGCAACCCATTTTTGGCACTGTAGAGTTAGTGCTAAATGCTGAGATCACGAAGATTGTAATCTTTTAATTCAGCCTTGACTGTCTTATTCCAGGAAAAAGTCTTACCTGAATCGATAAATGGCTGGTACTGATAAGAAGATTCATTGGGATAGCGCTGTTTGCGCGCATCAATGGCATAGCCCAGAGGTTTGGAGCGCTCTTCGATCAGAGCCTCATCATAAAACATAGGCTCACTGTACAAGCCAGGCCCCTGAACCCCCAATACTGATGAGCGCCGGTGAAAACCAAAGTTCACCGTGACTCTGGGTTCAAAACCACAGTTGGGA
>CAXAJC010000111.1:0-6153 GCA_963969005.1 uncultured Cellvibrionales bacterium | reverse complement strand
CTCGGACCAGGCGGCCAGCCAGCGTTGGACTGCTGATGATTAATGTAGATGGGGTGATTCTGGCCGCGGGGCGGTCCAGCCGTATGGGGTCGATCAATAAGGTGCAAGCCAGTTTGGGCGGGCGTTCGCTGCTGGAGATTGCAGTGGGGAAAATTAGCCCTCAGGTGGATACTCTGCTGATTAATGGCGACCCGGCACTCTGTGGTGAGCAGGCGCTGGCTGATCGGCTTGAGGGTTTTCAGGGGCCGTTGATGGGGCTCTATACTGCCTTGCTTAGCGAGCAGCTGTCCGCGGCGGACTATTTAATGATGGTGCCCTGTGATGGGCCTTTTTTGCCAGATAATCTTGTTGCGGAGCTGCATCGGCAGATTGTGCAGGCGGATGCAGATATTGCCTGTGTGCGCTATCAGGGTTTTGCCCAGCCAACTTTTTCTCTGTGGCATAAGCGGGCACTGCCTGATATTGAGCAGGCGCTGCTGGTTGAAAAAAACGGCGGCTTTAAACCATTATTGCAGCGTTTAAATGCCCTGTATCTGGACTGGCCGGAGCAGAACCCTAGTCCGTTTTTTAATATTAATACGCCTGAGGATTTGGCACTGGCAGAGACATTGCTATGCCCTTAAATGACCAGCAGTTTATGCGCTATAGTCGCCACTTGCTGATGGATGATATTGGCGAGGCAGGGCAGCAGAAGTTGCTCAATGCCCATGTGCTGATAGTGGGCATGGGTGGCCTGGGTTGTCCGGTGAGTCTGTATCTGGCGGCGGCAGGCATAGGTCAACTGTCGATCTGCGATGGGGATACTGTCGACCAGAGCAATCTGCAGCGGCAGGTGCTCTATACCGGCGATGACTGTGGTAAGCCCAAAGTTGAATGCGCGCGGCAGCGGCTGGCTGAGCTGAATCCCGAGGTGCAGATTAGTGCCTATGCTGAAAAAGTGACTGAGCAGATACTGGCAGTGGACTATAGTTTAGTGGTGGATTGCACTGACAATCTCGCCGCACGGCAGCAGTTAAATGCCCATTGTTATCAGCGCAAAATTCCTTTGGTCAGTGCCTCGGCTCTGGGCTGGGAAGGTCAGTTGATGGCATTTGATTTTGGTCATAACGCCAGCCTGTGCCTTAATTGTATTATTGACCAAGATTCTGCGGAGCCGATGATGAACTGCGGTAATGCCGGTGTGGTTGGGCCTGTGTTAGGCGCCATGGGTAGTTTGCAGGCGACTACTGTGATCAGGGTATTGCTTGGGTATTTTCAACAGCATGGCCAGATTCAGCGGTATGATGGTAAGTCTGGGCAGTGGATGGTGCTTAGGGCCCAAGCATATGAAGGATGTGCAGTCTGTGGATCAAAAAGTACTTAAACAAAATACCAAAACCAGGAGTAGTAACCAGTGGCTCATGACGCAACAGCCCCAAGACGTTTTGTCAAAATCGCGGTATTAACCGTTTCCGATACCCGCAGTCTGGACACCGACACCAGTGGTGCCTACCTGCAGCAAGCGCTGGAGGAAGAGGGCCATCATCTGGCTGACCGCAAGCTGGTGATTGATGATGTGTATCAGATGCGCGCCGTCGTCTCAGCCTGGATTGCGGACCCGGAAGTGGAGGTTATTCTTACCACTGGCGGCACCGGCTTTACTGGTCGCGATAGCACGCCGGAGGCCCTGTCTCCATTATTTGATAAACATATTGAAGGCTTTGGCGAGCTGTTTCGGCAGCTCTCCTATGATGAGATAGGCACTTCTACCGTGCAGTCTCGCTGTTTGGCGGGCCTGTCTAATAATACCGCTATCTTCTGTGTCCCTGGTTCTACGGGGGCCTGCAAAACCGCCTGGAATGGCATTATTCGTCAGCAGCTGGACAGCACTTTCCAGCCCTGTAATTTTGTTCAACATGTAAGAAGAAAACCGCTCTGATGCTAACGGTTGCCAGTGCTGTAGAAAAACTAATCGCCAAGGCTCGTCCTCTGGCCAATGAGCGCCGTCGCGCGGGCCTTGAATCTGTGCCTGTGACTGAGGCGCTGGGGCGAGTGCTGGCGGCTGATCTGACCTCGACCATTGATGTACCTCCGGCTGCCAACAGTGCAATGGATGGCTATGCTTTTTGTGGGGCGGATGCCGAGGCGAATAATTTTGTGCTTCCTCTGGGGCAACGCATTCCGGCGGGCACAGCACCTGAGTCCTTAACCCCTTCAACGGCGGCACGGATTTTTACAGGTGGAGAGATTCCTGCTGGTGCCGACCGGGTGGCGATGCAGGAAAACTGCAAAGCGGTAGATGGCTCTGTAACCCTGGATAAAAAAGCTATTGCCGGGGCCAATATTCGCGCCAAGGGTCAGGATATTCAGGCTGGCGAGGTAATTTTAAAAGCTGGCACCACATTGCGGGCTCAGGAGTTGGGGCTGTTATCTTCAGTGGGTGTTCCCTCGGTCAATGTCTTTAAGCCCCTTAAGGTGGGCATATTTTCTACCGGTGATGAGCTGGTTGAACCTGGAACGCCGCTGCAGCCGGGACAAATTTACAATTCCAACAGAGCGACTTTAATAGGGCTTATTGAGTCTCTGGGCATGATTCCTGTGGATCTGGGTGTGGTGCCTGATCGCCAGGAGGCGACCCAGCATGTGTTGAAACAAGCGACCCTGCGCGGTGATGTGATTATCAGTGCCGGCGGGGTCTCTGTGGGTGAGGAGGACTATGTTAAGAGGGCCGTGGATCAGGTGGGCACCATGGCGTTTTGGAAGGTGGCGATCAAACCTGGCAAACCTTTGGCCTTTGGCTATGTGGATAAAACTCCCTTTATCGGGCTGCCCGGTAACCCCGCTTCTGTGTTCACCACTTTTATGATTCTTGCGCGGCCATTTTTGCTGGCCTGTCAGTGCAGTCCTGTGACCATGCCCAGGCGGCTTAAAACCGTGGCTCTGTTTTCCAAAGCTGGAGAAACCCGCGAGGTGTATTTGCGCGGTCGTCTGGTGGATGAAGGGGTGGAGATCTACCATAACCAGAGTAGCGGGGTGCTTTCATCTGCCTGTTGGGGAGATGTCTTTGTGGTGCAAAAAAGTGGCGAATCCATAGAGCAGGGCGATATGGTTGATGTGTTACCCTATTCCCTATAGCCAACTGCACGGACTGAGATTAGTTTGAATTCCCATCATTTTCCAACGCCTTCGTTAACTGACTCCTTTGGCCGTAAGGTGAATTACCTGCGCCTGTCGGTTACCGATCGCTGCAATTTGCGCTGCACTTATTGCATGGCAGAGGATATGACTTTTCTGCCCAAGCAGCAGATTCTGTCGCTGGAAGAACTGCGGGATACAGCAACAGCCTTTGTTGAGCTGGGTGTGCGCAAGATTCGCCTGACCGGCGGTGAGCCTCTTATTAGGCGCGATATTTTAAAGCTAGTGGGTTCACTGGCCAGCCTGTCCGGGTTGGATGAACTTACCATGACCAGCAATGGGGTTATGCTGCCCAAGATGGCACAGCCCCTAAAAGATGCTGGTCTGTCGCGGATTAATATCAGTATCGATAGCCTTAAGCCTGAGCGGTTTAAAGCGCTGACCAGGGTGGGTGATCTGGATGAGGTGCTGGCTGGCATCAGGGCAGCTGGCGCGGCCGACTTCAAACGCATCAAACTCAATGCGGTTATTCTGGCAGGCTTTAACGATGATGAGGTGCTGGACCTGGCGCGCTTTGCGGTGGATAACCAGATGGATATTTCCTTTATTGAGGAGATGCCTCTGGGGGAAATATCCTCCCATAAACGTGTCAATACCAAGATTAGCAGTGAACAGATTCGCCAGCAGCTGGAGACTGAATTTAAACTCACAGACAGCGCCGAAACCACTGGCGGGCCATCCCGTTACGCCAGAGTTGCCAACAGTAGTTCCAAAATTGGGTTTATCTCACCCATGTCAAACAACTTCTGCAGCAGCTGCAACCGTGTGCGACTCACCGCTGAAGGGCGTTTGTTGCTCTGTCTGGGCAATGAACACAGCCTTGATCTGCGGGAGATTCTGCGCAGCTTCCCTGGGGACAGTGAGCGGCTGAAAACCAGTATTGTGCGAGCCATGGAAAATAAGCCCGAGCGGCATTATTTTGATCCAGAGCAAACCGATATTGTGCGCTTTATGAATATGACCGGGGGCTAAGCCCGGTGACCGAACTGTTTGTTCTTGTCTATGACTATTGGCTGTTGCTGGCGATTCTGGCTATGGCGGTACTCTATTCTGCGGTGGGCCACGGCGGTGCCTCTGGATATTTAGCGGCCATGGCGCTCTGGGGGCTGGCCCCGGAAACTATGCGCCCGGCGGCGCTGGCAATGAATATTGTAGTGACCTGCTGGTTGCTGTATCGCTTTAAACCCTACCAACTGATGCCCCATAAATTATTTTGGCCGCTGGTGCTGGCCTCTACGCCGATGGCCTTTGTTGGCGGCATGATCAGTATAGATGCAGCAGCGTACCGTCTGTTGGTGGGCGGGCTATTGTTGCTGGCAGCGGTGCGTATGCTGATGGTGACCAAGGCCGCAGAGGACATTAAACAGCCGGCGGTGAATATTATCTTGCTGCTGGGCGCTGCGCTGGGGTTTGCTGCTGGCCTCACAGGCATAGGCGGCGGAGTATTTTTAAGTCCTATACTGCTTATTTTTGGTTGGTGTTCCATGCGCCAGAGTGCGGCAGTGGCCGCTGGTTTTATTTTGCTTAATTCTGTTGCCGGGCTGGCGGGCTATCTGGTGAGTGATCAGCCCTGGCCTATGGGAACAGGCTGGCTGTTGATTGCTGCATTTACTGGCTGCCTGCTCGGTGCAGAGCTGGCATCTCATCGGGCTTCATCGCTTACATTGCAAAAGCTGTTGGCGCTGGTGCTGGTTATTGCCTCATTAAAGATGGTTTATACCGCGCTGGTGTAGCGGTGATTACGGTTATTTTAGGCTTTTACTAGTACTGGAGTATGTTATTCTTCTGCGAAGTATAACTATTGAACTCGAGCCATTTCGCCAACTAATGAATTCAATTATCAGTAATCAGGTGGCGTCGCCTTTTAGCAAGGGCCGCCAACACCAGCTTAAATTTCAGTCGATTCTGTCTGAGGCTGCACAGCTATTTAATTGGCAGGGTTCCCGGGCGACGACGCTTGCCGATATTGCAGGCAGCATGAAGCTGACTAAAACCTGCGTCTATTATTACGTTAAAACCAAAGAAGACCTTATCTACCAATGCTATGTGTCCAGCTGCGACATGTGGATGGATCGTGTGCAGCAGGCCAATCAATTGCCGGGCAATGGTGTAGAAAAAATTGTCTCTATGGTGAAAGGGCATTTTTATCAGTATGTAGAGACACTGCAGGGCACCAGTCCCCATTTTGCGATGCTGGCAGAGGTGTTTACTCTTGATAAGCAGCATGCCGACGATATCAAGCAGCGCTGGGCCGAGGTCTTTGCTGTCTGCCAGCAGATGGTGGAGCAGGGCATTGACGAGGGGCTGATTGAGGATCTGGACCCTGCTGTTATTGTCTCTGGCATTTTTTCGATTCTGCAATGGTTTCCGGTATGGCTTAATCGCTCCCATGCGGCAAACCCTGAGCCGGTGATCGATGGGGTGCTGGATATTATGGTCAATGGCCTGTCGGCACAGAGGCACCAGTTTGAGGCTATCCAGTTTCCCCAGCTTAGTCATCTCTCTCTGGACAGTTTTGATCGTGACTTTCAAAACCTGCTTAAGCGGGAAGCTTTTTATCGGGTTGGGTCGATTTATTTTAATCAAAAAGGTTACAAAGGCACCTCTCTCGACGAGATTGCCCGTTCTTTGGATGTGACCAAAGGGGCTTTCTACTACCATATAAAAAATAAAGAAGAGCTTTTATACCAATGTTTTAATCGCACATTGGATGTTGAGGGTTCGCTGCTGGGCAATGCAGGTTCAGTTCAGGGGACTGGGCTAAAGAAGGTCGAACTGTCTCTGCGCTATCTATTTAATGTGCAGTTTAGTGAGCAGGGACCATTGATTCGTTATCGCGCATTGCCGTCACTGGATGAAGAGCACCGCAAAGATATTTTAAAAGCGACCAAGGCTAACAGTAAAATTCTTGGTACCTATATTGGCCAGGGTTTTGAGGATGGCTCGCTGCGCAAAATTGATGTGGATATTGCTCAAAAC
>CAXAJC010000110.1:0-6199 GCA_963969005.1 uncultured Cellvibrionales bacterium | reverse complement strand
ACTACACTAGTTTATCTCCACAAATCAGACCCAAGAAGCACTGGGTAAATAACACCAGAAGTGTTGTGCTTTTCGGGTCTATAACCTATTGATTTATACAGGGAAAAAATTGGTCGGGACGGCAGGATTTGAACCTGCGACCACTACACCCCCAGTGTAGTGCGCTACCAGGCTGCGCTACGCCCCGATTTGAGAGCCGCAATGATACAGGCTAGACATGTTTTTGCAACAAATTTGGTGAGTTTCAAACGAGGGTTTTCTATTAGCTCAGAGCGTCTAGAATATCTTCCAACTCGACAATGGTTTGCTCTAGAAGTTGGTTGTAAGGGGTTTGCTCTTGTTTGGCAGGTTCACCATCCAAACGCTGACGGGCACCTCCGATGGTGAAGCCCTGCTCATAGAGCAATGACCGAATCTGGCGAATCAGTACTACATCCTGACGCTGATAGTAGCGTCGGTTACCACGGCGCTTAACTGGATTTAAACTCGGAAATTCCTGCTCCCAATAACGCAACACATGAGGCTTCACCGCACAGAGCTCACTGACCTCACCAATGGTGAAATAGCGTTTACCCGGAATGGTGGGAAGTTCGTTGTTGTTACTTGGTTCCAGCATAATTTTCTACACGAGCCTTTAGCTTCTGCCCGGGCTTAAAGGTCACTACCCGCCGTGCAGAAATAGGAATATCTTCACCGGTTTTGGGGTTTCTGCCTGGTCGACTACTTTTATCGCGCAACTCAAAATTGCCAAACCCGGACAACTTGACCTGATCATTGCTTTCTAATGCCGCACAGATTTCACTGTAAAACATTTCAACAATCTCTTTGGCCTCGCGCTTGTTGAGACCGAGTTCATCAAATAGCATTTCTGCCAGATCAGCTTTGGTTAAAGCACCCATTGTTCGATTACCTAAATTCAGACTCTAGGTTAGACCTGCAACGATCAGCCCCTGAGTTCAGCCTTAAATTTAATACCCAATTCACTCACCACACGATCTACTGCCGCGTTGATTTCTTCGTCAGTAAGAGTGCGCGAACTATGCTGGAACGTCAAGCCTAGCGCAATACTTTTTCCTTTGTTTTCAATATCTTTGCTTTGATACACATCAAACAACTTTAAATTGGTCAACTGATCACCGGCTACCGCCCTAGCGGTATCCATCAGGCCAGATGCCTGCACAGAACTGTCGACAAAAAACGCTAAATCACGGCTAACTTCGGGAAACTTGCTTACTTCTTCAAACTTTGGCAGCCTGCTTGGGTTAATTTTATCTACTTCAACCTGAAACAGATAAACCCCAGTGCCAATACCCAGATCTGCCTGAATTTTCGGGTGCAACTGCCCAATCCAGCCCACCTGCTCGCCGCCACGCACAAGGGCTGCAGCCTGCCCCGGGTGCAGAGCACTGTGCTGTTTGGCCTCAAATTGGAACTCTGCTGCCAGACCGGTGGAGTCTAGCAGTGCTTCAAGATCCCCTTTAATATCGTAGAAATCGACTTTGTCTTTTCCTGCGGTCCAACCACTGGGTGTGCGTGTGCCACAAATCAGTCCTGCCAGAACCATATTCTGGGTCAGCCCTAAAACCGCATCTGCATCCGCATTCTCTGCCGGCAGAAAACACTGACCAGCTTCAAAAATCCGTACGCGGCTCTGCTGGCGATTAAGGTTATGTACAGCTGTGCTTAATAACCCCGGCCATAGACTGGTGCGCATCACAGCCATATCCGCTGAAATCGGATTAGCCAGAGCTACCGGAGTAATCTCTGGATCAATCAGCTTCTGTAGATCCGGATCAACAAAACTATAGGTCACAGCTTCCTGGTAACCCCGGGCTACCAGATGGCTTCTAAAAGCGGGCAATCCCTGAATGGTTTCCGGGTTAACCTCCAGCTCAAGGGCCATTGAGGGAGTTGAAGTCGGCAGGTTGTTGTAGCCATAGATGCGCGCCACCTCTTCCACCAGATCCTGCTCTATCTCAAGATCAAAACGCCAGCTAGGGGCGACCCAGGTAGATCCCTGCGCATTGCGCTCGACCTGAGACAGACCCAGACGTAACAACATATCGTCAATATCAGCAGCGGCAATAGATACACCCAGCTGCTGGGCCAGTCTTGCATCTCGCAATGTAATGCTTGCAGGCACTGGCAGGTGCTCGGCAGACTCTGTCACGGACACAGGCCCTGCACTGCCGCCACAGATCTCTAGCATCAGTGCTGTCGCTCGCTCAATGGCCGCCACCTGCAGACCACCATCGACACCGCGCTCGAAGCGGTGAGAGGAGTCTGTATGCTTGCCATAGTTGCGTGCCTTACCGGCAATTGCCAGAGGGTTAAACCAGGCGCTCTCAAATAATATATCGGCAGTGTTGTCGGCTACGGCAGACTCATCCCCACCCATAATGCCAGCCATGGCCAGCGCTTTGTTCTGGTCGGCAATCACCAATGTCTCTGTATCAACAGTAACCTCAGAGTCATCCAGCAACGTTAGCTTTTCATCCTGACCCATGCGCACAATTATTTCGCCATCGATCTTGGACAGGTCAAAGGCATGCATTGGCTGACCTAACTCCAACAAAACATAGTTAGTAATATCAACGGCAGGACCCAGGCTGCGCACTCCGCTGCGGCGGAGTTTTTCCTGCATCCACTGGGGCGTAGGTTGGCTGAGGTCAAGACCGCGAATAACTCGACCCACATAGCGGGCACAGGCTTCAGGCGCGTCCAGAGTAACCTTAACTGTGTCATCTATCGTCGCCGCCACAGGGGCACAGACTTGCTCGGATACCGGAACTTGATTCAGTACTCCTACTTCACGGGCCAGACCACGAATACTCAAACAGTCACCGCGGTTTGGGGTTAGATCTACTTCAATAATATTGTCGTTAAGGTCCAGATATTCAATCAGATCGGAACCTACCGCTGCATCCGCGGGAAGCTCCCACAGCCCATCATCGTCATCACCCAGTTCCAATTCGGTCTGGGCACAGAGCATGCCAAAGGACTCAACTCCACGCAGCTTGGCTTTCTTAATCTTGAAGTCGCCGGGCAGTTTCGCACCCACCGTGGCAAATGGCACTTTAATACCAGCGCGGGCATTGGGTGCGCCGCAAACCACCTGGGCAGTTTCGCCGCCGCCAGCGACCTGGCAGACACGCAATTTGTCCGCATCCGGATGCTGCTCTACGGCGAGTATTTCACCCACCACCACGCCAGACATCTGCGGTGCCGCAGGGTCAACTGCGTCCACTTCCAGACCTGCCATGGTGATCTGAGCCACCAGGTCTTCTGTGGAGATCGATGGGTTTACTGATTGTCGCAACCAGGATTCACTAAATTTCATAAGTCACCCCAGCCTAAAACTGTTTAAGGAAGCGCAGATCATTTTCAAAAAACAATCGCAAATCATTGACGCCATAGCGCAGCATCGCCAGACGCTCCACACCCATACCAAAGGCAAAGCCTGAATACTGGTCTGTATCCACACCGCAGCTCTCAAACACATTGGGATGCACCATGCCGCAACCCATAACCTCTAGCCAACCAGTGTGACTGCACACTCGGCAGCCTTCACCCCCACAATTGGTACACTGAATATCAACTTCAGCGGACGGCTCGGTAAAGGGAAAGTAGGACGGCCTGAAACGCACTGGCAGGTCCGCTTCAAAGAAGGCTTTAAGGAACTGATCAATCACACCTTTAAGATCGGCAAAGCTGATGTCTTTATCGACCACCAAACCCTCTACCTGATGAAACATAGGGGTGTGGGTTAAGTCAGAATCACAGCGATACACTCGGCCCGGGCAAATAATGCGGATCGGCGGTGGTTGATTTTCCATGGTGCGAACCTGTACTGGCGAGGTGTGGGTGCGCAGTACAGTGCTTGGATCTATATAAAAAGTATCGTGCATGGCACGAGCCGGGTGGTGCCCAGGAATATTTAATGCTTCAAAGTTGTGATAATCATCTTCGATCTCTGGACCTGTCTCCACATCATAGCCAATGCGCGCAAAGAAGGCTTCGATGCGCTCCATGGTGCGGGTAACAGGATGCAGGCCGCCGATCTCTTCGCCGCGACCGGGAAGGGTGACATCAATGGTCTCTTCCGCCAGCTGGGCATTGAGTGCCGCTGATTCCAGCTCAGATTTTTTGCTGTTAATCTGCCCCTGAAGCGCCTGCTTTACTTCATTGATCCTGGCACCAGCCGCCGGTCGTTCTTCATTGGAGAGCGCACCCAGGCCTTTTAGCAGTCCGGTCAGCCGACCTTTTTTGCCTAGATAATCGACTCGCAGATCATCCAGCGCCGACAAATCTGCGGCCGCTTCAATAGCAGCTCCAGCTTCGTTGGCAATCTGTTCCAGTTCAATCATTATGATTCACCACATAAATCAGGTTGTGTATCTTATTACTGATAAAAAAATAGGGAAAGAGCGATAGCCCCTTCCCTATTCGATTAGCTTTTTAACAGCCTGCACAAGAGGCAGGAGGTTTAAGCTTTAAACTAAGCTTGTATCTTAAGCTAGGGCGGCTTTGGCTTGATTTACTACCGCGCCAAAAGCTGCTTTGTCATGTACAGCCAAATCGGCCAGTACTCGACGGTCCAGTGCAATACCAGCTTTGCTCAGGCCGTTGATCAGACGGCTGTAGGACAAACCTTCAACACGAGACTGAGCATTAATTCGGGCAATCCACAGTCTGCGGAATGTACGCTTCTTAACGCGACGGTCACGGTATGCATACTGACCCGCTTTAGTCACTGCCTGAACAGCTACACGATAGACGCGGCTGCGCGCTCCGTAATAACCTTTTGCTTGCTTTAAGACTTTCTTGTGTCGACGACCAGCTTCAACACCACGTTTTACTCTAGGCATATTATTCTCCTACCAAAAATTAGTTAAGTGACTTAAACGTTGCGCAACATGCGATCGACGCGAGGCTTGTCTGCAGCATTGAGAATGCTGGTGCCACGCAGTTGACGCTTACGCTTGGTAGTCATTTTGGTGAGAATATGGCTTTTGTGCTGATGCTTGTGCTTGTAGCCCGCAGCCGTCTTTTTGAAGCGTTTTGCAGCTCCACTATGTACTTTAGCTTTTGGCATTTCTGTTCTCCAATGTGAGAGGTTTATAAAATCAACAAGAGACGCCCGGACAGCCTGCCAAAAAATGTGGCTGAGCGCGGGTCGCGCTAATTACTTCCTGTTGCTACTACTGATGCGCTTGCGCGCGGTGTTACAAATTCTGAATTGCTTTTAAAACTGTTTATTTCTTTTTGCTGCGAGGCGCCAACACCATAATCATTTGACGACCTTCCATTTTTGGATACTGCTCTACCTGAGCCAGTTCTTCCAAGTCCGCTTCTACGCGCTTCATCATTTCCATGCCCAGATCCTGGTGAGCCATCTCGCGACCACGGAAACGTAATGTCACTTTGGCTTTATCGCCGTTTTCTAAAAACCTAACCAAATTGCGCAACTTTATATCGTAGTCGCCCTGATCCGTACCAGGTCTAAATTTCATTTCCTTTACTTGAGTCTGCTTCTGCTTTTTCTTCTGCAGGGCAACTTTTTTCTTTGCGTCAAAGACATGTTTGCCGTAGTCCATGATTTTGCACACAGGAGGCTTTGCATCTGGGGAAATCTCCACCAGGTCCAATGACTCCTTCTGTGCTGCTTCGATCGCCTCAGTCAGACTAACAACGCCTACCTGACCACCATCGGAACCAACCAATCTAACTTCGGGGGCATTAATATCCTCATTGAGGCGTGCCCGCTTACTGTCTTTTTTAATACGCTCTACTCCGTTTTGCCATCAAAAGTGCGCCCGCGTCGTGCTAATTCCTCAACAAACATGGCAATTACCTCGTCGAGAGCCAAGCTGCCAAGGTCATTTCCATCTCTGGTTCTGACCGCCACAGTGCGCGATTCTTTCTCTTTATCACCCACAACGAGAAGGTAAGGTACCCGTTGCATAGAGTGACCGCGGATTTTAAAGCCGATCTTCTCGTTTCTCAAGTCACAAATGGCCCTAAATCCCTTAATTTGCAGTGATTTAGCGACTTCTTCGGCATAATCGGCTTGAGAATCAGTAATATTCATCACCGCAACCTGTTCAGGGGCCAACCAGAAGGGAAACGCGCCCTCGTGCTGCTCGATCAAAATCCCGATAAAACGCTCAAAAGAACCCAACAAGGCACGGTGTAACAT
>CAXAJC010000109.1:0-6242 GCA_963969005.1 uncultured Cellvibrionales bacterium | reverse complement strand
CTGTCATCCAGCTCGACAATGGTCTGCTCTGGGCTATTTAACACCCGGGGAGCCTTCCAGCGCAGATCGCCTACTGGAGGCTGGGCAAAGGGAATATCAAACCAGGACACCACTTGACCACCCTGAATAGACTGACCTTGAGTAACCCCAGTTTGGGTACTGATATTGTAGGCGGCTGGGCGTTGGATTTCCGGCGCTGAGGGTCCCAGCAGACTGCAGGAAGTGATCGCTAAAACAGCGGAAAATGCAGAGATAAGGGTAATGATGGGTTTCATACCGAGCCTCTTTTATTATTATTCGATAAGACTTGAGAACAATTGGGGTGGCAAGTATACGACTTTTGCGCTGAACGCGATCACTTAGCAGAGGTAAATTAACCGGCTGTACCGGGAGCTCACTAAACTAAGTGAAAGCCCAACAGAGATAAGATAATAATCTCCCAAAACTGTTGGATCATCCCCTTTACCGCTCTCCGCGGGTTTACTCACCACTCCCTACCTGCTGTTGTTTAAACTGCTCTGGCTAATTACTTGCAGCATGCGACCGCATTGAAATTGCCACATTGATCTGTATTGATTTCACCATTACCACTGACCACTAAACCATGTTTATTGCGGCTATCGCCTGAACAACTAAGACCACCTGAATCTTGGGCTCTGCCACTGACGCTATCCCGTACTTTTTGCTCATAAGCAGATTGCAGATCAGCCAGCAACCAGGCATCCCCAGCCAGATTGGCCGCTGAATTGTTGAAGATTGAATTGGCATATTCCGTCGAGGTACAGATTTTGCTGCCGCTGTAAGTTGCATCACAGGCTGCCTGTAGCTGGCGGATACCTTTGTTGGCTGGCACCTGAGTATCGGAAAAACCCTGGAACACCGGCTTTGCTGAATCTGATACCAGCATTTTGATGCGACTGCCAGTGCCATTGACAGCCATTTCGATTGCAGACAAGTTTTCATCCACATCCATTGCGCTGGTGGCATCCCCGGAGAAGGACTTATGGGGCATAGAAAGGTCATTGCCATTGGCAAAAGGTGAGCTGGCCAACATTGCTGCGCCGAGAATTATACCAGCGCCGACCTTTGCACTGTTTGATTTTATTACTGCCATAATGTCTCACTCCATGAGTCGTTCTTCCAATCCTTGGACTGCGCCGCCGAGGGCGACGTCCAGATAGCTTTATCCCAGACAGAATCGTCCCAGATATTATTGGGCTTTGGCACCTGTTCATTGTTACTGGCAGGAGCTAAAACAGATTGATCCATTACATTAAAAGCGGCACTAGTTTCGACACCGGGATCATTCGCCGTATTTTGACTACAACCACATCAACAGGCGACCAATGCAGACAGCATTACAATAAGAGATGGTAGCAAACAGAGATTCCGACTCTGAAAACAAACTAGTTTTGCGGGGAAATGAAAACATCGCGCTTACATCCTTGAAGCTATTCACGATCAAACAATAGACGGCGCTATTCACTTATGCAACAAAATAGTTAATTTTTTCTTCAACCATTTAGATAGAGCCTACAATAGAAACCTATTAATTGGCCTCAGCGGAAAACTGCAACTTGGCCAGACGACCATAAAGCTCACTGGACTGGAGCAGGTCTTGGTGCCGGCCCGAAGCAACCTTGACCCCGGCATCCATTACCACAATTTGATCTGCATGCAGAATAGTCGCCAGACGGTGGGCAATAATCACTGTGGTACGACCTTTCATCAGTTTATCCAACGCCAACTGCACCTTGTACTCACTTTCAGCATCCAGGGCACTGGTAGCTTCATCTAACAGCAGAATACGCGGATCCTTTAACAGCGCTCTGGCAATAGCGATACGCTGACGCTGACCACCAGACAGGCGCACACCCTGCTCACCCAGATCACTGTGGTAGCCATTGGGCAGTCGGCGGATAAATTCATCCGCATGGGCCGCACGGGCCGCCGCTATGACCTGCTCATCACTGGCCTTTGGTTTGCCATAGCGGATGTTGTACATTACATCGCCAGTAAACAATGTCGGTTGTTGCTGGACCACAGCAATCTGTTCCCGCAGGGCGCTGGGGTGCAGCTGCCGAATATCGCAGCCACCAAACAGTACAGCACCGGACTGGGGGTCATAAAACCGCTGAATCAAATCAAATAAGGTTGACTTGCCGGCGCCACTGGGTCCGACTAGAGCGACTATTTTGTCCTCTTCTATGGTCAGAGAAAAATCTGTCAATGCTGGCTGTTCCGGACGGGATGGGTAACAGAATGTCAGTTTCTTAAACTCCAAAACAGGGGCCAAAGCTGTGGCGTCGATATTGGAATCCTCTGCCACCAGAATCTCATTATCTGCATGAAGCAGTTCCATCAGACGCTCTGTAGCACCGGCGGCCCGCTGCAGCTCGCCATAGACCTCGGACAATGAAGCCACACCAGTGGCCATCAGAATCGCATAAAAAATGAAGGCACCAAGATCACCACCGGTCATGGTGCCATTAATAACATCCGAGCCACCGACCCAGAGCATAATCGACAGTGCGCCAAACACCAGCAGTATTACCACCGCCATCAGCACTGCGCGCTGGCTTACCCGGCGCTTGGCAATGGCAAAGGCGCGCTCCACTTCACTGGCAAAGGCTTTTTTCTCCAGGGGTTCCTGGGTAAAGCTCTGCACGGTTTTAATATGCTGGATAACCTCACCGGCATAGGAACCCACATCGGCAACGGAGTCCTGACTCTCCCGGGACAGTGCGCGCACTTTGCGGCCAAATACCAATATGGGCATCAGCACCACAGGCACCGCGAGCAGAATAATCAGCGATAACTTAAAGTTAGTAATCAGCAACATAATCAATGCGCCGGTAAAACTAATGGCACTGCGCAGGGCAATAGAGACCGAGGATCCGATAATGGATTGCAGCAAGGTGGTGTCGGAGGTTAGTCGAGACATGATATCGCCGCTGCGATTAGTCTCAAAAAATGCCGGATGCAAACCCACCACATGGTTAAATACTGCAGTGCGAATATCTGCGCTGACTCGCTCGCCAAGCCAGGAAATCAGGTAGAAGCGAATATAGGTACCCACAGCCATAATCACTGAAGCCGCGAGAATAAATAGAATGGCAGTATTCAGATGTTCCTGTGACTGCTGGGCAAAGCCCTGATCAATCATCAGTCTCAGTCCCTGCCCCACTGACAAGGTGACCCCGGCAGTAACGACCAGAGCAAACAGGAAGATACTAATCTGCAGGCGATAGGGTTTTAGAAATTGAAACAGTGATAGCAGCACAGGCATTTTGCCCGCCGCGTCGGTACTGGGGTCTGTGTGCTGTTCAGCCATGCTTAAGCCTCGAGGGCCACGTAGACTTCCTGAACATCGTCATGCTCATGGATGGCCGCCAGAAACGCCTCAACCTCTTCCATTTCGGCATCCCCTATTGTTTGCGGGTTCTTGGCGCGATAACCAATTTTGGCGGTCTCAACGCTGTAGCCATATTCAGGCAGTGCTCGACAGACGCTATCAAGATCAGAGTTGTCGGTGATAAACAGTGCCAGCCCCTCTTCATCCGCCGGCTCGCAATCCTGGGCTCCGGCTTCGATAGCCGCCTCATCCACATCTGCATCGTGGCTGTCAGCCCGCGCTTCGATCAAACCCACATGGTCAAAATCCCAGGCCACAGAGCCTTCACCACCCAGCTGCCCGGCACGGAACAATACTCGAATCTCGGACACTGTGCGATTAACATTATCGGTTAGGCACTCAACAATTAAAGCAACATTGTGAGGGGCAAACCCCTCGTAGGTCAGCTTTTCATATTGCACAGCACCATCCAGCAGACCGGCGCCCTTTTTAATGGCGCGCTCTAGGGTATCTTTGGGCATGGAGGCTTTTTTGGCCTGCTCAACTGCCAGACGTAGGCGTGAATTGGATTCCGGGTCAGCGCCATTGCGCGCGGCAACCATAATTTCCTTGGTCAACTTGCCAAACACACGGCCTTTAAGATTTGCCGCGACTTCTTTGTGCTTTACCTTCCACTGAGCGCCCATAACTACCTGCATTTGATTCGAAGAGAATATTGAGGCTGCGATTATGACCAGCGCACAGCCAGATGCAAGTCTCAGGCTTGTAATCTAGACCAGAGATTGGGCGCTGCGGGCAAATAATGTCTCAACCAAAGGAATAAAATATTCCAGAGGCAGGCTATCGTAGTCCGGATCAAAGGAAGGCTGATCCCAGTCGGCACAAAAATCAACACAGGCCTCGTAATTTTGTATAACAAAACGTCGCTGTGGATTAATCCAGAGGATTAAACTGATCAATAACATCAGCTGTTTAACAACTGTCTGCTAACTCACCACATGCTATAATCAGCCTCGACGTCAATGCGCCAGATTTGCGATCTGGTTAGCTGAACAAACCAGTTGGGAACAGTTATGTCCACTCAGTATGTCACCTGCGCGCTCTATAAATTTGTCGCGCTGCCAAACTACGGCTCTATTCGCCACCCATTATTAAAAGTCATGACTGATAATAAAGTCTTTGGCACCTTGCTGCTGGCTTCCGAGGGCATTAACGGCACTATTTCCTCCACCAGAGAGGGCATAGATGCAGTACTGAGTTGGCTGGATCAGCAGCCCGGTCTCGACAATATAGACACCAAGGAATCCTGGGACACAGAAATCCCCTTCTATCGCACCAAGGTCAAACTGAAAAAAGAGATTGTGACCATGGGTGTTGAGGGCATAGATCCAAAACAGGTGGTGGGTACCTATGTTAAACCAAAAGATTGGAATGACCTGATCTCAGATCCGGATGTAGTACTTGTGGACACACGCAATGATTACGAGGTGGAGATTGGCACCTTTAAAGGTGCTATAGATCCACAAACCACCAGCTTTCGGGAGTTCCCGCGATGGGCCAAAGACAATCTGGATCCCGGCAAAAACAAGAAGGTCGCCATGTTCTGTACCGGCGGGATCCGCTGCGAGAAATCGACCGCCTATATGAAAGAACAGGGCTTTGACGAGGTCTATCATCTCCAGGGCGGCATTCTTAACTATCTTGAACAGGTACCCCAGGAGCAAACTCTGTGGCAGGGTGAATGCTTTGTCTTTGATAACCGCGTAGCGGTAGATCACGACCTAAAGCGCGGCTCCTATGACCAGTGCCATGCTTGCCGTATGCCAATCACTGAACAGGAAAAAACTCTGGAGACCTACAGAGAAGGCCTGTCCTGCCATCATTGCTTTGGCACTGTCAGCGAAGAGCAAAAACAACGCTTTGCCCAACGCCAGAAACAGGTGCAGCTGGCCAAAGCTAGAGGTGAGGATCACATAGGCAGCGCTGCCCAGCGGGATACAGAACGTCGGCGCGCAGAGAAAAAAGCGCGCAAACAAGATCAGCACAAGAGCTGAGCAATCACTGAGAACAGTTTTTTTCGATACTGCGGGCTGTTTAAAAACCAGCTTCGGCCGCTTCTACCGTGCTGATATGGCTAGTCATATTGGCTATTAAATCCGGCAGTACTGCTGTGGGAAGATTGTGACCCATGCCTTCCAGCAGAACATATTTAGAGCCTTTGATTAGCTCAGCTGTATGCTCACCATGGGCGGGAGGAATAAGCCCGTCGTCCACCCCATGCATCACCAAGGTGTCTGCCTGAATTGTCGCCACCTCTGAGGACCGATCTCCCACCTTAAAGACCGCCATTAAATGCCGCGGCATGGAAGCCGGATAAAACCCTCGCGCGCGGATTCGCGCCTCTCTGTCCTCTTCAGCTTCACCTTCGGCAAGATTTCTTAATCGAGTCTCAGCCACATTAGTTGGCGGCGGCAGATGACGCGCCCCGGTTGTGGACATAATTGAGATCAGACTCCGGGTGCGCTGGGGATACTTGGCCGCTACTATCTGGGCAATCATGCCACCCATGGAAGTGCCAATAATATGCCCATCCTGATAACCCAGAGCATCCATTAGCCCCACCGCATCTGCTGCCATATCATCCAGAGAATAAGGGGCATTAACAGGTAGGTTAAGTTTGTGTTTTAACAGCTGCCACCAGATAGTTGGCTGACCCCAGTGATCAAAGCGGGTGGAGGCTCCGGTATCGCGATTATCAAACATCAAAACTTCATTGCCAGCATCAGCCAGCCCTTTGATCAAGGTGTCGCCCCAGGCCACATTGGAACCACCCAGACCCATAATTACCACAACCTTGGGCCTGCCCTCACCCTGCCCAACAGTGCGG
>CAXAJC010000108.1:0-6281 GCA_963969005.1 uncultured Cellvibrionales bacterium | reverse complement strand
TCAATTAAATTTCCGCTGCCCAGATCGACCACAAAAGGCAAACCCTGCTCTTGGGCCAGCGCAGCCAATTCAGGCTCATCAACCGCTGCGGTAAATCCCTCGACCGCATAGTTGCTAGTGTGCACCTTCATCAACAGCGCTGTGCGAGAATTTATAGCCTGTTGATAGTCTTTGAGGTGGGTTCGATTAGTGGTGCCCACTTCCACTAGAGTGCAGCCTGATCGCTGCATAATATCCGGGACTCGAAATGAGCCGCCGATCTCAACCAACTCACCGCGGGATACGGGTATTTCGGCATTCTCGGCGAGGGTATTTAATACCAGTAAAAGTGCGGCGGCATTATTGTTGACTACAGTGGCAGCCTCGGTGCCAATCAACTCACAGATCAATGCTTCAACATGGTCATCGCGCTCACCACGGCCGCCGCTGGCGAGGTCATACTCCAGGTTAGTAGGCATCGCTGCCACCTGGGTCATAGCGTCGATTGCCTGCTGAGGAAGTACCGCACGGCCTAGATTGGTGTGCAAGACAGTACCCGTAAGATTGATCACTGGCTTTAGACTCGAATCGTCCGCTGTCTCTAGCTTGCTTTGCACAGACTGAATAATAGATTCAACACTGACATCTAAATCAATCTCTGCGGCAAGATACTCCCGACGCCCCGCAAGTTCGGCACGAATAGCCAGACCGACTCTGCTGTTACCCCAATGCTGTAAAAGAGAGTCAGATGCCTGTAAGACAGCATCGACAGAGGGTAACCTGCGTCGAATATCCGTCTTATCTATGGAATGGCGTTTCGGTATATCCATGCCGCCTTCTTATCAAATAATTAACTATTGAGACCAACCAACTTAGTTTAAAGCGGAGATCTCGTAAACCATTAATTTTGCTACCAAGTATCTATAAAAGCGTGTTTTTTATCGGTTCGCAATGGTACCGGAGGCAGTCTTTTTAAACCCTCGGCAATCCATGATCTTGTCTCCGCTGGATCAATTACATCGTCAAGCCCACCACCCACTGCGGCATTCACTGCCTTGGCCCGCTCGTACTGCTCTTCTACTTTGTCATTAAATACTCTGTTTCTCTCCTCGGGGTCATCGATGGCCATCAACTCATTGCGAAAGCCCAGCTTGACGCTGCCCTCAATATTCATTGCCGCAAATTCAGCCGTGGGCCACGCAACGGTCAGCAGGCCAAGGGACGAACTGCCGCCGCACATAGCCTGAATGCCCAGACCATAAGCTTTGCGCACTACCACGCCAAACATTGGTGTAGTTATATTTGCCCCCGTATTAAACATTCTCGCGGAATGACGAACAAGTGCAGTGGCCTCAACCTGCGGCCCAACCATTAGCCCAGGACAGTCCATCAGGCTGAGAATGGGAATATCAAAAGCATCACATAATTTCAGGAATCTGGCACCTTTGTCGGCACCGTCAGAATCAATAGCGCCTGAGAGATGATGGGGGTTATTGGCGATCACACCCATGGGTTTACCTTCGATACGAATAAATGCAGTGATAACACCAATACCAAATTTTTCTCTAATTTCTAACACCGAATCAACATCCGCCAGCGTCTCGATAACCTCTCGCATATCGTAGAGTCGCAGTCGATTTTCAGGAATAACATGACGCAAACTCAGCTGGTCGGGTGCTTCCCAACGATCAATAGTTCCCTGAAAATAGGACAGGTATTTTTTTGCCACCGATACCGCTTCAGCTTCGTCATCAACCAGAATATCAACCACTCCATTGGGCACCTGGAATGACATGGGGCCCACCTCTTCGGGTGTGTAGACACCCAAACCACCGCCCTCGATCATTGCCGGGCCACCCATACCTATGGTGGAATCTTTGGTCGCTATAATGACATCGCAACAGGCCAGCAATACGGTATTGCCTGCAAAGCAACGGCCATGGTTAACGCCAATCATGGGAACCGCACCCGATAGCTTGGCAAACTGCGTAAATGTATGGGTATCGAAGGAGACACCAGGACCCAAATCATCGTCTCCCGGACGTCCCCCGCCACCCTCACTGAACAATACCAAAGGCATGCGAAATCTTAAGGCAAGCTCAAATAGTCGATCTTGTTTGTAGTGGTTTCTGCCGCCCTGAGTCCCTGCCAGCACTGTGTAATCGTAATGCACCACCATGGCCGAGGAGGCCTCATCACCGAACAGGTCTGCGTTAATGGTAGCGGTTCCGCCGATCAATCCGTCCGCCGGAGTGCGCTGGCGCAATGTCTCCATATCATGGCGCTGATGCTGGCGGGCAACCACCAGGGGCCAGTACTCTTTAAAGGAGCCCTGATCGACCAATTCGGCAATATTTTCCCGGGCCATACGACCACCGCGCGCCCTTCTTTTTGCCACTGCCTCAGGTCTCTGTTCGTCCAGCGTATAGGCATGGCGATCAAAGTTTTCCTGCAAGTCAGGGCGAATATAATTCAGATCTAACTGCTCTTTATAAATCTCGTCTCTCTCTGCTACTTCCGCTTCTTCAAGGAATAAAATTGGATGCCCTTCCCGAACAACATGACCCACTTCCATAGTCACTTGGCGAACAACCGCATCGCACTCAGCGACAATCACATGCTCCATTTTCATCGCTTCGACTATTATCACTGCATCACCGGCTCTGACCTGCTCACCGACCCCAGCCTCAATGGCAACGATAGTGCCCTGAATAGGTGAGCAGACCGCCTGCAGGCCATCGGGTGTATCAATACTCTGGGGCTCATTTGCTGTCGCCTGTACCGATGCATTTTGATGGGTGAACAGGGCCAGAGGGTCATTGGTGTTTACTCGTGCACCGGCAAAACCATCATTGGCCTTGTCAGTGGGTGCTGAGGCCACAAAAAGGTCTGGACCCTGCCAGTCGGCGGTTAACTGATCGATCTGCTCCTCAACCCAGCGAGTGTGAATAGCACCTTCGATAAAGTCGCGGTGAGAGATAATATTTTTAACAAAGGAAATATTATTCCTGACCCCCTCCAGATGAAATTCAGAGAGTGCTCTGATAGTTTTTCTGGCGGCATCTTCAAACTGCGCTGAGCGTTCGTGGACAATCACTTTGGCCAGCAGCGAATCAAACGCGGTGCTGGTGTTGTAACCGACATAGCCAAAGCCATCAGTCCGCACACCGGGACCGTTGGGCGGTTCATATCTGGCTATGGTGCCAGAGCCTGGCATAACAGTGCCATCACTATTGATGGTTTCTAAATTGACCCTGGCCTGTATGGCAAAACCGGATATGCTCAGCGATGCCTTGGCATCCAGACCAAGCTCGGCCAGCGAAGACCCCAGGGCAATCTGGATCTGACCGCGCACCAGATCAAAACCTGTAACTTCTTCGGTCACCGTATGCTCTACCTGTAGCCGAGCATTGGCCTCGATAAAGACAAACTGATCATCTGCGGTTCTGTCGCTGGAATCACCAGTATTTGAGCCGCTGTCATCGACTAAAAACTCAAAGGTGCCGAGGCTTGTATACTGTTGCTGCGTAGCAAAACTCACCGCGGCACTAATAATCTTTTCCCGCAGACTGGCTGACAAATTCGGCGCCGGTGCAATTTCGACGACTTTTTGGTTGCGCCGCTGAACAGAGCATTCCCGCTCTCCAAAGTGAACGATATTACCCATCGAATCACCCAGTATTTGCACTTCAATATGTCTGGCTCGCGCCAAAAATTCTTCGACATAGACATCGCCAAGACCAAAGGCTGCCGTAGCTTCAGATTGGCAACGCTCAAAGGCTTCTTCAAGATCTTCTTTTTTATGCACTATACGAGTGCCGCGGCCGCCACCACCGGCAACGGCTTTGATAATAATGGACCCATTAACAGTATCGAAAAATTCAGTCAGCTGCTCTAGGGTCACAGCATGATCCGTTCCCGCTAACACCGGCACACCGGCATCAATCGCTGCTCGCCTTGCGGCACCTTTGTCACCGAATAGTTTTAGGTGTGCTTCACTGGGCCCTATAAAGGTAATTCCTGCCGCCACACAGCTTGCCGCCAGGTCTGCACGCTCAGATAAAAATCCGTATCCCGGGTGGATAGCATCACAGTTGGCTGCTTTGGCTGCCAGTATAATCTGCTCAATATCAAGGTAAGCCTGAGCGCCCGTGCCGGGGAGTAATACGGCTTCATTGGCAATCTTGGTGTGCAGGCTATTGTGGTCATCGCTCGAGTAAACGGCTACCGACCTGATACCCATATCCGCTGCGGCGCGTGCAATTCGGATTGATATCTCGCCCCGGTTGGCAATAAGTATTCCTTGAGACTGCATAAATTTTATCCCCGCTGATGGCCTTTAATTATGGTTAAAGGCTTTTAATTGTCGCTAATGGCTTTAATTATCGCCAATGGTTTGTGATAACCCTTAGCGCTAGGCAAGTAGTGGTTTGTTACCAATGATGCCGTCTTGATTTAATATTTCTAATTGGCTATCTGAGAGCCCCAACAGCCCACCCAGTATCTGCTGGTTATGTTGCCCCAATGTCGGCGCTGGGGTCCTGACAGGAATCGCCTCCCTGCCCGGTCTCCATGGAGAACTGGGATGGGGCTGCTCACCCATAAAATCGTGGGTAATAAATTGCATATAGCCACGAGCAATCAGATGGGGGTCATCCATTAAGTTTGAGGCACTGTTAAGCGCAATGGCGGTCACACCGGCGGATTGCAGTTTATGCATCAATCCCCGGGCCTGCTGGGTTGCAGTCCAGTCAGTCAGAGACTGCTGTATATCTTCAAAACTAGCCCGTCGCTGGTCTGGGCTTAATTTATTAAACTGCTGGAGAGTCGGTATTTGCTCGGCGGCTGAATTCCACTGCTGTTCGGTTTCCACTTGAATCAGTATCCATTGCTCTTCGCCCTCGCAGGCAAAGACGGCATGAATAAAATAGTCCGGATGAAAATTTCCCTGACGCAAAGGTGGCTCATTATTAACCGACTGATGCACCACACCATGCACTGCATGGGGCAACAGGCACTCGACCTGACTAAGATCTACAAACTGGCCCTGGCCAGTTTTCTTTTTATGAAAAAGAGCCGTGAGCAGCGCAGCGCTGCCATAAAGACCGGCAATGGCATCACCAAAGGCAACATGCAGCATGGTCGGGGGTTGGTGCTCGCTGCCCTGCAAATGGGGCAACCCTGCCGACTGCTCAACGGTAGAACCATAGGCACGAAATTTAGCCCAGGGCCCTGTACCACCAAAGGCGGGCATGGACACCATCACCAATTGGGGGTTGACCTCTCTAAGCACCGGATAATTCAGTTTAAGTTTAGGTAGTACACCGCCAGAGTAATTTTCAATCACGGCGTCTGCTTTAGCCACTAATCGCAGCAGTAGATCTCTGCCAACTTTCGATTCAAAGTCCAGAGTGACATCCAGTTTATTGCGGTTGAGATTAATAAACCGCACCTCTTTCTCGGCGCCATTATTGTCTATCCATTCTTGACTGGCCTCCCAGCTTCGAAACCAGTCAAAACGCGTGCAGCTCTCTATTTTAATAACGGTGGCACCTAAATCAGCCAGATTGCGTGTCGCCAAAGGCCCAGCCCAGCCCATTGAAAGGTCGACAATGGTAATACCCTCAAGTGGTCCTTGGGAGATAATAGAGTCCCCTTCTCCTTTGCTGTCGCACTGGCTCGTATCCAGTGAATCATTGGTCGATAGGCTCTCTGTATCCCAGCCCTGATTATCTGCTCCAAGATTGGCAGCATCTCCACCAAACAGTGGTGGTGTCTCTAAGAGCCTAAAGGGGCAGGAAGGCGCTTGAAAAGTATCACCATCGCAACTGTATTCACTAAAAGCCTGGCGCTGAACATATTGATCAACCGTTAATAACTCTTCCATGGTTGGCACACGCGCAAGTGGAATGCGCATGCCCTGCCCTCTGTAGAATAGATCCTCAGCACTGTGCTGTGACAGAGCCTCAAGAATGCGAGGCTCCAGTATTTCCACATCCTCTAATCTGGCCATGCTGTGCTGATATTTGGGTTCAGAAGCAAAATCATCCAGCCCTAATAATTCACAAAAAGCGAACCATTGCGCAGGATTGAGTACAGTCACCCCCAGCCAACCGTCCTTGCAAGGCCATATACCCAGAGGATATGTTGGGGCAAATCGATTGATACCCATTCTTTGTGGTAGAGGTTCCTGATTAAAACTCATAGCCGCACCGATATCGGTAAGGCACATGTTGGCCTCCCAGATTGAGGCATCGAGACAAAAAGCAGTGGGCTTATCATCTCCCTTAAGGTACTGACCC
>CAXAJC010000107.1:0-6332 GCA_963969005.1 uncultured Cellvibrionales bacterium | reverse complement strand
GTTAGGGACTTTTGGCCACTTAACCCGTCATTATCAAAATTTTTTAAACGGCTTATCTGTTTGGTGAAGATGGCGGCCAGATTGCCTCCGTACTTAATGATACTTGCGAAACCATGCTAGTTGATTCACTGGACCAGGCGGTCGCTTTTGCCAGCTCGGTAGCCAAGCCTGGGGATACGGTTCTGCTATCTCCAGCCTGTGCCAGCTTTGATATGTTTAGTGGTTTTGAAGAACGTGGACGCTGTTTCCAGCAGGCTGTCAATGATTTGAAAACAAGTGGCGGAGGTCAGTTATGCAACTGAGTCTGCTGCGGGAAAACTTTGCTCTGAGTCGCTCTGACTGGCATATCGATATGCAGTTGCTGCTACCTGTGCTGGCGCTGATGTCTATTGGACTGGTGATGATTGCCTCGGCTTCATTTAGTTTTGCTGAGTATCGTTTTAACGACGAGTTCTTTTTTGTTAAGCGCCATCTGGCCTATCTGATATTAGCAGTGTTCGTGATGGGCTTTTGTTTCCTTGTCTCGCCACAGATATGGGCCAGTTATGGTCGTCTGTGGATTCTGCTGTCGGTAATTTTACTGGTGATTGTATTGATCCCCGGAATAGGGCGTGAGCTTAATGGCAGCCGCCGCTGGTTGAGTATTGCCGGATTTACCTTCCAGGTGTCTGAAGCGGCAAAGATTGCCACAGTGGTATTTCTCTCTGCCCACCTAGCTGTGCACCGGGATACCTTAGCCGATGGCTGGAATGAATTTATGAAGCTGATGGGCGTGCTGGCAGTGCTCGAACTATTGCTTATTCTAGAGCCTGACTTTGGCTCTATGGTGCTGTTGGGCGCGACCTTTATGGCGCTGGTATTTTTAGGTGGCTCCCATATTCGTCAGTTTTTGCTGGTGTTTGCGCTGGCCGGGTTGTTGATCGTCTGGCTGGCGGAATCCGCTCCCTATCGTGTGGCTCGTATCACTGCGTTTATGGACCCCTGGTCTGATCCTTTTAACTCTGGTTATCAGCTTACCCAATCACTGATCGCCTTTGGGCAGGGAGAATGGTTTGGTGTTGGTCTGGGCCAGTCAGTGCAAAAAATGCTTTATCTGCCGGAGGCGCATACCGACTTTGTGTTTGCTATTTTTGCCGAAGAATTTGGCTATGTTGGTGTGATCTGCCTGCTTGGGCTCTACAGTTTGATGGTTCTGCGCATTGTGCAGTTGGCAAAGATGGCGATAAGCCAGAAATATTGGTACGCCGCCTATGTCTTGATTGGGTTTGGCCTGCTGCTGGCCGGCCAGACTTTTATCAATCTTGGTGTTAATGCCGGGCTGCTGCCCACCAAAGGGTTGACTTTGCCCTTTGTCAGCTATGGCGGCAGCAGCTTGATTAGCTGCTGCGCAATGATCGGAATGGTATTGCGGTTTAGTCATCAGTTGCACAGCGATAAGCAGCCAGTGAGGAGGTCTCGTTATGGGTGATAACTCCTCAATGGATCGGCGAGTTTTGGTGATGGCAGGTGGCACAGGCGGGCATGTGTTCCCTGCTTTGGCCGTGGCTGAAAAGCTGCGCGCGATGAATGTGCAAATATCTTGGCTTGGCACCAGACGGGGTATTGAGTCTGAGCTGGTTCCTGTGCGCGGTTTTGAACTGCACTGTCTCGATATTGAAGGTATCCGAGGCCGTGGTATTAAGGCTCTTATTAAAGCGCCATTGTTACTTTGCCGGTCTATTAGCCAGGCATTTAAGGTGCTGACAGAATTTAACCCTGCAGTGGTTCTGGGTATGGGTGGTTTCGCCTCAGGTCCGGGCGCTGTTGCCGCCAGATTAAAAGGTATTCCAGTGGTGATTCACGAGCAAAATTCTGTGGCTGGTACCACCAATAAGTTATCCGCAAAAATCGCTAAGCGAGTAATGCTTGGCTTCCCCAACGCTCTGGGTAATGGTGAATGGTGTGGCAACCCAGTGCGCTCTGATATTGCTGAAATGGCCGCTCCCCAGGATCGTTTTGCCGGGCGCTCTGGCCGGGCCAGAATTCTGGTGTTGGGTGGCAGTCGCGGTGCTCTAGCGATTAATAAGCTGATTCCAGAAGCACTGGCACTGATTGCGTCTGACCTGCAACCAGAAATATTACACCAGGCGGGCAAGGCCCATTGGCTGGATACTCTTGAACTATACAGGCAGCAGGGTATCGATACTCAGAGCAGCGCCGTCGAGGTGATGCCCTTTATTGAAGATATGGCCGCTGCCTATGCCTGGGCTGATTTTGTGATCTGTCGCGCTGGTGCCCTGACTATCGCAGAGCTGACTTCCGTGGGGCTGGGTGCTCTGTTAATCCCCTTCCCCTTTGCCATTGACGATCATCAAACCGTAAATGGTGAGTTGCTGACCGACTGTGGTGCAGCAATATTGGTGCAGCAGAAAGATCTCAACGCATCACTTTTGGCCGAGCAAATTAAAACAGTTTGCGGGGCACCAGAAAAACGCCTGCATATGGCTACCCAGGCTCGCTCATTAGCGAAAAATAATGCCGCCGAAAGAGTGGCAGAGGTTTGTATGGAGGTGGGATATGGTCGATAGCGCTAATTTCCAGGCGCCGGAAATGCGCCGTATTCGTCGTATCCACTTTGTTGGTATTGGCGGCAGTGGTATGTCTGGAATTGCCGAGGTGCTGCTAAACCAGGGTTATGAGATCAGTGGCTCAGATATTAGTGCCAGCCCTAATGTCAGGCGTCTGACTGAAGCCGGAGCCGAAATTTTCCTCGGTCATAGCGAAAGCAATATTGAAAATGCCGATGTGGTCGTTAAATCCTCAGCGGTAACCATTGAGAACCCGGAGATTGCTAGCGCTCGTGAGCGCGGTATTCCGGTGGTACGACGGGCAGAAATGCTCGCCGAGTTGATGCGCTATCGCCACGGTATTGCCATTGCCGGTACCCATGGCAAAACCACTACCACCAGTTTAATCACCGCTATATTGGCTGAAGATGGCCTCGACCCAACCTTTGTAGTGGGCGGCCGTGTCAATAGTGTGGGCACCAATGCCAAGCTGGGTGGCAGTCGCTATCTGGTAGCTGAGGCAGATGAGAGTGATGCCTCATTCTTGCACTTGCAGCCCATGGTTTCCGTCGTTACCAATATTGAAGAAGACCATATGGAAACCTATGGCTTTGACTTTGAGGTGATGAAGAAAACCTATATTGAATTTTTGCACAACCTGCCTTTTTATGGGCTGGCGGTGCTGTGTATCGACGATGAAGTGATTCGCGATCTGTTGGTCGAGGTGGCTAGACCCATACTGACCTACGGTTTTAGTGAAGATGCGGCCTACAGATTGCGTGACCTGAGTGCAAACAAGCGCCAGTGCAGTTTTGTGATTGATCGCCCGGATAACAAACCTTCACTGTCGATCAAGCTTAATATTCCCGGTCGTCATAACGCATTAAATGCAGCAGCAGCGATTGCTGTGGCCACTGATGAGGGCATCTCTGATGAGGCCATTATTGCCGGTCTGGATAAGTTCTCTGGCGTTGGTCGTCGCTTTGAGATGGTGGGTGAGTATCAGGTTACCGGTGGCCCCGCCATGCTGGTGGATGACTACGGTCACCACCCCACAGAAGTTAAAGCAACTATTCAGGCAGTCCGCGATGGCTGGTCGGAAAAGCGCCTGGTGATGGTATTTCAGCCCCATCGCTACAGCAGAACCAGAGATTTATATGAAGATTTTGTGCAGGTTTTGTCCCAGGTTGATGTACTGCTGGTGCTGGATGTCTATGCCGCGGGCGAAGAGCCAATTGCTGGTGCCGGCAGCAAAAACCTCTGTGGCAGTATTCGCCAGCGAGGCATGATTGACCCTATCTTTGTCGAGCAGATTGAAGAAGTGCCCAAGCTACTGGGTGACCTTGTCCGCGGCGGTGATCTGGTAATGACTCAGGGTGCCGGCAGTGTCAGCAAGCTGGTGGCTATGTTGGCTGACAGTAAATTGCAGAGTGAGGCCTCGGAATGAGTGGGTCGGTAGAACAGTTGGGTCGTGTAGGGCTGCTCTATGGTGGCACCTCGTCGGAGCGTGAAGTGTCGCTTATGAGTGGCGCCGCCGTGCATCAGGCAATGCTTAATGCTGGTGTGGATGTTGTGGCTATCGATGCAGATGCAGACCTGCTGCAAGAATTGCCTCGCCAAAATCTCGATCTTGCCTTTATCGCACTGCACGGTCCTGGTGGTGAAGATGGTACCTTGCAGGGCGCTCTGGAATATCTTGGACTGCCCTATACGGGAAGTGGTGTTCTTGCTTCGGCCCTAGCCATGGATAAATTGCGCTGCAAGCAAATGTGGCAGGGAATCGGCCTGCCGACTGCAGACTTCGCTGTGCTGAATAAGCAGTCTGACTGGACGCAGATTATCGATAGCCTTGGCGGTAAAGCTATGGTTAAGCCCGCCTGTGAAGGGTCGAGCATTGGCATGAGCCGGGCTGAGTCAGCTCAGGAGTTAGAGGCGGCCTGGGTTGAGGCTGCAGGTTTTGCTGCCACGGTGATTGCTGAGCCATTGATGGAAGGTGAGGAATACACGGTAGCTATTTTGGGTGATCAGGTATTGCCTCCTATTCGCATTCAGTCCCAGGAAGTATTTTACGACTATCAAGCCAAGTACTTCAGCGACGAGACTCAGTATTTCTGCCCGGCTGGTCTGTCCGACCAGCGAGAACAGGAATTGCGCAACCTGTCCATGGAGGCATTTAAGAGTCTGGGTTGCACAGGCTGGGGCCGTGTCGATGTGATGGTCGATGCCGACGATAAATTCCAGTTGCTGGAGGTTAATACTGTTCCTGGTATGACCAGCCATAGTCTGGTGCCCATGGCAGCCAAGGCAGCTGGCATGAATTTTGATCAGTTAGTTATGGCAATACTGGAGGCGTCGAACTAATGGCCACTCAGAATCGCCGCGGAGCCAATCGTCAGCAGCAAGCCGCCCCTGGGCGTTTTGATAGGCTGATTGATAGCTTGTCGCGGGTATTTACGCTGACGCTTTTAGTTGCTGTGGTGTATGGCAGCAGCATGATGTTCCGGGAAGTGGATCAGCCGGTTACCGAGATTTTGGTGGCTGGCGAGCTGACTTATATGCAGCAGCAGGAGCTGGTGGATCTGGTCAGTACCGAGATTGATGGCGGTTTTCTGAGTATTGATCTAGATCACCTGCGTCAGGTGCTGCAAGACCATCCCTGGGTGGATCTGGTAAGCATTCGCCGTCAATGGCCCTCGACCCTCAGTGTTGAAGTGGTTGAAGAAGTGCCCATTGCCCGTTGGGGCGAAGAGGGTTTTCTCAATCGCCTGGGTGAAGAGTTGAATATTGCTGACAACAGTGCACTGGCTGACTTGCCAGTGCTGCGTGCCCAGTACGGCAGCTCTAAAGAGATGATGAAAAGCTATCAGATGCTGGCGCAGTTACTGCTGCCAACCGGGCTCAAGCTGGCTGAATTGCAGCGGGACAATCTGGGTGTTTGGCGAGTTTCAACAGTTCGGGGTATTGAGCTGGTACTGGGCCGCGATCAACTGGGCGATAAACTTAAGCGTTTAGCTTTAGCTTGGGAATCGGGGCTGAAAAATGAATTACAAAACATTGCAACCATAGATCTGCGTTATCCCAATGGATTAGCCGTGGCATGGAAAGACGGTTTATTGGCAAGCGCGCAGAACCACTTGAGGGAAAATGCTGACCTGCCTGTATAGGGCTAAAAAAGGCAGTTGAGGATAAATTATGGCTAGTACAAATGAAGAAAATATGATCGTTGCTCTGGATATTGGTACATCCAAAGTGGTGGCTATTGTCGGCGCTATTGGAGCCAACGGCGAACTGGAAATTGTCGGCACAGGGATGCATGCATCCTCTGGTTTGAAGAAAGGGGTAGTGGTCAATATTGAAGCCACAGTCAACTCGATTCAACGTGCCATTGAAGAGGCCGAGTTGATGGCCGGCTGCTCAATTCACTCCGTGTACGCCGGTATTGCAGGCAGCCATATCCGTAGCCTTAATTCCCATGGCATTGTGGCTATTCGCGACCGCGAAGTGCAGCCTCTGGATGTAGACCGAGTCATAGATGCGGCCAGAGCTGTGGCAATCCCTGCGGATCAGGAGATTCTTCATGTGTTGCCCCAAGAATACATTATTGATGAGCAGGAAGGAGTGCACGAGCCCATCGGCATGTCAGGGGTTCGCCTGGAAGCCAAGGTGCATCTGGTTACCTGTGCTGCCAATGCTGCACAAAATATTAAAAAGTGCATTCGCCGCTGTGGCCTTGAGGTGGATGAGGTCGTGCTGGAGCAACTGGCATCCAGTCATGCAGTGCTGACT
>CAXAJC010000106.1:0-6460 GCA_963969005.1 uncultured Cellvibrionales bacterium | reverse complement strand
GTCTTTAATGGCGCGTCTAGGTGAAATTGATCCGATAGATGAAAAGAAATGGGGCATTCACAAGGGCTGTCTCGACTTGAGCCGCATTAAGAAAATCAGTTTTATCGACGATCAGTCCGCCATTATAAGTCTCGGAGGTAAGAAAAAAGTCATTTTGCGCCTCGGATCTGTGTGCACTGGTATTAAATCGCACGGCTATATGCTGATTCGCAAAGATGCCAAGGTATGTGAGAGATTTAGCCGTTTCAAGGCCCTTGATGGGGGTATGTATAGCTGCAGAGTGGCTGCCATTGACCCCTATGTAGAGCTTGAGGACCCCCCAGAACGGGAAATATTCGACTAAATTTCCTTGTTTCTCTTGCGTCCGACAGGCTGTTTGGTTTTACTTCAACCTCAGTTTTTTGGATTCGAGTCGGTTGATGAAAACTTGCGCTATTTTGTTGCTATTACCCTTTATAAGTGGCGCAGTCTGTGCTGAGTCGGCCGCTGTGGAGGATACGGAATCTGCGGCACCTTCTCTTATTGAGCGTATGGAGGCGATTGGCGAAGTGGATTCCTCTAAATGGGGTATTCGCAGAGGCTGTATTTCCCTTAACAGAATTCGCAGTATCAATTTCAGCAATGATCAGTCAGCCATTATTGATATTGGTCGCGGTAGAGAGGCGATTTTGCGGCTTAAGCGAGAGTGTAAAGGTGTTAGGTCTGAGGGCTTTGCCTATAAGGCGCGAGGGAGTCAACTATGCGCAAAGTTTGATAGCCTGAGGTTGCTGATCAGTAAGCGTGACTGTCAGATCGAGTCAATTGAACCCTACTCAAAACTTGAGGACATCAGTTCTGACGGAGATGAACGATGAATTTTCCTTGGGTGCTGTTATTAGCATTGGTCAGCTGTGCTAGCCTGCAGGCTTCTCCATTGGTCCTGCAGGGCAGCCTTCAGCAAGGAGGGTTAGTACTGGGGGAAATCGCCCCAGGCTCAGTTGCCTACTATCATGGAAAACCATTACAGACGACGCCATCTGGCCAGTTCATATTAGGTCTTGGCAGAGAAGCCCCAGAGTCTATCGAATTGAGAGTGGTTGATGCCGGGTCAATGCAGACTGTGCACAAATTTGCCGTTAGCCAGCGGGAATATTCCATCCAGAGGGTCAATGGAGTGCCGTCCAAGACAGTTACACCAAGTGATGCAGATCTGGCACGGATTCGCAGCGACTCGGCGTTGGTTAGACAGGCGCGCAAAGATAGGACCTCCGAAGTTGATTTTCTTGGTGGCTTCCAAAAGCCATTGATTGGTCCGATTACCGGTGTCTATGGCAGCCAGAGGGTCTATAACGGTGTGCCAAAAAATCCCCATTACGGCGTCGACTATGCGGCACCCACAGGCACTGAGGTGGTTGCTCCTGCGGCAGGTATTGTGCGTCTGGCTCATCCAGATTTATTCTATTCTGGCGGAACAATGATTATCGATCATGGCCATGGCCTCAGCTCCAGCTTCCTTCATCTTAGCGGTCTTCTGGTGACTGAAGGCACCAGAGTGACTCGTGGTCAACCCATTGCCCTGGTGGGTGCCACTGGCCGTGCCACAGGTCCCCATTTGGACTGGCGTATGAATTGGCATCAGCAGCGCATTGATCCGCAGCTGGTGCTGGAGACCCTTCCCAGCAAATAGACTGGCCTGCCGGCCAGCTCCACAAACAAAAATCCCACTGTTGTCATGGCAGTTTGGCTGTATTTTGCGTAAACTAGTGCGGTTTTTTAATGGACGAATACAGTGGATAAAAAACTACTTAGTATCTTGGTTTGCCCCGTCAGTAAGGCACCTTTGGAATATGACTCAGGTAAACAGGAATTAGTCTGTCGGGCCAGTGGCCTGGCCTATCCTATTCGTGATGGTATTCCGGTCATGCTGGAGACCGAAGCCCGACAGTTAAATGTCGATGAAAAGCTAAAATCATCGGGCGGCGCCAAGTAGAAGCCGTGCAATTAAAAGCTTTGCCAAGTAAAAATAACTGCGAGCACTAAACCATGACAACAGCCAGTCTATTCACGCGAATTATTAATCGAGAGATACCTGCAGATATTGTCTATGAAGATGATCAATGCATTGTGATCAACGATATTGCTCCTCAGGCACCAGTGCATATGCTGGTGATTCCACGTCAGCCAATCCCGCGTCTGGCCGATGCTAGTCAGGCAGATAAAGCCCTGTTGGGCCATTTGATGTGGGTTGCCGGGGAAGTGGCAAGGCAGCATGATGTTGATGAAGCCTTTCGTCTGGTGGTCAACAATGGTGCAGATGCCGGACAAACCGTTTTCCATTTACATCTTCATGTTCTCGCCAACAAAGGCAGTGAACAGACATTCTCGGAAGCAAATTTATAAGTGCTTCAGCCACAATGGCTGGGCTCTAAACTGGAAATAATGAATCATGCAAAGCGCCGAAATACGTGACGCCTTCTTAAACTACTTTGCCAGCAAGCAGCACAACATTATGCCCAGCAGCAGTCTGGTGCCCGGCAATGACCCGACATTGCTGTTTACCAATGCCGGCATGGTGCAGTTCAAAGATGTGTTTCTGGGTGAAGATAAGCGGGACTACAACAGAGCAGTATCTTCCCAGCGTTGTGTGCGCGCCGGTGGCAAACACAATGATTTGGAAAATGTAGGTTATACCGCCCGTCATCACACCTTTTTTGAAATGCTGGGCAATTTTAGCTTTGGCGATTATTTTAAACGGGATGCGATTGCTTTTGCCTGGGAGTTTCTGACTCAGGTGCTGGAGCTGCCCAAAGAGCGCCTATGGGTTACTGTGCATATCAGCGATGACGAAGCGGCAGATATCTGGATTAATGAAATTGGTGTTGATCCAGCGCGGCTGTCGCGCCTCGATGAAGATAACTTCTGGCAGATGGGTGACACAGGTCCCTGTGGTCCCTGTACCGAAATATTTTGGGATCATGGTTCAGATATTCCCGGTGGCCCCCCGGGTAGCGAAGACGATGATCTGGATCGCTATATCGAGATCTGGAATCTAGTGTTTATGCAATTTGAGCGGGACAGCTCAGGTAAGATGACACCGCTGCCAAAACCCTCAATTGACACAGGTATGGGCCTTGAGCGCATCGCTGCAGTGATGCAGGGCGTGCATAATAACTATGATATTGACCTGTTTCAGCACCTGATTAAATCCGCAGCTGGAGTTATTGGTTGCACCGACCTGCAGGAAAATTCCCTCAAAGTGGTGGCCGACCATATTCGATCCTGCGCCTTTTTGGTGGTGGATGGTGTGCAGCCTTCCAACGAAGGGCGGGGCTATGTGCTGCGACGTATTATCCGTCGGGCTCTGCGGCATGGACACAACCTAGGTGCTACCGGTAGCTTCTTTTACAAGCTGGTAGATCCTCTGGCTGAAGTGATGGGTGAGGCTTATCCAGAACTTGTTAGCATGGCCGATCAGATTGCCGATGTATTGAAAAAAGAGGAAGAGCAATTTGCCCGAACCCTGGACAAGGGCATGGGTGTGCTGGAGGCCGGATTGGCCGAACTCTCTGGCAAAGTGTTGCCTGGGGAGCTGATCTTTCAGCTCTATGACACCTTTGGTTTCCCCACAGATTTAACTAACGATGTGGCTAGGGAAAAAGGCTATAGCCTGGATATGGATGGCTATGAAAAGTGCATGGAAGAACAGCGCACCAGAGCCCGTTCCGCCAGCCAATTTGGCCTTGATTACAGCGACAGCATTAAAGTTGAGGGCAGTACCGAGTTCTGCGGCTATGAGGCTCTGGACAATAAAGCCAGTATTGTAGCCCTGTACGCCGCCGGTGAGCAGGTGGACAGTGCTGCTGCGGATGATGAAGTCATTATCCTGTTAAACCGAACAGTATTTTATGCGGAGTCCGGCGGTCAGGTGGGTGATGCTGGTTATATGCAAACTGACTCAGGCAAAGTTGAGATTCTCGATTGCCGTAAGTCAGGTGAGCATCACTTGCATATAGGTCGAGTACTTTCTGGCGAGATAAATGCGAATCAGCAAGCATTGGCTGTTGTGGATGCCAATGTTCGTCAGGCTACCGCACTCAATCATTCTGCCACTCATCTTATGCATGCAGCATTGCAGCTAGTGCTGGGTGAGCATGTTAATCAGAAGGGCTCTCTGGTCAATAGCGAGAGGCTGCGTTTTGACTTCAGCCACAATGAAGCGGTAACACCCCAGCAGATCCGCCAGATAGAGCATATTGTAAATCGGGAAATCCTGCGTAACAGCAGCGTAGATACAGCTGTAATGTCGATGGATGAGGCCAAGGCTAAAGGCGCTATGGCTCTTTTTGGAGAGAAGTATGGCGATGAAGTGCGGGTCTTAAGTATGGGCGGCGACTTCTCAGTCGAACTCTGTGGTGGCACCCATGTGACGCGTACCGGCGATATAGGGTTGCTGAGAATCTCTGGTGAGTCCAGTGTGGCTGCAGGTGTGCGTCGCATTGAGGCAGTCACCGGTGAGCAAGCAGTGGCTCTGTGTGACGAACTGCAGGACAGCATTGGCCAGGTAGCCACTGTTATCCGCGCCTCTGGCAGCAATGTTGTCGATAAGGTGCAGCAGCTGGTCGACGACAATCGCCGTCTGCACAAAGAGATTGAAGGATTAAAGAGCAAGCTGGCCAATGCCTCAGGCTCGGACCTTATGTCAGGCCTGCGTGAAATTGCTGGAATTAATGTACTGTCCACAGTGGTTGAAGGTGCAGATGCGAAGAGTCTCCGTGATGTGGCTGATCAGGTGCGCTCTAAAATTGATAGAGGTGCATTTTTGTTGGTAGCAGTTGATGATGACAGAGCCGCGCTGCTGGTTGGTGTGACCAATAACCTGACCGACAGGATCAAAGCAGGAGATCTGCTCAAGCATGTCGCAGCTCAGGTGGGTGGCAAAGGTGGTGGTCGACCAGATATGGCTCAGGGCGCCGCTTCTGATATCAGTGCATTGCCTGAGGCTTTGGAATCTGTCTACAGTTGGGTTGAAACAAACCTCAGCTAAAGCAAGCACTTAACTTTAGGGACAAATTGCTGTTTAATCTGCGCCCTTTAATTCTTTGAGTTTAATCGATTTTAATCGAGCAAATAGAAAAATAGAGACTGATGAGTTTAATAGTTCAAAAATATGGTGGTACCTCTGTAGGTACCGTAGAGCGTATTCAGGCGGTCGCCGAGAAAGTGGCGAAAAGCCAGCGTAGCGGCAACCAATTGGTGGTGGCTGTATCGGCGATGAGTGGTGAGACCAATCGTTTGATTGGGTTGGCCAAAGATATTGACGATGAGCCCTGCCTGCGAGAAATGGATGTGCTGGTTAGCACTGGCGAGCAAGTAACCATAGCACTGCTGTGTATGGCTCTGAAAAAGCTGGGTATTGAAGCCCGCTCATATACTGGGTCGCAGGTATGTATTCTCACTGACAATGCCCATGGCAAAGCTCGCATTCAGGATATTGACGGCCATCGTATTGAAGCCGATCTTGACGCCGGAGTGGTGGTTGTGGTGGCTGGCTTTCAGGGGGCCGACGAAGAGGGCAATATCACTACATTGGGCCGCGGTGGCTCTGACACCACAGCTGTGGCATTGGCCGCTGCTCTCAATGCAGACGAATGCCAGATATATACCGATGTGGACGGGGTTTACACTACAGACCCACGGGTGGTTAGTCGTGCTCAGCGACTGGATAAAATTACCTTCGACGAAATGCTGGAAATGGCGAGTCAGGGTTCAAAGATATTGCAGATTCGCTCGGTCGAGTTTGCCGGTAAGTACAATGTACCACTGCGTGTAATGTCCAGTTTTGAAGAGGGCCCAGGCACGTTGATTTCTCTTGAGGATGAAGATCAGATGGAAAAAGCAGTTGTTTCAGGCATTGCCTTTAATCGCGATGAGGCCAAGCTCACTATTCGTGGCATTCCCGACCAGCCAGGTGTGGCTTACAAAGTATTGGGCGCGATCAGTGCAGCGAATATAGAGATCGACGTTATTGTGCAAAATGTAGCCAAAGATAACTCGGCCACTATTACTTTTACTGTGCACCGCAATGATCTGAGCCAGGCCGAAAAGCTACTTAAACAGATTGCTACTGACCTGGGTGCTCAGGAAGTGGATGCAGATGACCGTATTGCCAAGGTGTCTATTGTAGGCGTAGGGATGCGTTCCCATGCAGGTGTGGCATCGCAGATGTTTGAATCTCTGGCCAAAGAGGGCATTAATATTCAGCTAATCACTACATCAGAGATTAAGATTACGGTGGTTATTGAAGAGCGTTATCTCGAGTTAGCGGTACGTGCTTTGCATTCCGGGTTTGATTTGGACGCCCCAGACGTAGAACAGGGCTAATATTTGGACAACCGTAGTAAAAGCTGATAGATTCAAAACACCTACAGAAGGCGGTGCGGTTGTAAGGAAATGTAGGCAGGACAGCCCACGGTTTTAAGGG
>CAXAJC010000105.1:0-6508 GCA_963969005.1 uncultured Cellvibrionales bacterium | reverse complement strand
GTCGCATTGCAGGCGCTGTTGGCGGCGGGGATCGAGTTAGAGGTTGCAACCAGCCGCAAAGCTCTACAACAGGTTGGCCTTAGAGGTCGCCAGCAGAGGTTGAATTTTCGCGGCGTTGAAGTGATTTTAGATGTGGCCCATAACCCAGCAGCGGCGACCAAGTTGGCGCAACGTTTAGCTGCTCAGCAGGGCACCAGTGTTGCAGTAGCCTCGGTGCTTGATGATAAAGATTGGTCAGGTATCCTCGAAGCCATGAGCCTGGTTATTAGCCATTGGCATATTGCTGAAATAAGCCAGATTTCAAGGGCCAGCAAAGGTCAATATCTGCTCGATTTGTTATACAATGCCGACCAGTCAGGGGATTTGCATCGATCTATTGAAGAGGCTTTTTTGCAGGCTGTCGATGCTGTCAGCGTTGACACTGAGGCCCAGAGAATTGTGGTTTTTGGGTCCTTCCACACGGTTGCACTGGTATTAAATTTGATTTTGGCAGAGGTCGGCATTGAGTAAAGGTTTGAAGCAGAGAATAGTCGGATCCCTTGTGCTGGGGGCACTGGGCTTGATTGTATTGCCGGTACTGTTTGATTTTACCGACCCCAGTCGTGTTGACCGCAGCAGCAAATTGCCCGCTGCCCCAGAGATGAGTGTGGTGGCTGTGGACAGAGCTGTGCGCCCCACAACAGTAGATGGCAGCAGCCTCAAGACCGCTATTTTTGATGTGGATAAACTTATCCCGGCATCAGCTGATGATAAACCCATTGAGCTGGATGAAAAGAATATGCCCAAGCGCTGGTATATCAAGGTGGGCACCTTTGACAATAAAGACAATGCCAACGCGGCGTTAAACCGTCTGCGCAATAAAGGCTTTAAGGCGTTTCTTAACAATATGCAGGGGTTAAACAAAACTCGCTATCAGCTGTGGGTGGGACCAAATATTGATAAGGGCAGGGCGCAGTTGGATCAGGGCAAAATTGATCGTGAGCTCAAGGTTGAGTCAAAGATTTTTGCTGCGGTACTGTAGGCAATACTGGTCGGGTAACTTATGGATATAGCAACTGCAGATATAGGGATTGTTTGTATTGTCGCAATCTCAGGTCTGATCAGTCTGGTGCGGGGATTTGTGAAAGAGGCTATGTCTCTGGTGATTTGGGTTGCCGCTTTTGCGGTGGCCATGGCGTTTAAGGAACCTGCGGCTGAGCTGTTGGTTAACTTTATTGATCTAGCTTCAATGCGCCAGCTGGCGGCCTGGGCCGGGTTGTTTGTCGGCACCTTGTTGCTTGGCTCTGTGGCAAATTTTTTATTGGGGAAACTAGTAAGCTCGACTGGATTGAGTGGCACGGACAGGACGTTGGGATTAGTTTTTGGTGTATTTAGAGGGTTGTTGGTGGTGCTGGCGATAGTAATAGTATTGCCTCAGGCAGTGCCGGTCGATGAGGACCCTTGGTGGATGGCGTCATCGCTGATTCCGCTGCTTCAGGGCTTTGAAGCCTGGGGCAGGGAGGCGGCGACCGCTGTGAAAGACTACTTGACGAGTTGGATGTAGCCCATGTGTGGTGTGGTTGGAATTTCTGGAACTTCAGATGTAAATTTACGGCTGTACGATGCCTTGACGATGCTGCAGCATCGCGGGCAGGACGCCGCTGGTATTGTTACCGAGGCTAATGGCGAGCTGCACCAGTGCAAGGGTGAAGGCCTGGCGCGGGATGTGTTCCGCCGCAGCCATATGGTGCGGCTCATCGGTGATGTGGGTATTGGCCATGTGCGCTACCCCACAGCAGGCAGTTCCGGCCCGGCTCTGGCTCAGCCGCTGTATGTAAATTCCCCCTATGGCATCTGCATGGCCCACAATGGCAATCTCACCAATGCCGATGAGTTGCGCGAGCATATCTTCCGCGCTGACCTGCGTCATTTAAATACAGATTCCGATTCTGAAGTATTGCTCAATGTGTTTGCCCATGAATTGCAGATGCGTGGCAAGCTTGAGCCTAGCAGCGCGGATATCTTTGCCGCGGTAGACCATGTGCACAAGCGTTGTCGCGGTGCCTATGCGGTGGTTGGCCTGATTGCCAATTACGGTATGTTTGCTTTCCGTGACGCCCATGGTATTCGCCCCCTGTGCTTTGGTGTGCGGGAGTCTGAAGCTGGTCGTGAATATGCGGTGGTCTCTGAGTCTGTGGTATTAGACAGTCTGGGTTTTGATCTGATTCGCGATCTTGAGCCGGGAGAAGCATTGTTTGTAGATAAATCCGGCGAGATTCACTTGCAGCAATGTGCCGCCGACCACGAGCTGGTGCCATGCATTTTTGAGCATGTGTATTTTGCCCGTCCGGATTCATTGATGGACAATATCTCGGTCTACAAATGCCGTCTGCGTATGGGCGAGAAGTTGGCGGAAAAACTGCTCCGTGAGCGACCTGAGCATGATATTGACGTGGTGATTCCGATTCCGGATACCAGTCGCGTCTCTGCTCAGGCACTGGCCGAACGTCTGGGTGTAAAACTGCGCGAAGGCTTTATGAAGAATCGCTATATTGGTCGCACCTTTATCATGCCGGGGCAGACCGAGCGAAAAAAATCTGTGCGCCAAAAGCTCAATGCGGTAAAGCTGGAATTTGCGGGCAAGAATGTGCTGCTGGTGGATGACAGTATTGTTCGCGGCACGACCTCTCAGGAAATTATTCAGATGGCCCGCGATGCCGGTGCCAATAAAGTTTACATGGCGTCGGCAGCCCCTGGGGTGCGCTACCCTAATGTCTATGGTATCGATATGCCGTCGGCCAATGAACTGATCGCCCACGGTCGCACTGACCATGAAGTGGGTCAGATTATTGGTGCAGACTGGATGATCTATCAGGATCTGGATGATCTTATTGCCTCTGGCACAGAGGGTAATGAGAATGTGAAGCGGTTTGAGTGCTCGGTATTTGATGGTAACTATGTGACTGGCGATGTGAATAAGGCTTATCTCGATCGCATTGACGGGTTGCGCAATGATTCGGCCAAGCAAAAGGTGGACCCTGGTGTTGAGCCTAAAAAAGGCCAGGTGATTGGTATTCACAATAATAGTGTGACTTAAAGGGTCTACACTAAACCCTTGAATTAAACATGGACAAGGAAATGGATAAGTATCGGCAGGACACAGTAGCTATTCGTAGCGGCTATCAGCGCACTCATGAGAATGAGCATGCTGAAGCCATGTTTCTGACGTCCAGCTATGTTTTTGAAAGCGCCGAAATGGCGGCCAAGTACTTTAGTAATGAGCTGCAGGGCAATGTTTACTCCCGCTACACCAACCCCACGGTGCGCAGTTTTGAGCAGCGTCTGGCGGCGATGGAGGAGGGCGAGCAATGTGTTGCTACGGCCTCGGGCATGGCTGCGGCGCTCAGTGTCATTATGGCACTGCTGCAATCTGGCGATCATGTGGTGTGCTCTCAGGATGTATTCGGCAGCACTAGGGTGATGATGGATAAGTACATCACCAAGTTTGGTGTTGCCGTGACCTATGTGCCTCTGGCTGATCTGGAGGCTTGGGAAAATGCAATTCAGCCGAACACCAAAATGCTATTTTGCGAAACTCCTTCTAATCCTCTCTCTGAGATTGCTGACCTTGAGGCGCTGGTGGCTATCAGCCAAAAAGCCGGTACAACCTTTGTGGTGGATAATTGTTTCTGCACCCCGGCGTTGCAGAAGCCATTGAATTGGGGCGCGGATATTGTTGTCCATTCAGCGACCAAATATATTGATGGTCAGGGCCGTTGTCTGGGTGGCGCTGTGGTTGGCAGTTCTGAGCTAATGGAGCAGGTGGTTGGCTTTTTGCGTGCTGCCGGGCCGACCATGAGTCCATTTAATGCCTGGGTGTTTCTCAAAGGTTTGGAGACATTGCGCATTCGTATGCAGGCCCATTCGGCCAATGCGGCTGAGTTGGCGAACTGGCTTAATGCTCATCCAAAGGTGAGCAAAGTATTTTACGCTGGCCTTGAAGATCACCCCGGGCATGCACTGGCTAAAAAGCAGCAGTCTGATTTTGGTGGTGTGGTGTCTTTTGTCGTTGAGGGCGGTCGCGAGTCGGCCTGGCGTGTTATCGACAACACTAAAATGCTTTCTCTAACCGCTAATCTGGGTGATGCTAAAACCACCATAGTGCATCCGGCTACAACTACCCATGGCCGCCTGACCGATGAGGCGCGAGCTGCAGCTGGTATTAGTGATGGTCTGGTGCGTATCGCTGTTGGGCTTGAGGATATTATTGATATCAAGGCTGATATTGAGCTCGGTCTGGCGGCTATCTAAAAATAGGTCTTATTATGTTTTTCAATACTCCAGCAATGCCCAGCGTCGAAGAGGCCTTACCAGGCCGCAGCGAGTCGATGCCGATTAACAATGTAAATTTTATTAACGGCCAGCCTATTGTTGGCCCCTTTACTGAGGGGTTGGAGTCTGCCTATTTTGCCATGGGTTGTTTTTGGGGCGCCGAACGGCGCTTCTGGGAGCAGCCTGGTGTGCTGACTTCTGCTGTTGGTTATGCCGGTGGTCACACTCCTAACCCAACCTATGAGGAGACCTGCACTGGCATGACTGGCCACACTGAGGTGGTGTTGGTAGTGTTTGATCCCAACCTAACCAGTTATGAGAAATTGCTGGCAGTTTTCTGGGAGGCTCATGATCCTACTCAGGGCATGCGTCAGGGCAATGATCGTGGTTCGCAGTATCGTTCGGCTATTTACTGCACTAGTCCTGAACAGTTGCACGCTGCCAATGTTTCTGCCGAGTCAGTGCAGGTGCAGTTGACTGATCTTGGCTTTGGGTCGATCACGTCTGAGATCATGCCAGCGCCAACTTTTTATTATGCTGAGGATTATCACCAGCAGTATTTGGCCAAGAATCCTGGGGGCTACTGTGGCCTTCGCGGCACTGGTATCAGCTGCGGTTAAATCCCCAACCCCAATTCTTAGATCGTCGACCCCAACTCCCAAATTTTCATCCTGTACCCAAATCGCCTCGCGGGGCATGCTAAACGGAGTGAAGGATCTCTCTGTTGTGGCCGAGAATCATAGGCCGTTGCGAGCTCGCGTGCGCCTATAGCCTTTCATGACACGCCGTGAATACATCCCTGTAGTCTCGAGGCGAGCATCCCTGCTGGCCACGGTCATGAAAGGCTATAGGCACACACAAGCCTGACTATCGAGCGTAATTCGGGGTGTTGTTAAGAGATTGCCAGAATGAGTTTTTGGCAAGCACTGCAGGTTCGTATTAATTAGATAATATAAATGTCGCGCGAACCTGAGCCTTGCAGTGCTTTGCTATTGTTCAAATTTTGGCAGTTTTGCGAACAACGCAGCTGATGCGACCATAAAAATTGCGGCGGTAAATAAAGATCCTGTATAACTGCCGGTCACGTCACGAACCGCACCGAGGATGACAGGGCTAAGGCCCGTCGCGATTAAGAATGTTGAGTATTGTCTGCCATAAATTTGCCCATAAGCATGTATGCCGAAATATCTAGCCACGAGATAGCCAATCAGATCGACTTCGGCCCCCACGGAAAACCCTATAACAAATGCCGCTGGTACTGCGACCGCAGAACCAAATAGTGCCAACGCCAAAACGCCAGAGATACAGGCGAATAGAATGGCAATGGCTACCCGCGGCGCAAATATACGGTCAACAGCGAAGCCTACCAAGAGTCGGCCCAGCACAACGGCGATACCAATAACACCTGCAATTTTGGCGGCGGCGCTTGTGGTGAAGCCGATCTCGAGCAGAATGGGTACAAAGTGAATCATCAATCCACCAAGCCCTAGGGACAGGCAAAATATCGCAGCCATGATTGTCCAGTAGGTGCGACTTGCCTTGGCAATTTTGAAGTCTCGGCTAGCCGCTTCTGTGTCAATATTCAATGGTGTTTTGGCGCCATTGAGACGCGACAGGACGGCAACGATGATTAATCCCACTACTAGGGTAAATGCGGCCATTGCAAAGTAAGCGCCTCGCCAGCCGAACGATTCGATAGCGTTACTAATCAAAGTCGGTCCAAATGTAGCTGCCACACCGGCACCTGACAGAGCAATGCCAAGGGCCAGGCCCCGTTGTTTATCGAATACGGTATTGATCGCCCGGGTATACGCCAATGGTGATGAGGCACTACCAAGTATGGCCTGCAGCATTGCCAGCATGACAAAGGTAGCAATGGACTGGACGAACATACCGAGCAAAACATAGGCGAGTGACAGGCCCAACAAAGAAATCATGACCGGCGTTACAAGGCCGTAACGATCAACGATTAAACCTATAAAAGGCAATGCTGCAGCGAGAGCTAGGGTCGATCCCAAGATCCCCAACGAGGCTTGAGCACGTGTCCAACCAAAGTCGGCGATCCATGCCTCAATAAATATTCCCTGAGTGTAAAAGGGCAGTGCGGAGACACCCACGCCGATTCCTGCCGCACAAACCAACACTAATAGCCAATGACGAGAAAACTCCCCACCGCTGTTTTCATCATTAATCTTCA
>CAXAJC010000104.1:0-6638 GCA_963969005.1 uncultured Cellvibrionales bacterium | reverse complement strand
ATAGGAAGTAGTTCAGAATGTGCGGATAGCGGGTGAATGTCCGTTTGAGCTGTATACCGTCAGCGCCACCATGGACCTGGTTCTGATGAAGATAAAGATGCATCGCCATAAGCGTTTTATCGATGGGGGCTATGTGATAACCGCGGCAGGCATGTCTGTCTGCATTGATATCTCATTACATAGAGTTATTGCATAAAGTTAAAGTCACTTTGGTTATGCAGTGGCTCAGAAAACCGCAACGCTACTTGAATATGAAGGCCATGTCTGGCAGTAAAGCTGAGCACTTAAGTAGTCTGTCTTGGAGTCGGTTTAATACTCAGCAAGCCCAATTGATCGCTTAATTCCGTATAATACGACCGTTATTAATCAGAGACTGTTGTATATGGATTTTCTTGTTGTCGCTATGCTGTTGGCATCGGTACTGTTGGTTGGGCTAGCTGCCTACGCCTTATTTTTGTGGCAAAAACTACGAACGCGACAGACTGAAGTTGAGTCTGCCAGAGAGCAGCTGACGGCAGAGCTACAGGTCAAAAATCTCGATGCACGGCAGTCTATTCAAATTATTGCCAGAGCCCTGTTACAAAAAGATCTGACCGATACTGAAGCGGCCATGCGCATTGCCTTTTTATCCCAGCAAGTAACAGCCACTGAGGCTGAGCTAGAGCAGTTTACGGTGTTCCAGCAGTTGGCAGAGGCAACTGCCCACATTCCTATCCTAGACGACTGGGCAATGTTGGAGAAATCTGAAAAACGACGCCTTAATCGGGAGCGCACAACCATTGAAGCCAAGTACAGCGAGTTTATCCAGGCCGGCGCTCAGCAGCTGATTAACATTAAACTAAGCTAGCCAATACGACTCAATAGGACTCCGGATTCGAGGTGTTCGGTCCAAGGAAACTGATCAAAAACAGCCATAGACTCAATTTTATGGGTCTTGGTGATCTCAGCCAGATTCCGCGCCAGGGTTTTGGGGTTGCAGGAAATATAAAGAATACGATCAAAACGACAGATCAGCTTCTCTGTATCTGGATCCAGCCCGGCTCTGGGAGGGTCGACAAAAACCGTAGAGAAGTTATAGCTGTGCAAATCAACATGGGCGAGCCGCCGAAAGGGCCGTTCTCCATTTAAAGCCTGGGTAAACTCCTCAGCTGACAGCCTGACCACCTGAATATTATCAATCTGATTGGCAGCAAAATTACACTCTGCTGAGTTAACCGACACCTTGGAAATTTCTGTCGCCAGCACTGATTCAAAATGCCGGGCTAATGGCGCTGTAAAGTTGCCATTGCCGCAGTAGAGTTCAACCAGATCACCAGTGCTATTGTCCGCCAGAGTCTCACTGGCCCAATTCAACATCTGCGTATTGATCTGCGCATTGGGCTGGGTAAAGCCAGACTCAACCTGCTGGTAGATATACTCTCGATCACCCACCTGCAGCCGTTCCGTAATATAGTCTCGATCCAGTATCAGTTTTTGCTTGCGACTGCGGCCAATAATACCGACCTTTAATCTGGCCTGCAGAGCTCGCGCCTCGGCCTCCCACTCAGCATCGAGTGGACGATGGTAGATTAATGTAATCAGGGCTTCACCACTGGTGCTGGTTAAGAACTCCGCGGAGAAACATTTGCGACTCAACACCGGACTGGCATTTAATGCCGCCAGCAGTGGGGGCATCAGCTGGTTGATTAAAGGAGAGCCAATGGGGAAATCCTCAATAATATAGGGACGCTTTTCACCAGGGCGGTTCATACCGTAATAGACCTGTCCCTGTTCATGCCAGATACGAAATTCAGCACGCATACGAAAACCTAGCGGGGCAGACTTGTACACAGTCGGAACTCCAATATCGACACTGGCTTCAGCCATTGTCTTCTGAAAGGCTGTGATTTTATTATCTAGCTGGAGTTGGTACTGCTTGGGATCGGTTTGATCGACACTCATAAACTACTATAAGCCTTGTCGGTTTTAGCGGCGGCAACAAAGTCATTGAGATGCAATCCATTGATGCTGTGGGACCACCAACTGACCTGCATGGAACCATATTGCACCAATAGAGCAGGATGATGGTCACTGGCTTCAGCAATCTCGGTAATCTTGCTGGCAAAGGCCATTGATGCGACAAAATTATCGCTGGCGAATTCTCGCTGCAACTGCAATGTGCCATTAACCTCATTAACGTCCCAGTCAGGAACATATTGGAGTAGCTCAGTAATTTGCTCTGAGGTTAGTCTGGGAGCATATTTGGGTGTCGCTGTACCATTAATGGCGCAGAGTTCAGTGCTGGATAATGGCAGATTCATAGGCAGTTTTTAGGCTTGGGCAGCCCAGCAAATAGTGCCACCAGCTTGGCTGTACTGCCGGGGAACTGTTGATTGAGATAGATGCTGCGGCCCATCTCCACGCCGAGGCTATCGGCGACGGATTTACATAGGGGCCGCATCGACGGCGCAAAGCCAAACTCCCCGTAAAAGGCCCTGGCAACCATTAGGATATCTATATGGGCAGGGGTGAGAACAATGTCTTGTTGCGCGGCCAGCTGCTCTGCACTCTCTGGAGTCCAGTCTGGTAGATTGTTGAGATAGTTTTCACTGTTGCCCATTAAAAAGCTCTGAGATTAAAAAAGCCCTGCTAAAAATAGCAGGGCTTGAGATTATACATTGTGGCTAAAGTTTAGTCGTCGCCCATAATGCCAAAGATCTGCAGCAAACTGATAAACAGATTGTAGATCATTACAAACAGGGTGACTGTGGCAGAGATATAGTTGCGCTCACCTCCGTGAATAATGGCACTGGTCTGCCACATAATCATGGCGGAAGACAGCAGGGCAAAAACAGCACTAACGGTCAGGGACAGCGCCGGTATCTGCAAAAAGAAATTTGCAATGGCGGCAACAAAGGCAACCAGTAGCCCGGTCATTAAAAAGCCGGTCATAAAGCTCAGATTCTTTTTGGTCGTCAACACATAGGCTGAGGCAGCAAAGAAGATCAGAGCAGTGGAGCCCAGAGCCATAATAATAGGTTCAGCACCGCGGGTAGCAAGAAACATATTCAGAATCGGACCCAGAGTGAAGCCCATCCAACCGGTGAGAGCAAAAACCCAGATAATGCCACTGGCACTGTTTTTGTTTTTCTCGACCATCCACAGGCAAATCGCATAGGGCAGCAAAGTCCAGAGTCCAAAGTAGGGGGCATTAATAGCCATCGCAACACCGGCCATTACAGCACTAAATGCCAGAGTCACACTCAGTAGCAGGTAAGTATTGCGTAGTACCTTGGCTACATTTGCATCTAATGCGGTGCTTTCAATTCCGTGGGGCATTGCCTTGCTACGGTACTTATCGGTTTCCATATGTATATCCTAAATCAATTAATTATCGATGGGCTAATAATACCTATTGTATGGGAAATTTCCAGTCAGCTTTTCGACCCGCGGGGCAGGTTATTGTTCCGCCGCTGGAATCGTAAAACTCTGCAGATCATAGCCATCGTCATCCAGGCTCAGCACCCAGCCCAAACTGTGCCAGTCGCCCAGAACAATACGCTCGCCAATGGCGATCTGATGCCGATCTGGGCGATGGGTATGGCCGTGAATCAATGTCGTCACTTTATGTTTGGCCATAATGTTATCAACCGCCTCGCCGTTGACATCCATGATGGCACTGGCTTTATTGCTGTTGGCGGCAGCGCTTTTTCTGCGCAAATCCGCTGCCAGTTTCTGCCGGCGTGCCAGAGATAGCCGCTTAAAACAAAACTGCAGTAAAGGATTTCGCGCATAGCGCCGAAATCGCTGGTAGGCCAGATCATCGGTACACAGAGAGTCTCCATGCATAACCAGAGCCCGATGACCATAATGGGCGATAATATGCTGATCAGCCAATATTGTCGCCCCTGTAGCTCTGGCAAAACCCGGCCCCAGCAGGAAATCCCGATTGCCGACCTGCACAAACAGAGGTACACCAGCTTCTGTCAGATTGCGCAGGGCCACCTGGATTTCAGCACTTAACTCGGCGGGATCATCATCGCCAATCCAGGTTTCAAATAGATCGCCGAGAATATAAAGGGCTGATGCCTGGGTTGCTCTCTGTTGCAGAAAAACCAAAAACGCCCGGGTAATAGCCGGGCGTTCGGGTGAAAGGTGTAAATCTGAAATAAAGAGTGCGGGCATAGCGCGTTTACTCTCTATTTGTCCGCATAGGCGTCGCTAACGACTGTTGCGGTGATTTCAATAGCTTCCTCTGGTACATCTTGATGATGACCTGCGCTACCTGTTTTAACCCCTTTAATGGCTTCAACAACATCCATGCCATCAACTACTTTGCCAAATACTGCATAGCCCCAACCCTGCATATTTTTGCCGCTGTGGTTGAGAAAGCCGTTGTCGGCGACATTGATAAAAAACTGTGATGACGCAGAATGAGGCTCACCGGTGCGGGCCATAGCCAGGCTGCCGATTTCATTTTTCAGGCCATTGTCAGCTTCATTTTCAATGGGCTCTCGGCTGGCTTTCTCGCGCATATCTGTGTCCATGCCGCCACCCTGAACCATAAAGCCGTTAATCACACGGTGGAAAATGGTACCTGTATAAAAATCGTCGCGGGCATATTGCAGAAAGTTAGCCGCAGTAATTGGCGCTTTGTCAAAATCCAGTTCAATGGAAATATCGCCCATGTTGGTGGTCAAGGTAATCATAAGAAATCCAAATTTGAGGTGAGTGTTCTTGCTTGCTGTTGATGTAGAGGTGCATTTTAGTTTGTAACCAATGCAATTTAAACCAATGTTTGCAATTTTCACTGTAAATGGGGGCTTTTTGTTTATTGCAATGCGGCTGGAGGCTATAATCGCCCGCTTATTCTCCCAGCCGTTTTTAATGCCATGACCGATACAGAAAAACCGATTAACTTTATTCAGCAAGTGATTAATGCCGATCTGGAGGCTGGAACGATTAACAAGGTAGTTACCCGTTTTCCACCTGAACCCAATGGCTACTTGCATATTGGCCATGCCAAATCAATCTGCGTCAATTTTGGTCTTGCAGAGCAGTATGGAGGTGGTTGCAATCTGCGCTTTGACGACACTAATCCCGAGAAAGAGGATGAAGAGTACGTCAATGCCATTATTGAAGATGTGCGCTGGCTGGGCTTTGAGTGGCAGGGTGATATCTGCTACGCCTCCAATTATTTTGACCAGCTGTATAGCTGGGCTCAGTATCTGATTAATAAGAATCTCGCTTATATCTGTGAACTTAATGCTGAGGATATGCGCGCGTATCGCGGCACCTTGACCGAGGCGGGCAAAAACAGCCCCTTCAGAGAGCGTCCGGCAGCCGAGAGCCTGGCATTGCTTGAGCAAATGAAAAACGGTGAGATTGACGAAGGCCGTATGACCTTGCGGGCCAAGATTGATATGGCATCGCCCAATATTAATATGCGCGACCCAGTGATGTACCGGATAAAGAAAATGGCCCACCAGCGCACCGGTGATACCTGGAATATCTATCCCTCCTATGACTTTGCCCATGGTCAGGAAGATGCTATTGAAGGCGTGAGTCACAGCATCTGCACATTGGAGTTTGCTGCCAACAGAGCGCTGTATGAGTGGTTTGTGGCCAATCTGCCGCTGCCATCCAAGCCTCGTCAGTATGAGTTTGGCCGCCTTAATCTCAATTACACGGTCACCAGCAAGCGAAAGCTTAAACAGCTTGTGGATGAGCAGCATGTGGAAGGCTGGGATGATCCCCGTATGCCCACGATTAGCGGCCTGCGCCGCCGCGGTGTCAGTGCTGCTGCGATTCGTGAATTCTGCGATAGCCTGGCTGTCGCCAAAACAGATGGTGTGGTGGATATGGCTCAGTTTGAGCACTTTATTCGCGATGACCTCAATAACAATGCCCGTCGCGCTATGTGCGTGATTAACCCGCTGCTGGTGACCCTATCTAATTACCCGGCAGATACAAGAGAAGAATTTGTTGTTCCAGGCCACCCCAATCGCGATGATTTAGGTGAGCGCAGCCTGCCATTTGCCCAGCAGATTTATATTGATCGCAATGACTTTAGCGAAGACACAACCTTGTCGCGCAAGAAATTTAAACGCCTGGTGATTGGTGACTATGTGCGCTTGCGTAGTGCGTATATTATTCGCGCCGATAAGGTGATTCGAGATGCCAGCGGCAATATTAGCGAGGTTATTGGTTCTATTGTTCCTGACACTGTAGGTGCTGATGCGCCAGAGGGTATCAAGGCACGTGGTGTTATCCACTGGGTGTCTGCCGCTGATAGCGCTGACTGCACAGTAAAGATTTATGATCGGCTTTTTAATCAGGCCGCACCTGATGCTGGTGAGGAGAGTTTTTTGGAGCATATCAATCCACAGTCATTACAGGTCATTTCTGGCTGCAAGGTTGAGCGAGATCTGGCAGCAGTGGCAGCAGGTAAACATTATCAATTTGAGCGCGAGGGATATTTCACCCGCGACAGTAAAAGTAGCGATCTGGTTTTTAATTGCACTATTGGATTACGGGATAACTGGAAGGCCTAAATGAGTCTAGCTTTATATAATACCTTATCAAGAAGCAAAGAGCCCTTTACCCCTCTGGATGCAGAACGGGTGACCATGTATGTCTGTGGGCCCACGGTCTATAAC
>CAXAJC010000103.1:0-6731 GCA_963969005.1 uncultured Cellvibrionales bacterium | reverse complement strand
TCGGGCTCATAACCCGAAGGTCGTTGGTTCAAATCCAGCTCCCGCTACCAATTTTTATAAAATCGTTCACAATTTGATGTTTTATAAAAATGACGGACACAGGACGTAATCTATAGCTGATAAATTTTGTCTATGCTTGCATTACTGGGTGGAAAAGGGAGCTCCTGATTATTGCAGTCTATTTGCAAAGTAAATCAGAATTTCCGCTATGAAAATTCGCGTCGGGTCCGGCGCAAATCGAGGAGCCCCATTTTGGGGCTTTTCTTTAGATGTTGATAAATGGGCCTTTGGCCCATTTTTTGTGTGTAGGAGATAACCATGGCTGTGGCCAATAGCGAACTAAAGCAATTGCTTGGGCCTGTGGTTGAAGCTCTGGGATGCGAGTTGTGGGGTCTTGAACTTCAGACTGGCGGCAAGACCAAGCTGCTGCGTATTTATATAGATCGTGCAGAAGACGGTATTGGTGTCGATGACTGCGAGCGAGTCAGCCGTCAGGCCAGTGCGGTCCTAGATGTAGAGGAAGCTATTAACGGTGAGTATATTTTGGAAGTGTCTTCGCCGGGCATGGACAGACCTCTTTATGAGCTGAATCAGTATGAACAGTATATCGGCGAAGATATTTCGCTGAGGTTGCGCTTTCCCTATGAGGGGCGCCGCAACTTTAAAGGTCGTCTGACGGGTATTGATAACGACGAGATTGTTTTGGTGGTAACAGATCATGAATTTCTGTTTCCGGTTGAAGGTATAGAGAAGGCTAACGTGGTTCCTCGATTCTGAGGCATGTGGAGTTTGAACGATGAGTAAAGAAATTTTAATGGTTGCTGAAGCTGTGTCCAACGAGAAAGGCGTGGACCAGGGTATTATTTTTGAAGCAATTGAGCAGGCACTGGCTATGGCCACCAAAAAGCGCTACGAAGAGGGCGCTAATATTCGTGTGGTTATTGATCGCGAGACGGGTGACTATGAGTCGTTCCGGTTCTGGGATGTGGTTGCCGATGATGTGCTGGCGGAGCTGGGTACTCAGTTCACTACCGAAGAAGCTGCAGAAAAGGACCCAACATTAAAAGTTGGTGATACCTTTGAAGAGACTGTTGAAAACATTGCCTTTGGGCGTATTGCTGCGCAGACCGCCAAGCAGGTGATAGTGCAGCGGGTTAAAGATGCTGAGCGGGAGTTGATTATCAGTCGTTTCCGCCACCGTGTTGGTGAATTGCTGAGCGGCACAGTCAAAAAAGTTACCCGTGATCACATTGTGGTGGACTTTGGTGATAACGCTGAGGGCATGTTGCCTCGGGAAGAGTTGGTGGGCCGGGAAATTTTCCGCATCAATGATCGTACCCGGGTCATTTTAACCGCTATTCGCGAAGATACTCGCGGGCCCCAGCTGCTGGTATCCAGAGCTGCGCCAGAAATGCTGATCCAGTTGTTCCAGATCGAAGTCCCGGAAATTTCTGAAGGCATTATTGAAATCAAAGGCGCTGCTCGAGATCCGGGTCAGCGCGCTAAAATCGCTGTAAAGAGTAAAGATGCTCGTATTGATCCTGTTGGTGCTTGTGTTGGCATGCGCGGTGCCCGTGTTCAGGCCGTCTCCAACGATCTGGATGACGAGCGAGTAGATATTGTACTGTGGGATGACAACCCCGCCCAGCTGGTGATCAATGCTATGGCTCCAGCGGAAGTTGAATCCATTGTTGTTGATGAAGATGCCAACTCCATGGATGTTGCCGTAAACGAAGAAAATCTGGCCCAGGCCATTGGTAAAGGCGGACAAAATGTGCGTCTTGCCTCTGAGCTGACTGGCTGGAATATCAATGTAATGACCATTGAAGATGCTCAGCAGAAACAGGAAGCTGAGTCATCAAACTTTGTTGAGAGCCTGATGACCGCACTCGACGTTGATGAAGACGTTGCTGTGGTTCTGGTGGAAGAGGGTTTCACAAGCCTTGAAGAAGTTGCTTATGTCCCGCTTGAGGAGATGAGTGCAATAGAGGGCTTTGATGAAGATATCGCCGAAGAGTTGCGTGCTCGCGCCAAAGATGCCCTGTTGACCATGGCACTAACCAGTGAAGAAGAATTGACCAAAACAGAGCCAGCTGAAGACCTGCTGACAATGGAAGGTATGGACTCTGCATTGGCTTACAAGTTAACTGCAAAAGGTATTGTCACCATGGAAGATCTGGCCGAACAGGCCGTAGACGACCTCATGGATATTGATGATATGGATGAAGAGAAAGCAGCAGTGTTGATTATGACTGCTCGTGCACCTTGGTTTGCTGAAGAGCAGGGTGAATAATTAATCGAGCGGTAATAGAGGAAAAATAATGGCTGAAGTTACAGTAAGTGAATTAGCAAAAACCGTAGGCGCATCAGTCGATCGTTTGCTGATGCAAATGAAAGAAGCAGGTCTAAATCACAGTGCAGCCGATGCGATTGTCTCGGATGATGAGAAGCAAACCCTGCTGGCCTACCTAAAAGGCCTGCACGGCGAGAGCTCAGGTGAACCGAAGAAAATCACTCTGCGACGCAAAACTGTCAGCACATTGAAATCTGGCAATCGTAAAACCGTTAATATCGAAGTGCGCAAAAAACGCACTTATATCAAGCGTAGCGATGAAGAGCTGGAAACTCAGGCTGCAGCTGAAGCAGAAGAGAAAGCACGTCTTGAGTTAGAGGCCGCTGCCGAGGCCGCAGCTGCGCAAGAGCAAGAAGTAGAACAGGCGCCAGAGGAAGAAGCTGTTGCAGAGCGCTCCGCGGGTAAAAGCTCCGGTATTGATGATATTGAAGAACGACGCCTAAGCGCTATCCAGAACCGTCGCAAAGCCGAGAGCGAAGCTAAGGCTGCAGCTGAAGACGCAGCCATAGCCAAACATGAGGAAGAAGCGCGCAAAGCTGCGGAAGCTGCTTCTGCACTGGAGCGTGACGAGGCCAAGAAAGCCGCCAAGCCAACCAAAGCTGCGCCAGCTTCAGAGCCTGTCCACGACAAAGGTCGTCGACATGGCAAGCCAGTTTCACCGGATGATGAAGACAAGCTGGGCAAGAAAACCGTTAAGAAACCCATCGGCAAAGGCGGCAAAAAGAAAGGTCGCCTGCAGCTTGATGATGGTTTCGATGACCGCGGCAGAAAAGGTCGCCTGCGTTCCAGTTCTGTGGCCCTGAAGGTTGATAACAAGCACACTTTCCAACGCCCAGTGGAGAAAAAGATATTGGACGTCGCAATCCCTGAGGAGCTCACCGTCGGTGACTTGGCTCAGCGCATGGCGATTAAATCCGGTGCGGTAATCAAAGAGCTGATGAAACTTGGTGTTATGGCCAATATCAATCAGGTCATTGATCAGGAAACCGCATTCCTGGTGGTTGAAGAGCTAGGTCATACCCCAGTAGCGGCAAAAGATGAAAACGTTGAAGACGAGTTGGCCAAACAGTTTGAAACCATGGAAGCTGAAGGTGGCGACTCACCAAGAGCTCCCATAGTTACAGTGATGGGCCATGTTGACCATGGTAAGACATCATTGCTGGATTATATTAGAGAGTCCCGTGTTGCCTCAGGGGAAGCTGGCGGTATTACCCAGCATATTGGTGCCTATCATGTGGACACGCCCAAAGGTATGGTCACGTTTCTCGATACTCCTGGACACGCCGCATTTACAGCGATGCGTGCCCGAGGAGCCCAGAGTACAGATGTGGTTATTCTAGTTGTGGCCGCCGATGACGGTGTGATGCCCCAGACAGAAGAAGCTATTCAACATGCCCGCGCTGCCGGCGTGCCCATTGTTATTGCCATCAATAAGATGGACAAAGAGGGTGCAGATCCTGAGCGTGTAACCACTGAGTTGGCAGGCAAAGATGTTATCCCTGAAGAATGGGGTGGTGATACGCAGTTTATTAAAGTATCGGCCCATACAGGCGAAGGCATCGATGAGCTTCTTGAGGCAGTGCTGCTGCAATCAGAGTTATTGGAATTAACCGCACCGGTTGATGTGCCAGCTCGCGGTGTGATTGTTGAGTCCCGAGTTGATAAAGGCCGTGGTGTAGTAGCCACAGCACTGGTTCAACTGGGCACCTTGCGCAAAGGCGATTTTATGCTGGCCGGTGAGAGCGTAGGTAAGATTCGCGCCATGACCGACGAAGCGAAAAAACCAACTGCAGAGGCAGGCCCATCAATTCCTGTGGAGATACTGGGTCTGGATGAAGCCCCCAATGCTGGCGATGAGTTCTTTGTGGTTGTCGATGAGCGCAAGGCCAAAGAAATTGCTGAACTGCGCGCCACCAAGGCCCGTCATGAGCGCATGTCGCGACAGCAGGCTGCGAAACTGGAAAATATGTTTACCGATATGGGTGCAGATCAGGTCAACAAGCTCAACCTTATTGTTAAGACCGATGTACGTGGTTCCCTGGAAGCGATTAACAGTGCTCTACATGACTTTGCCACAGACGAAGTTGCTGTGGATATTGTTGCCTCCGGCGTTGGCGGTATTACCGAATCCGATATCAATCTGGCACTGACCACCGGTGCCATTGTTCTGGGCTTTAACGTTCGTGCTGGCGGTTCTGCTCGTGCACTGGCGGAGAAAGAAGAGATTGAAGTGCGCTACTATAGCGTTATCTACAATCTGCTCGACGAAGTTAAGCAGGCTCTGTCAGGCATGTTGGCACCAGAGACCAGAGAAGAGATTGTGGGTATTGCCGAAGTGCGCGATGTGTTCCGTTCACCCAAGTTTGGCGCTATTGCCGGCTGTATGGTGGTCGAAGGTACCGTATACCGCAATAAACCAATCCGTGTACTGAGGGACGATGTAGTAATCTACCAGGGCGAACTGGAATCTCTGCGTCGGTTTAAAGACGAAGCGGCGGATGTTCGCAATGGCATGGAATGCGGTATCGGTGTTAAAGACTACAACGATGTTAAGGCTGGGGATCTGATTGAAGTCTATGACGTTACTCAGGTGCAGCGCTCGCTGTAATAGTGGTCAGGAACTAGATGCCAAGAGAATTTACCAGAGCTGAGCGCGTATCAGATGCTGTACAGCAAGAGTTGGCAGTGCTGATCCGCGACAATGTTCGCGACCCCAGAGTGGGCATGCTCAGCGTGACTGATGTAGATATCAGCCGAGATCTGGCCTACGCCAAAATTCATATCAGTTTTGTCGGCGATCGCAGTCAAGACCAGATTGATCAGGGTATAGCCGCGCTAAATGGTGCCTCTGGGTTTCTGCGCAAGTTATTGGCTTCCAGTATCAAGCTACGGATCACACCTAAACTTAACTTCTTTTATGACGAGAGTGGCCGCCGCGGTCAGCATCTCAGTGCCCTGATTGACCTGGCGGTCTCCAAAGAGACTCCTGGAGCAGCCGAGCCGGATGGCGAGGAAAGCTAGACTTGGCTCGTAGACGCAATCGCGGTCGTTCGGTTAATGGTATTTTCCTGCTCAACAAGCCCCTTGACCGGTCTTCAAACCAGGCTTTGCAGCGGGTCAAAAATCTTTTTGATGCCAACAAAGCCGGCCATACCGGCGCCCTTGATCCATTGGCCACCGGCGTGTTGCCCATTTGTCTGGGTGAGGCGACAAAATTCAGCCAGTTCTTATTAGATTCAGATAAACATTACCGCAGCACCTTTGTGCTGGGTGTCGCCACTGAAACCGGTGACTGTGATGGCGATACAGTTTCAAAAGTAGATGCCTCTAACCTGACTCAGAATCAGATTGAGACAGCCATAGAAGCTTTTCGCGGTGAAATTCAACAGGTTCCCTCAATGTATTCGGCCCTCAAACACAATGGTCAGCCATTGTATAAGCTGGCCCGCCAGGGAATAGAGGTGGAGCGCGACGCCCGCACTATTAACGTTTACAAATATGAAATCCTGGATTTTCGTCCCGGCCCTCAGGCCGAGCTGGATGTTGAGGTACATGTCAGCAAAGGCACCTATGTACGCACCCTTGCGGAGGATCTGGGTGCAGCTCTGGGTTGTGGCGCTCATGTCAGCGTATTACACCGACATATTGCCGGTCCCTTTACTGAACAAGAGACTATGACATTGCCGGAGCTGGAAAAACTCCGTGAAAACTGCGAAGCGCCAGAGCTGGATTATCTATTAAAACCTATGGATATAGCAGTTGCTGACCGCATGGCAGTGGAATTAAGCAATATTGTGGCAGGATATTTCCAAATGGGTCAGGAAGTAATGTCCACTCAGGCCTTTCGCAATGGACAAGAAGGCGATATAGTGCGCGTCTTTTGCGAGGGTGGCACTTTTTTAGGTGTAGGAACAATTACCGAAGACGGTAAAGTAGCCCCGAAAAGACTGGTAGTTGAGAGCTAATTACCGAAAAAATTCATGTTAGGTTGTCTGTAAATATGCGCGGGCAACCCGAATTTTACTAACCCGCATATTGGAGAAAGTATCATGGCACTGAGTGCAGAAGAAAAAGCAGCAATCGTTACTGAACACGCAACTTGTGAAAATGACACAGGTTCACCGGAAGTACAGGTTGCACTGCTAACCGTAAACATTAATAAGCTTCAGGGTCACTTTGGTGATCACAAGAAAGATCACCACTCACGTCGTGGTCTGATTCGCATGGTTAACCAGCGTCGCAAATTGCTCGATTATTTAAAAGGCAAAGATGCTGTACGTTACTCTGCGCTAATTAAGAAGCTTGGTTTACGTCGATAAGTGTTCTCGGTGCGGCTCCTCTCAAAAGTGGGGCCGCATTCATTTCTAAGAGCACATAA
>CAXAJC010000102.1:0-6804 GCA_963969005.1 uncultured Cellvibrionales bacterium | reverse complement strand
TGAGGGCTCCTTATCAAAGGCCGCTGAGGGCTCTGTGTTAAAGGCCGCTGAGGGCTCTTCAGAAATAACCGCAGGCGCGATATCCACTGCGGCATTGGAGTCAATATTCTGCACCGGGGTTAGTTGTGCGGGAGGTGAAACAGCTGGGGCAGATTCGGCCGCTACCGGGCCATCTACAGCAGCCGCAGGTTCAGACTTTTTTATCGGTGGCTCCCCCTCCTGGGGAGTGCCTGCCTCTGTGTTCTGTCGCAGGGGCGGATTGGCATCGGGACGAAATGCCAGAGCGCGCAACAGTACCATTTCAAAACCAGATTTAAGATCTGCCGCCAGATGCAGGTCTTTGCGACCCAGCAGACATATCTGATAGATCAGCTGCACATCTTCTTTGCTGGTCACCGCCGCCAGATCCAACAGCTCGGAGTAATGGGCAACCCCTTTATCCAGCGCCTCTGGCACGGTCTGCAAAATCGCTACCTGGTGCCAGATCGACAGCAGGTCAGCCAGTGCGGCATCATAATCCGGTGCCTGCTCGGCCATGCGGGCAATAGCCGCCAGCACTTCGGCCCCTGTGCCACTAGCCAGGGCCGCACAGATATCTACCACATAGCTGCGCTCGATAGTGCCCAGCATTGAGCTGACTTCAGTCTCATTGATCTGCCCACCACCATGGCCTATAGCCTGATCGGTAAGGCTCAGCGCATCGCGCATGCTACCATCCGCGGCACGGGCCAATGACCACAGTGCCGCTTCTTCAAAAGGCACTTTTTCTTCTCCCAGCACAAACTGCAGATGCTGGGTAATGCGCTCGGCACTGAGGTTTTTCAGGTTAAACTGCAGACAGCGGGACAGCACTGTGATCGGCAATTTCTCCGGATCAGTGGTGGCAAACAGAAACTTTACATGGGCCGGTGGTTCTTCCAGGGTTTTCAGCAGTGCCGCAAAACTCTGCTTTGACAGCATGTGTACTTCATCGATCAGATAGACCTTGAATCGACCTCTGGACGGCGTGTACTGCACATTATCCAGCAGGTCGCGCATATCATCGACACCGGTGCGGGACGCGGCGTCCACCTCGATCAGATCAATAAAACGGCCTTCATTTATCTCAACACAACTGGCACAGGTGCCACAGGGCACTGAACTGATGCCCTCCTCGCAGTTCAGGCATTTGGACAGAATCCGTCCGATGGTGGTTTTGCCCACACCGCGGGTGCCAGTAAACAGATAGGCATGGTGCAACCGGTCATTATCCAGAGCATTGATCAATGCCTGCAGCACATGTTCCTGCCCTGCCATTTCGGCAAAAGAGCGTGGACGCCATTTACGGGCAAGGACCTGATAACTCATAGCACAGTCTGCTTCGGTTTAAAGCGATCATTATAGGGAGATAACTGGGGCGCTGGAAGGGCTAATGGCGATGACCCCCAATAGCCGCACCTCGGCACACAGCGTAACCACTACCGTTGCTCCCTTCCGGGCCTGGCGGGGTTTGCGGCTGGCTGTTGCGAGGGGACCAAAGGGGGCCACCATTAAAGCAAAGCGCGGGATTATCCGAGGTTTGCGCAGCAAGTGCAACATCCCAACCAATATGAGGTCAAAAAACTATCGCGCTGGCACTGGATGAGGCTTATTCTTCACATCGCCAGCCAGCTTGTTTACACTGAGTAAACCAGCTTGCGTAGCTGTTTGGCACAACAATAATTAAGGATATTTATTTAATGAAACCGCAGGTCTCAGTTTCAACCGCCTCGCAACTCTCCGCCATCATCCTGATCCTGACAAGCAGCCTGCTGCTAGGCAGCTGCGGCAGTTCGGAAAACAATGTCTCCAAAGGCAATCGCACCGGCACCTTGCACTGGGGCAATTACACCGAGCCTCAGAGCCTGGACCCTCATATCGCCACTGGCGTGCCGGAGCACAAAATTATTATTGCCCTGATGGAGGGGCTGGTACTAAAAGACCGCAAAACCCTTGAGCCCAGACCGGGCGTGGCCAAGTCCTGGGAGATTAGCGACGATGGCCGAGTCTACACCTTTCACCTGCGGGACAATGCCCGCTGGTCCAATGGCGACCCACACAATGCCCATGATTATGTCTGGTCCTGGTGGCGCGCATTGCAACCGGCACTGGGCAATCTCTACGCCTATATGTACTTCTCTATTGAGAATGCCAAAGAATATTACGAGGGCGAGATCAGCGACTTTAAGCAGGTGGGGGTAAAGGCTCTGGATGACCTGACATTGCAGGTGACTCTAAAAAATCCGACTCCCTATTTTCTGCAGCTGCTGGATCATTACAGTTTGTACCCGGTACATCAGGCCACCGTGGAAAAGTTTGGCAGCGCCGACCAGCGCGGCACCCGCTGGACCTATGAGGGCAACATTGTTGGCAATGGCGCCTTCCAGCTGCGGGACTGGAAAATCAATCGCCGGGTGGTGGTAGAGCGCAACCCTTATTACTGGAATGCAGACAATGTTCGCCTTAATGAAATCGTCTACTACCCCACTGAAAATGCCATTACCGAAGAGCGCATGTTTCGCGCCGGGCAACTCCATTACAGCGGTACAGTGCCAGCGGACAAAATTGCCACCTATCAGAGTAATAACGACCCTGCCCTGCGTATCGATCCCTATCTGGGTATCTATTTTTATCGCATCAATGTAGAGACCCCACAGCTGCAGGATAAGCGAGTGCGCCGGGCTCTGGGTATGACCATTGATCGCGACCAGCTTACTCAGCGCATTCTCAAAGCCGGTCAGATACCTGCCTATGCCATTACCCCACCAGGCACCATGGGTTATTACCCCGAAAGCGATTTGCGCTTTGACCCGAAGGTTGCGCGACAGCTATTGGCGGATGCTGGCTACCCCAATGGCGAGGGCTTTCCCAGCACCGAGATACTCTACAACACCAGTGAGGGCCATCGCAAACTGGCGGTGGCCATTCAACAGATGTGGAAGAAACATCTCAATATTGATGTCACACTGCTCAATCAGGAATGGAAGGTGTACCTTAATAGCGTCAGCATGAAAGATTATCAGATTGGCAGAGCGGGCTGGATTGGCGACTATGTTGACCCTAATAACTTCCTCGATATGTTTCTCTGCAATGGTGGCAATAATCGCACTGGCTGGTGCAACCCGGTCTATGATGAGTTGATTTTAAAACATGCCCCGGAGGCTAAAACCCACGAGGAGCGACTGGAAATTTTTACTCAGGCTGAGAAGATGCTGCTGGCCGATATGCCGGTGATACCTATCTATATTTATACCTCTAAAAGTCTGGTGGACCCTTCGGTAAAGAACTTTAGTGGCAATATTCTCAATCAACCGTCCTTTAGCGAAATCTACCTCGAGTCTGATGTTGGGAGCCAGCAATAATGCTTCGATTTGCCTTTAACCGTCTGCTACAGGCCATTCCTGTATTGCTGATTGTTATCAGTGCCACTTTCTTTCTGGTGCACAGTGCTCCAGGCGGCCCTTTCTCCGCAGACAAGGCGGTGCCACCAGAGGTTATCCGCGCGTTGGAGGCCCAGTACAATCTCGATCAACCACTGTGGCAGCAATACGTCAGCTATCTGGGTGATGTACTGCAGGGGGATCTTGGGCCTTCCTTTAAATATTCCGGGCGCACAGTCAATGAGCTGATTGCTGCGGGCCTGCCAGCTACCGCGGAACTGGCTATGTATGCCATGCTGGTGGCGCTGATTATTGGTATTAGTGCCGGTGTGCTCGCGGCCATGCGTCCCAATACCATGCAGGACTATCTGCCCATGTCAGCGGCCATGCTGGGTATCTGCATGCCCTCTTTTCTGCTTGGGCCAATATTGGTTCTGATATTTGGTATTCATCTGGAATGGCTGCCGGTCTCCGGCTGGGGGGATATTCCCGGGGATAAAATTCTGCCGGCTATTACCCTTGGTACAGGATATGCTGCCTATATAGCGCGGTTGTCCCGTGGCGGCATGCTTGAGGTTCTGTCCCAGGATTATATTCGCACTGCCAGAGCCAAGGGCCTGTCCGAGCCACTGATTATTTTCAAGCATGCCCTGCGCGGTGGCTTGATTCCGGTGGTCGCATTTTTGGGGCCAGCTTTTGCCGGTCTGCTGGGAGGCTCCTTTGTGGTGGAGACTATTTTCCAGATTCCGGGGCTGGGACGCTTCTATGTGCAGGCGGCCTTTAACCGCGACTACACCATGATACTGGGTATGACGGTGTTCTTTGCCACGCTGATTATTCTATTTAATCTACTCTCGGATATGCTCGCTCTGTGGCTCAACCCCAAACTGCGCCAGCAGGCTGGAGGAGAGAGCTAATGGATAAGTTGCACGCTATGGAAGAAAAAGGCAGCTCATTGTGGCGGGATGCCTGGATCAAACTGAGCAAAAACTATCTCGCTCTGTTTGGTCTTGGGGTTATAGCCCTGCTCTGTATTGTCTCTCTGCTCACGCCCTGGATCGCGCCCTATGGTTATGAGGAGCAAAACCTGATGCTGGGTGCCACAGCCCCCAGCCTGGAACATTGGCTGGGTACGGATATCTTTGGCCGCGATATGCTGACGCGTATTATGTACGGTGGTCGGGTATCGTTGATGGTGGGCTTTATCGCCACTGCGGTGGCTTTGGTGATTGGGGTACTCTGGGGTGCTATTGCCGGTTTTGTGGGCGGTCGTGTGGATGCGTTAATGATGCGCATTGTCGATATTATGTACGCCCTGCCCTTTATGATTTTTATTGTGTTGCTGATGGTGGTGTTTGGTCGCAATATTCTGCTGCTATTTTTGGCTATTGGTGCGGTGGAATGGCTAACCATGGCCCGCATTGTGCGCAGTCAAGTGATGAGCCTGCGCAAGCAGGAGTTTGTGGAGGCGGCCTATTCACTGGGTCTGTCCCAATGGACTATTATCCGCCGTCACATTATTCCCAATACCCTGGGCCCGGTGATTGTCTACACCACCTTAACTATTCCCAGCGTTATGTTGCTGGAAGCTTTTTTGAGTTTTCTAGGGTTGGGTATTCAGCCTCCGGAGAGTTCCTGGGGCCTGCTAATTAACTACGGTGTTGAAACCATGGAGGAATATCCCTGGCTGCTAATCTTCCCTGGGCTCACTTTATCTCTAACCCTGTTTGCCCTGAATTTTCTTGGCGACGGCCTGCGCGATGCTCTGGATCCGCGCACGTCTAAAGACTAATACAGGAACTGCGCAATGGCCCTTCTCGATGTCAATGGACTCAAAATTTACTTTCACACCAGAGATGGTGTGGTCAAAGCTGTGGACGATGTCAGCTTCTCTGTAGACAGTGGCGAGACTCTGGCCATAGTCGGCGAGTCTGGCTCGGGCAAGTCTGTGACCTGTTACAGCCTGCTGGATCTGCTGCCCAAACCCCCGGCCAAAATCGAAGGCGGCACTGCCCTATTCGATGGCGAGGACCTACTGAGCTGCAGCTCGGAGCGCATGCAACATTTTCGCGGCAATGATATCGCGATTATTTTTCAGGATCCGATGACTTCTCTAAATCCTTTTATCAGTGTTGGTGAGCAGCTGATTGAACCGCTGATCTACCATCCGGATAAGGCTCGCCGCCTGAGTCGGGAGGAGGCCAGCAAGCGAGCTATTGAACTGCTGGATGAAGTCGGCATTGTGGATGCACCTGCCCGCTTTAATTGTTACGCCCATGAGTTTTCTGGCGGTATGCGTCAGCGGGTTATGATTGCGATGGCGCTGATCAATGAGCCGCGGCTTTTGATTTGCGATGAGCCCACCACTGCTTTGGATGTGACAATTCAGGCGCAGATTCTGGAGCTGATTAAACAGCTGCAACAGACTCGCGATATGGCAGTGATTTTCATCAGCCATGATTTAGGTGTGGTTGCTGGTATTGCCGACAATGTGGTTGTGATGTGCGAGGGCACTGTGCGGGAGGCCGCGGAGACGGAGGCGGTGTTTTATCGCACCAGTGACAGTTATACCAAGCGCTTGCTGGCGGCGATTCCCGAGGGCGCCAAAACCATGGCCAGTCGAGCTGAGGCGGGTCAGCCTCTGATTGAGGTCAGTCATTTAAAAACCTATTTTAAAGATTATTCCAGCTCTGCTGCCCGCGCTGAGAAGCGTCAGGTGAAAGCGGTGGATGATGTCTCTCTGTCTATTCAGCGGGGGGAGATTCTCGGTTTGGTTGGCGAATCAGGTTCGGGTAAATCTACCGTCGGCCGTTCTATTATGCAGCTGGTGCCTATCACATCTGGCTCCGTTAGTTTTAGTGGCGTCCCTATCAGCGGGTTAAGTTCATCTCAGCTGGTGCCATGGCGGCAGCGCATGCAAATGATTTTTCAGGATCCCTACGCTTCTCTTAACCCTCGTATGACTGTCTATCAAACTCTGGCTGAGCCTCTGCTCTATCACGGTCTTGCCAATAGCAGTAATATTGACCAACAGGTGCAACAGTTGATGGATGATGTGGGTTTGGCTCGGGCCAGTATGCGCAAGTATCCCCATGAGTTTTCCGGAGGGCAACGGCAGCGTATTGCGATTGGTCGGGCAATCGCGACTAAGCCGGAGTTGATTATTGCTGATGAGCCGGTGTCGGCTTTGGATGTGACGATTCAGGCTCAGGTGTTAGATCTCATTCTTGATTTAGTTGAGCGGCATAATCTAACTATGATGTTTATCTCCCATGATCTGTCGGTGGTTCGCTATATTTCTGATCGAGTACTGGTGATGCACCATGGTGTATTAGTTGAGCAGGGTGATACGGAGCAGCTGTGGGCGAATCCTGAGCAGGAATATACCAGAAATTTATTGAAAGCG
>CAXAJC010000101.1:0-6812 GCA_963969005.1 uncultured Cellvibrionales bacterium | reverse complement strand
AATCTGATCTGCCACTGGCGCATAGACCTGTTCGATATTATGGCGGTTATAGGTTGCGACCAGCTGCTCTTGCAATGCCTGTGCAACCTGTTGACGGGCAAAGTTGCGCGCCTGATAAATGGCCTGCACATTAATCTCAGCAGCCTGCTCATGTAGCTGGGCTTCCCCCGGCAATTGCAACATCAACTGCACCATGGCCGGATCCAGACTCTGATCGTCAAGCAACAGAGCAAAGGCTTCAATAAGCTGACTGCCCATGGCCATAGGCCGCTGGGCAATACAATCCTCTACCAGTTGCTGCAACACCGAAAAAGACAATGTCTGACAGGCGTCCCAGCGATTAAAACCATCTGTATCTCTGGCCATCAAAAAGGCCAGCTGCTCGGGGCTGTAGTCATAATCCAGCTTTACCGGGGCAGACAGGCCACGCAACAATGAGGGCACTGGCTGCTCGGCAATATTCTCAAACACCACCTGTTGTTTGGCCTCGGTCAATTCAACTACTGTCTCACAGTCACCGGCCTGGTTAAGGGGAATTTCGCCATTCTCGCCCAACAGGCCGAGCCTGACTGGAATAACAAAGGGCAACTTTTCTGTCTGCCCAGGTGTTGCCGGGCAGCTCTGTTCAAACTCCAGACTATAGGTCTGGGCCCCGGCATTGTAGTCAGTGCGCACGCTCAGCACCGGCGTACCTGCCTGCTTATACCAGCGGCGGAACTGGGTGAGATCGCGACCACTGACATCTTCCATGGCCCGGACAAACTCTTCGATAGTAACCGCCTCACCATCATGACGATCAAAATACAGATCTGTGGCTTGGCGATACAGATCCTGTCCCAGCAATGTGTGATACATCCCGACGATCTCCGCACCTTTTTCATACACGGTTAATGTGTAGAAATTATTAATCTCCATATAGGAGTCTGGCTGCACTGAGTGAGACATGGGGCCGCCATCTTCAGTAAACTGAAAACTGCGCAAATAATTAACATCTTCGATGCGTTTCACCGTTGGCGAATTCATATCCGCAGAAAACTGTGAATCCCGGTAAACAGTAAAACCTTCTTTTAAACTGAGTTGAAACCAGTCCCGCAGATTGACTCGGTTGCCCGACCAGTTATGGAAATATTCGTGGGCAACAATAGCCTCAACCCGCTGAAACGATGCATCAGTAGTGGTTTTTGGATTAGCCAATACGGCAGAGGTATTAAAAATATTCAGACCTTTGTTTTCCATGGCCCCCATATTGAAATCATCCACCGCCACAATCATAAAAATATCCAGATCGTATTCGCGGCCATAGACCTGTTCATCCCAAGCCATGGAGTTTTTCAGTGACAGCATGGCATGGTCACATTTATCCAGATCTTTTTCTTCGACAAATATCTGCAGAGGAATCTCTCGACCTGACATGGTGGTAAAGCTATCTTCAACCACAGCAAGAGTGCCGGCCACCAGAGCAAATAAGTGGGAGGGTTTTTTAAATGGATCATGCCAGGTAACAAAGTGACGGCCAGCATCCAGATCACCATGCTCTATGGCATTGCCATTGGACAGTAATACGGGATATGCGGCTTTATCAGCAATTACCTTAACGGTAAACACGGACATAATATCCGGGCGATCAGGGAAGAAGGTGATGCGGCGAAAGCCCTCAGCTTCACATTGGGTGCAGTACATAGTACGCGAGCGGTACAGCCCCATCATCGACGTATTAAGTTGCGGCTGAATCAGCACCTCGGTTTTAATCTGACAGCTGGCTGGCAGGTTGTGCAGTGACAGCAGGTTATCGGTGAGACTATATTCGGCCTGTTCAAGGCGCTTGCCATCTACTTCAATCCATTGCAGTTCAACATCGCCTTTGCGATTTAATTCAAAGGCACCGGTTTGATCATCGCTGGCGCTATTGCGCCTTACTGCCAGACTGGTGGTCACTTTTGTCTGGGTATCGCCCAATTCAAAAACCAGATCTGTGCTGTCCACCAAAAAGGCAGAGACTTTGTAGTCCTTCAAATAAATGGTTTGGGGTAATCCATCTTTCACGTTTCTAACCCTTTTTAGCTCGCTGAAAAACTGACATTGTAGCCAGTGTATTTACGGATATTGATCACCCCGCTATCAAGAATAAGGTACTGGCCCTTAATCCCTTTTAACAAACCCTCCACCAGCGGCTGCTTATCGAGGTTAAAGCTCTTCACTTTTTCCGGGAATTCCCTGACCGGAAAATTGATCTCGGTGGTGGTTTCACTGTAAAGGCGCTGCAGCGCCTGCAGACCAAATTCCTGCTCCAGCAGCTCCAGTCCAGACTCCGACTTTGCCATCAGATCATCGCGAATAGTTGCCAGCTCTACTGGCTCTGCATCGCCCTTAAGCATTTTCTGCCAGCTGGTTTTGTCAGCCACATGCTCTCGGATACAGTCTTCAATCAGGCCGGCCTGATAGCGGGTCTGAACTCTGAAGATCGGCAGCCCCTGAGTGGCCCCCTGATCAATCCAGCGAGTCGGCAACTGGGTGCCCCGGGTAATGCCAACTTTGACACCGGAGCTGTTGGCCAGATAGACAAAATGATCGGTAAAACAGTATTTCTCACCCCAGTCCGGATCCCGGCAAGTGCCATGGTGAAAATGGCATCGCTCCGGACTCATAATGCAGGTATCGCACTGGGGCAATTTGGTAAAACAGGGGTAACAGTAGCCCTGGCTAAAACTTTTTTTAGAGCGGCGGCCACAGTGAATACAGTGAATATCGCCCACATGTTCAATGGCAATATTGCTGCCAATCAAATCATTTAAGGGGATTCTCTGGTCGTCCAGTGGCAGTTGATACTGCACCAACTCCGCCAGCTGCACATCCATTTTGGCCAGATGGCCTGACGCTTGTATCGACATTATTCTTTCCACTGAATAGGTTGAGGCCGGTCATCATCAGGCGCTGGAGGCTCACAGGCTGTGGTTTTTGGCGGCACATAGCCGGTGCGTTGATCTGCGGGCTTGCGCGCATCATAGGCAATCACGGCCTGTATACAGAGCTCTTTCTGCCCGGAGCCAAGCACTCGGCCATCGGGCCATTTACCCAGTTCAATGGCTCGCTTAAGGCTCTCATAAACCTCCGGGGTAATACTGTCTAACAACTGCTTTAAATCCACAAATACTCCCTAAATACCTACAACTAAAATTCTCAGGATCGCTTAGCCGCCGATAACAAACCAAACACCAGACCCAGTAACAGGCCAATGGCAAAACCGCCAAAATGGGCACCATTGGCAATGCCCACGCCAAGTACCACTTCCAGCACCCCGGACATGCCGACCAGCAACCAGATCAGCATAAAGCCCAATACCCCAGGCGGCAGCTGCAGCCCAGGTTCGGGAACAAATCTGCCTTTGATCCAAATATAACCCAGCAGTGCATAGACAACACCCGACATGCCACCAAACATTGCTGAGCCGCCCCAGCCAACCTGAATCATATTAGAAAAAACACCACTGACAATAACCACCATCAGCAGGTGCACAGACCCTGAAAGCTGCTCAATACGCGAGCCAAGTATGCTCAACCACAAAAGATTAAATGCCAAATGGGCCAGACCAAAATGCAAAAATATCGGTGTTAACAGGCGCCAGAACTCACCGTATTGGAGACCACCAAACATCAGGGAGTGCATCATTGGCCCGCCGACACTGGCAACGCCTGCTCCCAAAATACTGGCAACAGCCAACATGGATACGGCAGGGTAGCGCTTGACAGCGGTCCGCCATTTAAAATGTTGCGTCATGGGTCCTAGGTTTCCTGATGTGATGTTTTCTTTACGCCCAAACGACTGCCCCAGCCCAGTTTGGAACGGCAGACCCCATAAAAATTATTATCCTTGGGGTGGATCAGCAAAATATCATTACTGTGTTTTTTGATGGTAATAATATCCCCTGGCTCAGTACCAAAGTCATTGTGACCATCGCAGGTAATCAGCGGATGCAGTTCATTTCTGGAACTTACTCTGATCTCAATCTGGGCGCTGCCATTGAGCACAACAGGCCTGCTGCTCAATGTGTGGGGGTTTAATGGCACCACTACTATGGCATCGAGCTCAGGAAACAGCAGCGGCCCGCCAGCCGATAGCGCGTAGGCTGTTGACCCTGTTGGAGTAGCAACAATTAAACCATCAGAGCGCTGGCTGTAGACAAACTGGCCATCCACATACAATTCAAACGTCATCATGCGCACGGACATGCCCGGATGCAGCACAATATCATTGACCGCAGTGCCTTTGCCGATCTCAACACCGTTGCGAGTCACCGAGGTTTCCAGCAGAAAACGCTTGGTCTGTTTGTACTCCCCCTGCAGCACCGGCAGCACACGCTGTTCAATTTCATCAGGGGAAATATCGGTTAAAAAGCCCAGTCGACCCCGGTTAATCCCCAGCAGTGGAATGCCAAAGGCGGCCATCTTGCGGCAGGCGCTCAGCATGCTGCCGTCACCTCCGACCACAATACCCAGATCAACAGTGCCGGAAAACTCCTCAATGGGCAGCACGTTGTCAGGGGTCCAGTCGATCAGATTTGCAGCCTGCTGCTCATAGACCACGTCGCGGCCCTGGGCTTTGAGAAAGGATTCCAATTTGTGCAAAGACTCCACAACCTCAGGTACATCGAGGCTGCCAAGTAATCCAATACGCTGAAAGTGAGACATATTCTGTATCTTGTAAAAGTGAGTATTTGATTATACAGACTGTGGCATGAATTCAAGCAATTTCAGGCATAATGCCGACATTGTTATCTATGTCCAATTTAGCTAATGTCGTGGCTTGGATCTGTGGGGGGAAATCATATCAACAAGCAAATAGTCGTACTTATTGGCATGCCAGGTGCAGGAAAGAGCACTATTGGTATTCTCCTTGCCAAAGAACTGGGTCTGGACTTTCTGGATACGGATATCAGTATTCAGGTGCAACAGGGCAAAACCCTGCAGCAGATCAGCGATCAATCTGGCTACATGGCATTGCGTCAATATGAAGAACAGGTGCTTCTCAGCGAGGATATCGCCGGCAAAGTGGTCTCCACAGGCGGCAGTGCAGTTTATTCAGAGGCTGGGATGGCGCGCCTAAAAGCCGGCGCCACAGTGGTATTTCTCGATGTGACTTTGCCAGAACTGGAAAGGCGAGTCAGCAACTTTGCCAGTCGCGGCATTGCCTGCCGACCGGATCAAAGCTTTGCCGATCTGTTTGCCGAGCGCCAAGTACTATACCAGCAATATGCGGATATCAGTCTGGACTGCAGCAACCTCGGTATCGATGAGGTGCTGCAGACATTAATTACCAAGTTGGCCCGCTAGGTTATTTCAGTACTGAAATAATTGAATCGCTGAGATAATTGATATTGCTGGAGTTAATACCAGCCAGATTGACCCGGCTCGACGACACAATATAGATAGCAAACTCTTCCCGCAGTTGATCGAGCTGGGCTGTATTCAGCCCCAGAAATGAGAACATGCCCTTCTGGTGCTTGATATGACTAAAGTCTACCCCCGCCGTATTTTGCTGGATATTATCCGCCAGCAGGCTGCGCATAGATTGAATTCTGGTGCGCACCTCGGTCAATTCCATTTCCCAGTTAGCACGCAGCTGCGTATCACCAAGAATAAGTGACACCAGCAAAGCACCATGGGCCGGTGGCATGGAATAAATTTGTCGCGCCACAGACATAGCCTGGGCCGCAACAATATCAGCTTGCTCTGGAGTTTCAGTAATAAAAGTAATTGACCCGGTGCGCTCGCGATAGAGGCCAAAGTTCTTCGAGCAGGATGAAGCAACAACCAGTTCCGGCAGTCGATCTGCCATCATACGCACCCCATAGGCATCTTCGTCGAGACCATCACCCAGTCCCTGATAGGCAGTGTCTATATAGGGAATAAAGCCACGCTCAAGTGCCAGATCAGCAATCTGATCCCATTGCTCATTACTCAGATCTGCACCTGTGGGGTTATGGCAGCAGCCGTGAAGCAACACCATATCCCCGGCTGGTACCTGACGCAGGGCATCCATCATGGCATCGGTGTCAATTTGATGGCTATTGAGGTTGTAATAGGGATATTCGACAATCTCAAAGCCAGCGCCACCCAACAGCGGAATATGATTTGGCCAGGTGGGCACACCAACCCACAGTTTGGCATCAGGTCGAGCGCGCTGAATCACTTCCGCGCCTACCCGCAGCGCACCTGAACCACCTGGAGCCTGAATAGTCTTGATGCGACCAGAGTCGAGAATACTGTGCCCGGCACCAAACAGAAGCTGCAAAATACGCTGATTATATTCCGGATCACCGGCAATACCCTGATAGGACTTCGTTGTTTCCAACTCCATCAACTGGGCCTCTGCTTCTTTAACCGACGCCATTACCGGCGTGCGACCGCGGTCATCCTGATAGACCCCAACACCCAGATCAATTTTGGTGGCGCGGGTATCCGCCCTGAATGCAGCCATCAATCCTAGAATTGGATCCATGCCAACAGGCTTTAAACTCTCAAACATTTTGCTTTCCTGATATTGGATTAGAGTACAAATAAAGTTGCGGGAGGGATTCTACTATATATTGGTGAAATTGTTCACTGATGTGCGCTGAGAAACTCAATTACCAGACGATTAAATTCCTCGGGTTTCTCGGCATGCAACCAGTGACCAGCGCCGAGAATCACCTGAACCTCGGAAGCGGGAAAAAGTTGCGCAATCAGCGGGCGGTGTTTTTCCTGAATATAGGCGGACGTCTCACCTTTAATAAACAATGTCGGCCCGGAAAATGGTTCACCCGAGGGGGCATCTAC
>CAXAJC010000100.1:0-6850 GCA_963969005.1 uncultured Cellvibrionales bacterium | reverse complement strand
AGGGCATTCCATGGGTGGCCATGGCGCGCTGACCATAGCGTTAAAGAATCCGGGCCAGTTTAAATCGGTGTCGGCATTTTCACCGATCTGTTCGCCGTTAAATTGCTCCTGGGGTGATAAGACATTAACTCACTACCTTGGTAGCGACCGGGAGAGCTGGGCCCAGTACGATACTGTCGCTCTGGTAGGCCAGGCCGCAGAGCATCTGCCGGTGCTGGTTGATCAGGGTGAGGCCGATAACTTTCTTGACGAGCAGCTAAAGACGCCACTGCTGATTGAGGCCGCAAAAAAGGCTGGTTTCCCTATGGATATTCGCCTGCAACCGGAATACGACCACAGCTACTTTTTTATTGCTACGTTTATAGGGGAGCATATGGCTTTTCATGCACGTGCACTCGGGGCTGGCAAGGCGTAGAGTAGCGGTCCTTATTAGATAAATAAGAGTCGCTTAAGGCCCGAAACTACTGGGGTTATGGTGGTAGACTGCGCCCGAAACAGGGTTGGCTTTATGTATTTATTGTTAGAGCATTGGAGTAACGCAGCAACAGGAGTTGTTTAGACGTGGAAACAAGCGCACAAAATACCGCTGATATCAGTCATCTTGTGACTCAATACAAGGCCGTGCCCGGTGGTCTGCTACCGCTTTTGCACGCCATTCAGGCGGAACTGGGCTATGTCCCGGATACCACAGTGCCTGCGATTGCCACCGGCCTTAATCTCTCCCGCGCTGAAGTTCACGGCGTAATCAGTTTCTACCATGACTTTAAAACCCACCCAGTGGGCCAGCATACAGTGCAGATCTGCCGTTCCGAAGCCTGCCAGTCCATGGGCTCGCGCCAGCTGGAGGCCCATGCCAAAGCATTGCTGGGGATTGACTATCATGAGACGACCGAAGATGGCGCTATTACATTAGAGCCGGTGTACTGCCTAGGCAACTGTGCCTGCTCGCCCTCAGTGCGCATTAACAATGATATTTATGCCCGTGTGGATGCCGAGCGTTTTGATGATCTGATGGCTGATATAAAGTCTCCTGTGGGAGAGCCCAAATGAGTATTTACATTCCCCAGGATACCACTGCTCTGGCCCTTGGTGCGGAAGCTGTGGCTCGTGCATTGCAAGCTGCCGGTGTTGAGCCAGTGCGCAATGGTTCTCGCGGACTGTTCTGGTTAGAGCCTCTGCTTGAAGTTGATACTGAGGATGGGCGTATTGGTTTTGGGCCGGTAACCAATAAAGATATTCCCGATATTCTCGATGCCCTAGAAACCGATGCCAGCAGTCATCATCTGTATCTGGGGCAGGTTGAGAAAATTGAATATCTGGCCAGCCAGCAGCGCCTGACCTATGCCCGTGCCGGGCTGGGTGATCCGGTTTGTCTGGATAATTATCAAGCCCTGAATGGCTTTGTGGGCCTGAGTAATGCATTGCAAATGGATGGTCAGCAGATTGTTGATCAGGTAAAAGACTCCGGCCTGCGCGGTCGTGGTGGTGCAGCTTTTCCCGCCGGTATTAAATGGCAGACGGTTTTAGACTGCGACTCAGAGCAAAAATATATTGTCTGCAATGCCGATGAAGGAGACTCCGGAACCTTTGCCGACCGGCTGGTAATGGAAGCCGATCCGTATCAACTGATCGAAGGCATGATTATCGCCGGTCTGGCAGTAGGCGCCAATCAGGGTTATATCTATCTGCGCTCCGAATACCCGGTTGCCCACAAGCTATTAAATATTGCTATCGAACGAGCAGTAGAAGCCAACTTTCTTGGCGACAATATTCAGGGCTCCGGCAAAACCTTCCATCTGGAAGTGCGTCTGGGCGCCGGTGCCTATATCTGTGGTGAAGAGACCTCATTGCTGGACAGTCTGGAAGGCAAGCGCGGCATGGTGCGCGCCAAGCCGCCATTACCTGCGATTGAAGGCTTATTTGGCAAGCCAACAGTAGTCAACAATGTGCTGACACTGGCTGCAATCTCAACTATTTTGGAGCAGGGCGCAGAGGCCTATCAGAACTTTGGTATGGGCCGCTCGAGGGGCACCTTGGCCATCCAGCTGGCGGGTAATATTAAACGCGGCGGTCTGATCGAACTGGCGTTTGGTGTGACCCTGCGTGAAGTGGTTGAAGACTATGGGCAGGGCACTCACAGTGGTCGTCCTATTCGCGCCATTCAGGTGGGTGGGCCACTGGGGGCATTTTTGCCCGAGTCTCAGTGGGATACACCCATGGACTACGAAGCCTTTGCGGCGATTAAAGCCATGATTGGCCATGGCGGTATTGTGGTGTTTGATGATAGTGCCGATATGGCAGCGCAGGCGAGGTTTGCCATGGAATTCTGTGTGGTGGAATCCTGTGGTAAGTGCACACCTTGCAGGATTGGTTCGGTACGTGGTGTAGAAGTGATCGACCGTATCGTGGCCAATGAAAACCGCGATGATAATTTAATTCTGTTGCATGAACTGTGCGACACCATGGAGCTGGGCTCCCTCTGTGCCATGGGTGGCATGACACCGTTTCCCGTGCGCAGTGCGTTAACCCACTTCCAGGAAGATTTTTTTGTGCAAGACGCCGCAGGCTCATTATTAGAAGACGCCACAGGCGCTGATCTATCAAGAGACGCCACAGGCGTTAGCCCGGGAGGGAAATAGCATGTTGGAATTCTACGAACCCCAAGCAGATTACGGCACTCCAGAAAGCACCAGCACCGAGCTGGTGACCCTGCGTATTGATGGCGTAGAAGTCACAGTGCCAGAAGGCACCTCAGTTATGCGCGCCGCCGCCGAGAGCGGTGTTAAAGTGCCGCGCCTCTGTGCCACAGACCAACTAAAATCCTTTGGCTCCTGCCGCGTTTGTCTGGTCGAAATTGAAGGCCGCCGTGGTTTCCCCGCCTCCTGCACCACCACCGTAGAAGCCGGCATGGAAGTCAAAACTCAGTCCGATGAAATTGCCAAGCTGCGCCGCAACGTGATGGAGCTGTATATCTCCGATCACCCGCTGGACTGCCTGACCTGCCCAACCAATGGCGACTGTGAGCTGCAGGACACTGCCGGTGAACTGGGCCTGCGTTCCGTGCGCTACGGCTTTGAAGGCGAGAACCATCTGGTGGCCGAGAAAGACGAGTCCAACCCCTATTTCACCTTTGACCCCTCCAAGTGCATTGTCTGTTCCCGCTGTGTGCGCGCCTGTGAAGAAGTGCAGGGCACCTTTGCCCTAACCATCGATGGCCGTGGCTTTGAGTCCAAAGTCAGCGCCAGTCAGGCCGAAGACTTTATGGATTCCGAATGTGTTTCCTGTGGTGCCTGTGTTAATGCCTGCCCCACCGCAACACTCACCGAAAAAAGTATTATTGAAGCGGGCAAGCCAGAGCATGCCGTTACCACCACCTGCGCCTACTGCGGCGTTGGCTGTTCCTTTAAAGCCGAGATGAAAGGCAACCAGGTTGTGCGCATGACCCCCTACAAAGATGGTAAGGCCAATGAAGGCCATGCCTGCGTTAAGGGCCGCTTTGCCTTTGGTTATGCCACCCATAAAGACCGCATTACCGTGCCCATGATTCGCGACAGTATTGACGACCCCTGGAAAGAAGTGTCTTGGGAAGAGGCAGTGACCTACACCGCCAAACGCTTTAAAGCTATTCAGGCAGAGTATGGCCGCAATAGTATTGGCGCCATCTCATCCTCAAGATGCACCAATGAAGAAGTGTATCTGGTACAAAAAATGGTCCGCGCCGGGTTTGGCAATAACAATATCGACACCTGCGCCCGGGTTTGCCATTCACCCACCGGCTTTGGTTTAAAAACCACCTTGGGCGAATCTGCCGGTACCCAAACTTTTGCCTCAGTCGCCGATGCCGACGTGGTTGTGGTGATGGGTGCCAACCCCACAGAAGCCCATCCGGTATTTGGTTCAAGACTTAAGCGACGCCTCCGTGAAGGCGCCAAGCTAATTGTGATAGACCCGCGCAAGATTGAGCTGGTTAGCTCGCCCCGTATCACAGCCGACTACCATCTCCCCGTTCGCCCGGGCACCAATGTCACCATTTTGAATGCCTTAGCCCATGTTGTTGTGAACGAAGGGCTAGAAGCGCGCGACTATATTGAAGAGCGCTGCGACGTTCCGGAGTTTGAAAACTGGCTGGCCTTTATTGGTGACGAACGCCACTCACCAGAAAACACCGAAAGCATTACCGGCGTACCCGCCGCAGATCTGCGCGCCGCGGCGCGTTTGTATGCCACCGGCGGCAATGGTGCGATCTTCTATGGCCTGGGGGTGACAGAACACAGTCAGGGCTCAACAGCCGTGATGGGCATTGCCAACCTCGCCATGCTGACCGGCAATATTGGTCGCGACGGTGTGGGCGTAAACCCACTGCGCGGGCAGAACAATGTGCAGGGCTCCTGCGACATGGGCTCATTCCCCCATGAGTTGCCCGGCTACCGCCATATTTCCGATAGTGCGACTCGTAAATTATTTGAAGGAGAGTGGGGCGTCACACTAGATTCCGAGCCGGGCCTGCGAATCCCTAATATGTTTGATGCAGCGCTGGACGGTGACTTTAAAGGTTTATATTGCCAGGGCGAAGATATCGCCCAGTCCGACCCCAACACCCAGCATGTTGAAGCGGCACTGCGCTCAATCGAATGTTTGGTGGTGCAAGATATCTTCCTTAATGAAACCGCCAAATTTGCCCATGTATTTTTGCCCGGCGCCTCTTTCCTAGAAAAAGACGGTACCTTTACCAATGCCGAGCGACGTATCTCAAGAGTGCGCAAAGCCATGCCGCCCCTAAGCGGCAAAGCCGATTGGGAAGGTACCATGGCTCTGGCCAATGCCCTGGGTTGCAAGATGGACTACAACCATCCCTCAGAAATAATGGATGAGATCGCGCGCCTAACCCCAACTTTTAATGGCGTGTCATACGATAGATTAGAGCAGCTCGGCAGTATCCAGTGGCCCTGCAATGACAACATGCCCGAAGGTACACCCATCATGCATATCGATGAATTTGTGCGCGGCAAAGGCTTCTTTGCCATGACCGAATATGTGCCCACCACCGAGCGCGCCAATCGCAAGTTTCCGCTGTTGCTCACCACCGGCCGCATTCTGTCTCAGTACAATGTAGGCGCCCAAACCAGACGCACCGACAATAGCTCATGGCACGGTGAAGATCTGATTGAGATTCACCCACATGATGCAGAAGAGCGCGGTATCAACCATGGCGACTGGGTAGGCATCAACAGCAGAGTCGGCGACACCGTACTGCGCGCCGATATTACCGAGCGAGTAAAACCCGGCGTGGTCTACACCACCTTCCACCATCCAGTATCCGGCGCCAATGTTATCACCACCGACAATAGCGACTGGGCCACCAATTGCCCAGAGTACAAAGTCACCGCTGTGCAGCTTAGCAAAGTAACAGCGCCCTCCAACTGGCAGTCGCGACAAATAGCCTTCGACAAGCAGCAGCAGGGCTTGTTAAAGAGTGGCTCGTTAAAGAAAGGCTCGTTAAAGAAAGGCTCGTTAAAGAAAGGCTCGTTAAAAAAAGCCCAGTTGCAGGAAGTGCGTAACTAACGTGAGCACAGGTAGCTCAGGCAAGGTAAACCGTACCGTCTGGAACGCCGGAGAGCTGGCCGAGGGAAGCGACTTTGTTGCCACAGAAACAGCCGTAGCCATAGTCTACAACGGCATCTCCCATGTGGTGATGATGGCCAGCCCCAATGATCTTGAAGACTTTGCGCTCGGGTTTAGCTTGAGTGAAGGCATATTAACCTCACCCAAGCAGCTACTGGATTGCGAACAGATAAAAACCGATAAAGGCATAGAGCTGGCATTAACCATAACAGCCGAACCCTTTGCCACACTAAAAGAACGCCGCCGCAATTTGGTAGGCCGAACCGGCTGCGGACTCTGTGGTGCCGAATCATTAGAGCAAGCAATCACCACACCAAACAGCATCACCGCAGACTTAAACATAAGTCACAGCGCCCTGCAGCGCGCCATCGCCGCACTAGGCGGTGAGCAACAGCTGCAACAACAAACCGGCGCAGTGCATGGAGCAGCCTGGTGCAGCAAAGAAGGCGAGATACTGCTGCTAAGAGAAGATGTGGGCCGCCACAATGCCCTGGATAAATTATTAGGTGCCATCAGTAAGCAAGACCCCGCCGAGGGTTTTGTGCTGGTCACCAGCAGAGCCAGCTACGAAATGGTCTCCAAAACCGCCAGCGCCAATATTCCTCTATTGGCCGCAGTATCCGCTCCCACATCCCTAGCCATAGAACTGGCCCAGACAGCGGCATTAACATTGGTAGGCTTTAGCAGAACAGGCCGGCATGTGATCTATGCCCATGGCCAAAGAATTAACTGAGAGAAACAACATGTCACAATCAAAACTCGACCGCTTGGTAAAAATGGTGAATCAGATTGCCCTAAATATGAGTGCTAATGGCACTGATAAAAAGGTGGCCGATCAGGTGGCTCAGCATCTGGAAAAGTTTTGGTCACCGCCGATGAAAAATTTGATTACTGAACAGGCTGCTGGTGCGGATATTGGGCTTACGCCGATTGCGCAGTTGGCGGTTCAGGATCTGTTGGTTATGCAGGAAGCTAAGCGGGCATAGCTATTTCCCTCACCACATCCTCTCATATTGCAGCCAAAGCGCGGCGCATGCTAAGCAAAGTAAAACCTATCCAACTGCGCTTGCTCCGTTTAGTGCCTCTTGTGAAGTGTGAACGGTTGGTTAATCTTCAGATGACAAATAAGTCTGGCCTTATATTCGCTAAAAGCACTGAAGCATAGCTTATTAATAAAGTTAACCCCTTAGCCTGACTCTGACCTCTATTGAGCAAGCCAGATAAATGC
>CAXAJC010000099.1:0-7011 GCA_963969005.1 uncultured Cellvibrionales bacterium | reverse complement strand
TCAATGACCAGAGTGCCAGCAGTCAATATAAAAGCCACATGCATTTTTTTCTCTGAGATATATTCACAGCAGTTCTTCTCTAATAAATTAAAAGCAATGAACATTTAATAATTATTTAAAACTGCAATTTATCGGGATTTTCTCGACCAGATATTTAAGTGCTTGGGTTATTGTGAACTAGATTCGCCTTGGTTATCTTCTAGCCTTGAGTTGCTCTCCTGCGGAGTAATGTCATCCACGGACAGATCTGGTGGAAGGGTCTTTTTTGTTTTTGCGCCAAGTTTTTTTAGCTCTTCGCTACGTCGAACAAGATTGCCACGGCCGGTGGACAGACGTTTGCGCGCTGTGTCCCAGGCTTCAGTGCTTTTGTCCAAATGGCGGCCTACTTCGTCTAATGCCTCGACGTAGAGCACAAATTGATCGTAGAGCGCGCCAGCTTTGTCGGCAATCAGCTGAGCATTGCGATTTTGGTCAGCATAGCGCCACAGATTTTTAATGGTGCGCAATGTCACCATCAATGTGCTCGGGCTGACCAAAATAATACCGCGATCATAGGCATCCCTCATCATCTCCGGATCATGGTCCAGTGCCAGCATAAAAGCTGACTCAACCGGCACAAAGATAAGTACAAAATCAAGACTGTTGACCCCTTCCAGGCTCTCATAGTCCTTAACACTAAGACCTTTAATGTGGGCTCGCAGAGATGCCAGATGCTGGCTCAGGCATTGCTCTTTGGTGTCATCATCCTCGGCATGAAAATAGCGCTCATAGTCGACTAGGCTGACCTTGGCATCAATCACAATATCGCGACCTTCCGGTAAATGCACAATAACATCCGGGTTGCGCCGCTTGCCCGATTCATCTTTCAGGGCTACCTGGGTATCGTATTCACGGCCATTGGTGAGGCCGGAATCCTCAAGCAGCTTCTCCAGCACAAACTCGCCCCAGTTACCCTGAGCTTTATTGTCACCGCGCAATGCATTGGCCAGGCTTACGGCATCAGCGGAGATCTGCAAGGTTTGCTTTTGCAGTTCACTAATCTGCCCTGCCAGCTTATTGCGGTCTGCATTTTCTTTATCGTAGGCTGTCTCAACCTGTTTGCGAAAATCGCCCAAATCCCGTCGCAATGGGCTTAGAGAAACCTCTATAGCCTCTTTACTCTGGGCGGAGAATTTAGCCTGTTTATCATCAAAGATACGATTGGCGAGATTTTCAAATTCCTGACCAAGACTAAGCTTGGCTTCCTGAAGTAATTTAAGCTGAGCCTCGTATTGGGCTTGCTGACTGGCTAGCCGCTGCTCCAGCAGCCCATTGCTGGCGTGCAACTCAGATAGCTGAGCCGTCTGCCGATTGCGACCGAGCAGCTGACCGAGGCTGAAACCCAATAGCAGACCGACAAAGAGGCCGCCACAGGTCCAGAGAATTACACTGAGACTAATTGATGCTTGCATACCTTTATTGTATCAGCCCTCTGTCAATTACACTGCTGTTTTGCGATTATAGAGGTAACTAATTAGTAAAAGTCATCGTCTGTAATGTTGCCGCCCTTAATAGATATAGCTCCCTTTCGTCAGGCTCTTCTCGATGATCAATTGATATTGACCCCTAATCATCGTCTGGCAGCAAAGATTGCAGAATCCTGGGCCATTGAAATGCAGTCACAGGCCAATGTATGGCGAGCGCCCCGTGTATTTTCAATTGATCATTGGCTGCGCCATTGTTGGGATGAGCTTCAGGACCAGAATCATAAGCTGGTTAGCGGTCTAAGCCTGGTGGGCCAGCAGCAGAGCCGCTACTACTGGGATCGGGCGATCGCAGAATCCAACTCAATCACCAGAGCGGATGCCAAGGGCCGCTTCAGCAAGCTGGCAGCAGACACACAGAAGATACTCGACGGCTGGAATCTCTCTTTAAACCAGCTGCCCCTTGTAACACCAGGCACAGTACAGTTTGCTGAATGGGCACGGAATTATGCCAATTTGCTGCAGCGCAATCAGCTAATAACTCCGGCTCGCAGTTGGCAGCTAGTAGCCGAAGGTTTTGCCCAGTCCGCCCTGCCCCGTGAATCAAGTATTTATTTGTATGGATTTCAATCTATCCCGCCAGCGCAGCTTTTAGCTATCAATAGCGCCTGTGATCAGCATCTTGAAATAGTGCATCCGATCTCACACTGCAATGGCAGCTTGGTTCGATGTCTAGATCCGCGACAGGAATTAATTGCCGCGGCCCAATGGGCTGCACAGCAGTTAGCCGCTAACCCGGATCAGCGGATTGGCATCATTATTCCGGAACTAAATAACTCTCTGGCTCAGGTCAGCCGAATAGTAGCGGAGGCCCTGACGGCTGAGTCTACTGAGGTTGCGGTTAATATCTCGGCGGGTACTGCGCTGCTCGACACCAGTCCGGTCAGAGCCGCCTGTGAGCTATTGGGCATACTGCAGGACAGGCGACCATTGCAAGATTGGCTGGAGCTACTTCATTCACCCTATTCTATTTTTGCTCAGCTGCCAGTGCAGGTGATGGTTGATGCCGAACTGGCACTCCGTGACAGCAGAGCCTTCGAATTTACCTTGGAAAAGTTTGCCAATCACCTCAGCCATGCTATCAATCTAGCGGGCAATACTGACGAGATTGCCGAGTCCTTAAAGCCTCTGTTTGAATTGCGCAATAATCAGCGTCAAATTAATAAAATACGTCAGACTTTCAGTCAGTGGCGGCAGTACTTTGAGCAAACACTCAATGATCTTGGCTGGCCCGGCAAGCGCAGTCTCGATAGCATGGAATATCAACAACGGGAACATTGGCAGCGATTATTGGATCTATTCTCTGGACTGGATAATCTGGGTATAGAGGTTGGTCTGAACACAGCCCGCCGGCATCTTCTGCAGATGGCCCAGGATGCAGTGTTCCATCCACAGACCGGTGATGCCCCGCTGCAGATACTTGGTCTGCTTGAGGGCTCAGGGTTAAGCTTTGATCAGCTGTGGATTATGGGTATGCACAGCGGAAATTTTCCCGCCTCGGTGGCTATCAATCCCTTGCTGCCAGCCGAGTTTCAGCGCGAGCACAGGATGCCACATAGCCTGCCTGAGCGGGAGCTCGCCATAGCACAGCAGCTGTGGAGCGACTATAAAAACCATTGCCGCCGTCTGATTGTTAGCTACCCAAGCATGCGCGGTGAAGAACAGCTGGCCCCCAGTCCATTGATACAGGAATTTGATCTGACTCCGCTGGACGAACTGATCAATGGCATAAGCCTCCACCCGCAATGGTTGCAGCAACTTGAGCAGACTGAACTTGTCGAGGAGCCGGCCTGTCCCTTTAACCAGAAGTTAGAGAAGATAGAGGGTGGCAGTAAGCTGCTAAAGAATCAGTCACAGCTGCCCTTTAATGCCTTCGCCATACATCGCCTATGGGCACAACCCCTACAGCAACCCAATACTGGCCTGTTGCCAATGGACCGGGGTACATTGCTCCATGATGTGATGTATCGCCTGTGGACTGAATGGCAGAGGTCAAGCCATCTCCATAGCCTTTCAGATAAACAGATCAGCGCCTCTCTGGATAATGCGATTGATGCCAGTCTGACTAAAATGGCAACTGATCACCAAGTCTTATTGGGCGAGCGTTATCGTCTGTTGGAGCATAGACGGCTGCATAAATTGCTCGGTCAATGGATTGAAGAGGAAAAATCCAGGCCAGCTTTTGATGTGTTAGGCCTTGAGCAGCAAGCCAGTATCGAGTTTGACGGTCTGGGTATTTCCCTGCGTGTGGATCGGATTGACCAAGTGGGTGATCAGTTATTAATTATTGACTATAAGACTGGCGAAGTGGCCCCCGGTCACTGGTATGGCGAAAGACCCAAGGATCCCCAGCTGCCACTCTATCTACTGGCTAGTGACCCCACAGCAGATGGTGGCGCCTTTGCGCAAATTAAGGGGGGCAAAATAAAATTTGTCGGTACTGGCAGTAGTGCATTATTTGATGATCTAACGGTTGCTGAGGACTGGTCCTGGCAGCTCGATCAATGGCAGGTTGCGCTAGCCGACCTTGCCGCCGAGTTTGTTGCAGGTTCAGCCCCAGTTCAGGTATTTGATTCCAGTACCCTCAGTTTTCAAGATTATCTGTTGCCGCTTAATCGTTATCTGGAAATGGCAGATATTAATGCCCGGCTTGAGCAAGCTGAGGTGCCATCATGAATGTAATTACAGATGATAGCGCCGTCCGCCTTCAAGCGCTCGACCCGCAGCAGAGCTTTATTGTCTCTGCACCTGCTGGCTCTGGTAAAACCGGTCTTATCACCCAGCGGGTTTTGCGCCTGCTGTGCACCGTGGAGCAGCCTGAGCAGATACTGTGCATTACTTTTACCCGCAAAGCGGCTGGGGAGATGGCGGTTCGAATCCATGAAGCGCTGCATCAGGCGGCCAACAGTCCGCGACCGGAGGACCAGTATCAGGCTCAGACCTGGGATTTAGCCGCAGCTGCCGTAGAGCGAAGCAATCAACTGGGGTGGAACCTGACAGCTATGCCGGGCCGTTTACGTATTCAAACCATCGATGGATTCTGTCGTTATATTGCCAGTCAGTTTGCTCTGGAAACCGAGATTGGCGTACTGCCAGAGCCCAGTGAAAACCCCTTGGTGCATTACCAAGCCGCTGCCCGCAACCTGCTAGCCGACCTTGAGCAGGATAGTGATACAGGCCGACATCTGGGTGTACTCCTGGCTCATACAGGTAACAATCTTGAGCGCTGTGAGCAACTACTCGCTGAACTGCTAGGCAAGCGTGAGCAATGGCTGCCGCTGATTTTTCAAGCAGCGAATAACCAGAGTTATTTCCAGGCAGTGGTGGAACAGCTGGTTGGCGAGACTCTGATGGATCTGGAGTCTGCCCTGCAACCTATCGCTGGTGAGTTGGTGGAGCTGGCTGATTTTGCGGCCACCCATGTGCCCGCAGAGAAAAACTCCCCACTAATTCAGCTCCAGGGTCTTGTTGAATTGCCAGACCACAGCTTTTATGGCCTAGCCCAGTGGAAAGCATTGCTTGGCCTGCTGGTAACCAAAGATCGCAAACCAAGGAAAACCCTAACAGTAGCTGAGGGTTTCCCGGCCAATGAAAAACCGACTAAGGCGCGAATGCTTAGCCTGCTTGACTGGAGTCGGGATAATGCAGGCTTGCAAGAGCAAATCAGCAATACACTGTTTTTGCCCGAGACAGATCTCACTGAGGCCCAGCAAGATATTCTTAATGCCCTGGGATATCTGCTGCCCTTGCTGGCGGCAAAGCTGGGTATTATTTTCCAGCAACAGGAGCAATGTGATTATCCGGCAATCACTCTTGCAGCGCTGCAGGCCCTGGAACAGTCCCCTGATGATGGCGCCATTTCAGATATCACTATGCGCCTGGATTACAGCCTGCGGCATATATTGGTGGATGAATTCCAAGACACCTCCAGCTCGCAAATACAGCTGTTAGAGCGCCTACTGGCAGGCTGGGAACTTAATGATGGCAGAACATTATTTTTGGTTGGGGACGCTATGCAGTCCCTCTACAGTTTTCGCAATGCCAATGTCGGCTTGTTTTTGCAGGCACAGCAACAGCCCATAGGACCGGTGCAATGCCAGCCATTAAGCCTGTCGACCAATTTCCGCTCCCGGCTCGGTATTATCGACTGGGTTAATCAGGCTTTTAATGATGCATTTCCGGCTCAGGCAGATATCAGTCGCGGTGCTATCCCCTATTCCCATTCTGTTGCCCATAAAGATGCTGGCTCAGATAGAGCTGTAGAATTTTATGGTTTTAGCTGTGAAGATAAGCAGGATTATGATCAGGTGGAAGCTGAACAGGTGGCTACCAGCTGTGTTGATATACAGAATCAAAACCCTGATCAGAGCATTGCTATTCTGGTGCGTAGTCGCGGGCATCTGAAGGAGATTATTCCTGCACTGGGACGGGCCAATCTCAGCTGGCAGGCCATCGATATCAACCCTCTAAAGACGGTAATGCCAGTGATGGATATGCTGTCGTTAACTCGGGCTCTGCTGTCTCCCGCCGATCGTATTGCCTGGCTGGCAGTTTTGCGCGCACCTTTCTGCGGTTTGGATCTGAGGGATTTGGTCGCTATTACCAACAGTCTGGAAACCAGTGGCAAGCAGCCCATGGCAATATTGCACAGATTGCAGCAACTGGACAGGGAGCAGGATATTACTCTGTCTGACTATGCCAGGCACAGACTGCAGTCTGTTATTCCTGCGCTGTTGCAGGCCTGGCAAAGTCGCGGCAGATTGAGTCTGCGCAACTGTGTGGAGCAACTCTGGGGCAGGCTGGGTGGCCCTGCGACCTTGCACAGCAGCACAGATCTCAATGATGTGCGCAGTTATCTGGATTTACTAGAGGACTGGCAGGTTGCAGGTACAGTGAAAGACTGGAATGGCTTCGCGCAGGCTGCAGACAAGCTATTTGCTGCCCCCAATGCCGGTGAGGCAGAGCGGCCGAGTATACAGATTATGACTATCCATAAATCCAAGGGACTGGAGTTTGATCATGTTCTACTACCCGGGTTATGCAGAACACCCAAATCCGGTGACAGGCAACTGCTACGCTGGCAGCAGCATATGGATCAGCAGGGGCAGCAGTCTTTGATTATGGCACCCCTGGGGCCCCATGATGAGGAAGACGACAGTATCTACAGATACTTAAAATATGAAGACACAGTTAAAACCGGGTTGGAAAACACCAGAGTCCTCTATGTTGCCGCCACCAGAGCGGTTCACAAGCTCTATTTATTTGGCCAGTTAAAGCCAAGCAAAACCGGTTGGCAGTCCCCAGGAAAAACAACGTTACTGGGCCCAATCTGGAAAGGCGTTGAGGCAGATATTGCTGCTGGCACCTATGCTGTCAATCAGGTTGCGGCCAACAATCAGGTGCTAGCCCAACAACCAGGGCTACGTCATAAGCGTCGATTAGTATCGGAGTTTAGTGCCGCACCAGCGCCAGTGCCACATCTCTCCAC
>CAXAJC010000098.1:0-7307 GCA_963969005.1 uncultured Cellvibrionales bacterium | reverse complement strand
TATTTCCTGCATGGACATTTTTTGCTAATTGTACTGGTGCGCAAGATAGCATCACTCAAGACGATCAATCAACTTCTTTATATGGTCATTTTGATTGGCAGTTAAATGAGCAGCTCACTGTAACTGCAGGCTTTAACTACACCGAGGTTGAAAAAGAGGTTACGGTAAATCAAGTTAACAACAACGTCTTTGCCTCTCTGCCAGCTGCTGCCGTAGGGGCATTATCTGCGCTTCAATCCTCGCTGCCACCCGTGGTCAACCTTCCAAACGCCATTGAAAGTAATACCAGTGATGACAGTGAAACGACCTACACTCTTCGTTTAGCTTATGACATAAACGATGACATCAATATCTACGGAAGCTACGCCACCGGTTTCAAGGCGAGTTCTTGGAATTTGTCGCGGGACTCAGGTCCTAATGCCGCTGACTTAGCAGCTTTAGTAGCTGCAGGGTTGACGACCCACGCACCTAATCTATCAGCAGGTTCACGCTTTGCTGATCCTGAAGAATCAGAAGTCTTTGAGTTGGGTCTAAAGGCAGTGTTCGATCGTGGTTCTTTCAATATGGCGTTATTTGATCAAACGATTAAGGGCTTCCAGTCGTCTATTTTTAACGGCACCGGTTTTGAGCTCCGCAATGCAGGAAAGCAATCAACCAAGGGAGTTGAATTCGATCTAGTCTACTCTCCAGTAGATTCACTTAGGTTAGGCTTAGCAGGCATATTGTTGGATCCAATATTTGATGAGTTCGAGGGTGGTGGCTTTGGCGGCGCAGATTTGTCAGGTACTAAGCCCGCGGGAATTCATGAAGTCAACTTATCCTTTTCGGCTGTGTATGATTTCCGCATAGATAATAATGACGCCTATGCTCGCGCTGATTACCAGTATGCGGATAAAGTTATTATTGTCGATAATATCCCGCCAGCAGTTGCAGCTATAGCTACCCGAGAAATCGGCTCTCTTAACTTGAGTGCGGGTGTGAACACACGAAGTGGCTTAGACCTGGCTATCTGGGCGCGCAATGTTACTAATGACGAATATATGACAAGTGGATTCCCAACGCCAGCGCAGGAAGGAAGCTTTAACATTTATCCAAACCAGCCCCGCACGTTTGGTATCACTGCTAGAAAAAGCTTCTAGTTTTTAGAAGTTGTGTTAGTCACAGCCCAGCTTAGGGCAGCGTACTGTAAGGGCGACCCGCAAGAGTCGCCCTTTTTTTGTCTGGAAAAAAGCTTAAATCTCCAGTTCTGTCCTCAGTGCCGCAAAAAGCCTCTAGAGCCAACTCAATTATGAGCCGTAAGCGCTACTCATAAGAATTCAAAATCGAGGCCATCAAGCAAGCTACTTTTGCTGGCCATAATGTTGTAGATGTTGTAGATGTTGTAGATGTTGTTGAGTGATTGGGGACAACTACCCAAGCGAGAGTGGATCAAGCGAAAATTTATTCAACTCGCGAAGCCGCCACGTCGGATATATTTAGCTCTATCGAGATATTCTATACCATCAGGAGACGGCATGGTTCCAATAATGGATTGCCGTATGTAGAGTATGAGCGTTAATATTTTGATGCGGCTGAAAAGCGTCTAGTGATCTAGCGGTGATTCAGTACAAGTGCCGGCGGTGACTGGAATCATAACGAAAAAAGCCTTTAGTGATAGTACGTTTGTGCGTACATTACTAAAGGCTTTCTCGGCTAGAGCGCTATGTTTGACAAGGCTCTATCTACTAAATTGGCGCACCCGGAGGGATTCGAACCCCCGACCAAGTGGTTCGAAGCCACCTACTCTATCCAGCTGAGCTACGGGTGCGGTATTGTTTGCAGTGTAGCTTATCGTTCCAAGTATTGCAGTTTATCTGGAACATCATCCCATTCTCCTGCATCTGGCGGTGGTTCTTTCTGCACGGTGATATTGGGCCAAACATCGGCCAGTTCGGCATTCAGTTCCAGGAAAATTTCCTGACCTGCGGGGATTTCGTCTTCAGCGAAGATGGCATCCACAGGACATTCGGGTTCACACAGAGCGCAGTCAATACACTCGTCTGGGTGAATCACCAAAAAGTTGGGGCCTTCATAAAAACAGTCTACAGGGCAGACTTCCACACAGTCTGTGTGCTTGCACTTAATGCAGTTGTCACCAACAATAAAGGTCATTTATTACCACTCTTATCCGGTTCAGGCCAATCTAGGCGCGGCATTATAACAGGAAGATTTGTCCTGTGAATGCCTTGCTGAGGTTATTTGGTTCTATCTTATGCGCTGTGGTGTTGGGATACGTCAGAGTAACTTTTTTAGTTCATACACCAGGTCCAGAGCTTGCTTTGGTGACAGCTCGTCGGGACTTAGAGATTCCAGCCGCTTTTGCAGCTCGGGGTTAACCGGTGGCAGAAATAATTCGGTTTGGCTCGGCTCTGGTTGTTGCGGCGGGCTTATAACACCTGAGCTGCCAGCCTCCAGCAGCGCTAACTCTTGCCGCGCCAGAGTGATCACATCAGCCGGAATGCCGGCCAGTTTGGCCACTTGAATGCCATAGCTCTGGCTGGCGGGGCCATCCTGGACTGCATGCAAAAAGACAATACTATCTTTGTATTCAGTGGCATCCAGATGCACATTCACGGTGCCCGAGACTTTGTCCGGCAGAGCGGTCAATTCAAAATAATGAGTAGCAAAGAGGGTAAAGGCTTGTACCTTTTCGGCTAGATAAAATGCGCAGGCCCAGGCCAGGGACAGTCCATCGAACGTGCTGGTGCCGCGGCCTACCTCATCCATTAATACCAGACTGCGGTCACTGGCATTATGCAAAATATTGGCGGTTTCGGTCATTTCGACCATAAAGGTAGAGCGGCCCCCGGCGAGGTCGTCGGAGGATCCGATTCTGGTAAAGATACGATCAACCAGGCCAATGGTGGCGGAGGTCGCTGGCACAAAACTGCCGATTTGTGCCAGCAGGACAATAAGTGCGGCCTGACGCATATAGGTCGATTTACCACCCATATTGGGGCCGGTGATCACCAGCATTTTGCGCTCGCTGTTCATTTTTAGGTCATTGGCCACAAAGGGCTCGGTGGACACCTGTTCCACCACCGGGTGGCGGCCGCCCTCGATACGGATGCCTGGCTGTTGCTGTAATTTGGGCATGCAGAAATTTAAGTTGTGGGCGCGCTCTGCCAATGTGGCCAGCACATCCATTTCCGCCACGGCGGCGGCACAGGTCTGCAATATGTCGAGATCCTGATTTAACGTTTCAAGCAGCTCATCATAGAGATGCTTTTCTCTGCTCAGGGCTCGGCTTTTGGCGCTCAGGGCTTTATCTTCAAACTCTTTGAGCTCTGGGGTGATAAAGCGCTCGGCATTTTTTAAGGTCTGGCGGCGAATATACTCCACCGGCGCCTTGTCGCTTTGGCCTCGGGAGATTTCTATATAGTAGCCATGCACACGGTTGTAACCGACTTTCAAAGTTGAGATTCCAGTATTGGCTTTTTCCCGTTCTTCCATAGCCAGCAGAAACTCGCCAGCATTGGTATTTAGAGCGCGCAGTTCGTCCAGTTCGTTGTCATAGCCATCAGCAATAACACCGCCATCGCGGATTATCACTGGAGGGTTTTCTTTAATGGCAGTGGCAAGCAATTCCACAAGGTGAGGCAGGGGCTTGGCGCCTTCCGCTAGTTTCTGCAGATGCCCCAGCTCTGCGGTTTGCAGCTGACTGGCAATCTGTGGCAGTGCCGCCAATGAGTCCAGCAGTCTGGTCAGGTCTCTCGGGCGGGCGGAACGAAGGGCCACCCGGGTCAGTATGCGCTCCATATCACCCACCTGTTTTAGCTGGCTGTTAAGGTTTTCATACAGGTAGTTCTGCTGCATTGCAGCAATGGATTGTTGGCGCGCTTCCAATACAGCCAGATCCTGTAATGGACGATTGAGCCATCGACGCATGAGGCGGCTGGCCATGCTGGTAGCGGTGCTGTCCAGTACCTCAAACAAGGTATTGTCCTGGCTCCCACTGAGGTTGATATCCAGTTCCAGATTGCGTCGGCTGGCAGCATCCATGGCGACACTGTCTTCACGGTTTTCGGCGCTGATGCTGCGAATATGGGGCAGGTTATTGCGCTGGGTGTCGATGGCGTACTGCAACAGGCAGCCAGCGGCGCTGATGCCAATGGGCAAGTGGTCACAGCCAAATCCACTTAAATCTTTGGTGCCAAACTGTTTGTTGAGCAGGCGCTCGGCGCTGTCGATCTCAAACTCCCAAGGCGGGCGGCGGCGCAGGCCGGGTCGTGTGTCTAGAAAATCCAGTGCTAATAGGTCTTCATTGATCAGTACTTCTACCGGATTTAACCGCTGTAGTTCGCTGTGTAATTCATCTTCACTGTCCAGCTGTAACAGCTGAAAGCGGCCACTGCTCATATCCAATGTTGCTATGCCGAACTGGTTGTCGCGGTTATTGATTGCGGCCAGCAGGCTATCGCTGCGGTCGTCCAGAAGGGCCTCATCGGTCAGGGTGCCCGGGGTCAATACGCGCATCACTTTGCGTTCAACCGGCCCTTTGCTGGTTTCCGGGTCGCCAACCTGCTCGCAGATGGCGACCGAAATACCCTGTTTTACCAGCTTACCAAGATAGCCTTCGGCGGCATGGTAGGGCACACCGCACATAGGTATAGGGTTGCCATTAGCTTTGCCCCGTGCGGTCAATGTGATATCGAGCAGTTGACTGGCTTTTTTGGCGTCATCGAAAAACAGCTCATAGAAATCACCCATGCGATAGAACACTATATCGTTGGGGTGCTCTGCTTTGATGTGAAGGTACTGTTGCATCATTGGCGTATGCGGGCTGGAATCGGCTTTCTTAGTCATTTAGCGGTCACAATTTCTGAGCTGATCTGAGTGGGTGTTTAACCCGCTTTGTATGAGAAACAGTTTAGTACATTGTGACCGCTGTAGACTATTGAAATACGGGGTTTTTCTTATGGGCCCACAGGTAAGACCTGCCGGTCGCCAAATCTCTGATGATTTTAGCTGCCGGGGTTTTTCTATGGCCCAAAACAGGTACACTGAACTGATTACTTTTACACTAATATTATTTTAATTCAGGGGGAAACCATGAACGGTACAGTGACAGTGTCAATTGAGAACGGGGTTGCTAATATCCTGATGGACGATGGCAAAGCCAATGTCCTGGGTTACAACATGTGGGACCAGTTGGAAGCGGCATTTGATCAGGCGGAAGCCGCTGGTGCAGTGGTAATACTTCAGGGCCGCGATGGCATTTTCTCTGGTGGTTTCGATCTTAAAGAGATGAGCAAAGGCCCACAGAATGCTCTCGAGCTGACTGCCAGAGGATCACAGATGGCGCGCCGAATACTCGCATTCCCGACACCAGTGATAGGCGTTTCAACTGGCCATTGTATTGCGATGGGTGCCTTTTTGATGCTGGCCTGCGATTATCGCATTGGCGCTGCCGGTGAGTACAAGATTGGTCTCAATGAAACCATGATTGGCATGACTATGCATAATTTTGGTATCGAATTGGCTCGTTATCGCATTCCTCTTGCCTACTTTAGCCGAGCCGTTATCAATGCTGAGATCTGGAGTCCTGAGGATGCCATATCTGCTGGTTTCTATGATCGCACTGTGCCGGTGGAGCACTTGGGTGTAGCTGCCGCTAAGGCTGCCGAGATGTTTGGTAACCTGGATATGGGTGCTTTTAATGGCACTAAGAATAAGTCTCGCAAAGGCTTTCTTGAGTTATTAGATCAATGTATCGCAGCGGATTTGGTGCCGCCATCCGCCTGATAAACACAAGCAGTATTTTTCCCCAAGTAAGTGAGCTTTGACTGCAGCTGATAGAGCAAAAGCCCTATCAGCTTCAGTCAAAGAGAGATACACTTTCGCCATGAATAAATCTATCTATGCTCTTGCCGCCCAGGTTGGCGAAGCCCTTGCCCAGCAGGGTGCCAGCCTGACTTTAGCCGAGTCCTGTACCGGCGGCGGTGTCGCCCATGCCATTACTGCCGTGCCCGGCAGTTCTGGCTGGTTTGGCGCAGGCTTTGTCACCTATGCCAATAGCGCCAAGCAAAAATTACTTGGGGTCTCTGCAGACACTCTGGCTGAAGAGGGTGCCGTCAGTGAATCTGTGGTGGTTGCCATGGCCCAGGGCGCCCTTGAAGCTGCTGGGGCTGACTATGCGGTTGCCCTGAGTGGTATTGCTGGGCCCGGGGGTGGGAGTGCAGATAAGCCGGTCGGCACAGTTTGGTTTTGCTGGGCGGGTCCAGAGGCAATTGTCAGTCGTAACTATCTATTATCTGGAACCCGTGACCAGGTGCGTGAGCAGGCAATCACAATTTCGTTAAAAGAACTGTTGCATCAAATTACTGGATCGACTACTGTATAGCCATACAGCTACTGATTATCTAACCAGTAATTAACAAAAAGAGACAAATTTACCGAGGATAACAATTATGGACGCCAATAAATCAAAAGCATTAGAGGCAGCACTGGGTCAAATCGAACGTCAGTTTGGCAAGGGCACAGTGATGCGCATGGGCGAGAACGGGCGTCAAGCAGTACCTGCTATCTCCACTGGTTCGCTGGGTCTGGACATTGCTCTGGGCATTGGTGGCCTGCCCAAAGGGCGAGTGGTCGAGATCTATGGGCCGGAATCTTCAGGTAAAACCACATTAACACTGCAGGTTATTGCCGAAGCGCAAAAAGCGGGAGGCACCTGTGCCTTTATCGATGCTGAGCATGCTTTGGATCCGGTCTATGCCGAGAAACTCGGTGTTGTGGTTGACGACTTGATTGTGTCTCAGCCAGATACAGGTGAGCAGGCACTGGAGGTGACTGATATGCTGGTTCGCTCCGGCGCCTGTGATGTGTTGGTGGTGGATTCTGTGGCAGCGTTGACCCCAAGGGCTGAAATTGAGGGGGAAATGGGCGACCACCATGTGGGCCTGCAGGCCCGTCTGATGTCCCAGGCTCTGCGCAAGTTAACCGGCAATATCAAAACAGCAAACTGTCTGGTGATCTTTATCAACCAGATTCGTATGAAGATCGGCGTTATGTTCGGCAACCCGGAAACTACCACTGGCGGTAATGCGTTGAAGTTTTATTCCTCTGTCCGTCTGGATATTCGCAGAATTGGCGCGGTTAAAGACGGCGACGAGATTGTGGGTAACGAGACCAGAGTAAAAGTGGTGAAGAACAAAGTAGCACCGCCATTTAAACAAACAGAATTCCAGATTCTCTACGGCCGTGGTATTAACCGCAATGGCGAGCTGGTTGACCTTGGTGTTAAGCATGGGTTGGTTGATAAATCT
>CAXAJC010000097.1:0-7338 GCA_963969005.1 uncultured Cellvibrionales bacterium | reverse complement strand
TTTGGGATGTTGAGGAGGTGGGGCAAAAAATAGTGTTACTGTCTCAGTCCAAGCTCGATGAGGCTGATCTTGCTCAATGGCTCCGGCGAGTGGCTGTGTAAGCGTTTAAAATATCTTAAAGCGCGATAACTTCCCATATCGAATTTTAAGCTTAACTGGCACTAGTGATTACGACGGGAGAAGTCAGATAACACCGATATGCTGGGCTCTAGCTTTCCTTTTTCTCCGCAACGCCTTTGCAAATTTGAATGCATGCCGGACGACAAATTTGTAGTACAGCCCAAATGCTCCCAGCCACAACATAAACGAAACAGCCTCATTCTGTGACCATACCCTTTCCAAAAAGATACCCAGCATAGCCAGGCTAGTTGCCACCATGATAATGCTGATTAATGTTTGGCGATGAGACAGCCCAGCGCGGGTCAAAATATGATGCAGATGAGTTCTGTCCGCATAAAATGGTGATTTGCGCTTTGTGACCCTGCGCAACATGGTACTCATCATATCCATCATCGGAATGGCGATTAGCCATAAAGCAGTCGCCGGGTTGATAATATCCCGGCCACTCTGAGAAAAATAAATCATGGTAATGGCAACGGCGCAACCTGAAAAGGTACTGCCAGCATCACCCATAAAGATCTTGATCTTTGATTTAAGGGTCAGATTAAAGAGCAGAAATATACTGACAGATGTGCAGAGAAATGCCATTAGTGCTATTTCATTTTCTGGTACGTGGCCCTGGATTAAATAGAGAAGGCTGAACATAGAAACCAGCGTGAGGCTGCCTGCCAGACCGTCAATACCATCCACCATATTGTAGGCATTACAGAGGCCGGTTATGGCGACGGCGGTAAAAGGTATGGCGAGTAACCCTAATTCGATATTGCCTAGACCGGTAAGATTGCCCAACATGGAAACCTTGATCCCTATACCAGCAATTGCCAACCCAGCAATAAGTTGCACAATCAGTCGGTAAATGGGTTGTAACGGGTAGCGGTCATCCACTACACCCATGGCAGTCACTAGTCCGCAGATAAGCGCGACACTGACAAAGGTTTCTGACAGCTCAAGAAAGGTAGCTGAACCGATAACAACCGAAAGGTAAATAGATATACCGCCGACCAATGGCACGGCGCCGGAATGCACTTTGCGCCCTAAAGGGCGGTCTAGAAGGCCTACAGCATGAGATAGTGGAATTAGCATTCTGGTGATAAGAATACTAAGAACTGCGACTCCGGCAATTGATGGCAAGTAATGCATCATGGTGCTGTACTCCCTGTACAACAATATTCAAGTGTTGGCTCCGCCTGCTGGGCTCGAACCAGCGACCCAATGATTAACAGTCATTTGCTCTACCAACTGAGCTAAGGCGGAATCGTGTAACTACTTGTTGGCGCGCATTTTAGGCACCTCTATCAAAGGAGTCAACAGTTTCCGGCTCTGTGTGGATAGGTTTATGCTCTGATTAATATTCCGTTCTCAGAGCTTGCCAGCAAAGTCAAACAGTCTAAACTTCAGTTGTTAAAATCAATTGATGCAGCTCACGCTTTTACTCTTCCATTGAGAACCATTAACCAGCATATTATGGTATTAACTTGCGGTTTTGCATGGGTTGCTGGGTGATTTGAGAGGCTAGAATCAACAATGAAAATAATATGCTTAAGGCACAGATTTAGTTGCCTCCTTCTATGGGGGCTGATGAGCTCCGGTGTGGTTCATGCAGAGAGCCAGCAGCGGGTTATATATGCCCAGTTCTCTAATTTATTTACGCTTATTACTGAACAGCTGAGTAATGATCAGTCCAGGTACCAGCTCGATCCTGGTGCCTATGCGGAATTTATTGATGTCAGAGTTAGATCCTCCTGGGATGTTACATCAACTACCAGTGCGCTGATTGGCAAGGCCCGGTTTGCCAGTCTTAAGCCGGATGCTCGCCAGGCACTGGTCTCTGCGGTTGACCGCAGCTTGGTGCGCTATGCATTTGTGGGTCTGGATTATTACAATGGCCAGATATTTAAGGTGGTGGATTTGGTGGTTAATGAGGAGGCTGGTCTGGGATGGGTTCAAATTTTGATGGAATCACCAGTTATTCCGGATATTAATCTGGATTTGCTGATCAAGCGTACTTCCTCTGGTGTCTGGAAGGCCGTGGATATAAGGTTTAAGGGCATCACCTACGTGTCCATTAAAAAGCATCAGTATCGCGAGATTATTGAAAAGCAGGGCGTACAGGCATTGATAGCCCTATTGGAAAAAGATAACAGTACTTATTTTGATAAACTCTGTGCCAAACCAACGGCCAAGTTAGAAGGCGTACCCCCTTGCTAAGCAGCACTGATATAAAACCCATCAGACCATTCAAAATTGTCAGCGACTATTCGCCAGCCGGTGATCAGCCCAAGGCGATCGTTGAGCTGGTGGAGGGACTCGAGAATGGTTTGGCCGGGCAGACATTGCTCGGTGTGACGGGTTCAGGCAAGACTTTTACCGTCGCCAAGGTAATTGAGCAGGTGCAGCGCCCAACCATTGTGCTGGCCCATAATAAAACCCTTGCAGCTCAGCTGTATGGAGAATTTAAAGGGTTTTTCCCCAATAATGCAGTCGAGTATTTTGTCTCTTACTATGATTACTACCAGCCCGAGGCCTATGTGCCTTCCTCTGATACCTTTATCGAGAAAGATGCCTCAGTAAACTCCCATATTGAGCAGATGCGGCTGTCAGCGACCAAGTCGCTGATGGAGCGCCAGGATGTGATTGTGGTTGCCACGGTGTCATCTATCTACGGGTTGGGGGATCCCAGTTCTTACCTAAAGATGGTGTTACATATCTCCCGTGGTGAGCAGATTGACCAACGCGATATTCTGCGCCGCCTGGCGGAGTTGCAATACAAGCGTAACGATATAGATTTTGACCGCTCATCCTACCGAGTGCGTGGGGATGTGATTGATGTGTATCCAGCGGACTCCGACTATGAAGCCCTGCGTATCGAGCTGTTTGACGAAGAAATTGAAAATCTCACCTTATTTGACCCACTGACTGGTGAAGTGCTACGCAAAGTCCCTAGATTTACCATCTACCCCAAGTCCCATTATGTGACCCCTAGAGATAAGGTGCTGGAGGCCGCGGATAAAATTCAGGACGAACTGGTGGTGCGGCTGGAGCAGTTGCGCTCGGTGGATAAACTGGTCGAAGCACAGCGTCTCGGTGAACGGGTGCGCTATGACACCGAAATGATGCGCGAACTGGGCTACTGTAATGGCATTGAGAACTATTCTCGCTACCTGTCTGGGCGCGCTCCCGGTGAGCCGCCACCAACATTATTTGATTATCTGCCCGACAATGCCCTGATGGTGATCGATGAATCCCATGTATCTGTGCCCCAGCTGGGAGCCATGTATAAAGGTGACCGCTCGCGCAAGGAGACATTGGTTGAATATGGTTTTCGCCTGCCTTCTGCTCTGGATAATCGGCCCCTACGGTTTGATGAATGGGAAGGCGTGGCGCCGCAGATGATATTTGTGTCCGCCACTCCCAGCCGTTACGAGGCAGCTAATGCGGGCCAGATTGTGGAGCAGGTTGTGCGGCCCACTGGGCTACTGGATCCAGTAATAGAGGTTCGTCCGGCCCAGACGCAGGTTGACGATGTGCTGTCTGAGATTGGCACCAGAGCGGCAAAAAACGAAAGAATACTGATTACCGTACTGACCAAGCGCATGGCGGAAGATTTAACCGAATATCTAGATGAACATGGTGTGCGTGTGCGCTATTTGCATTCAGATATAGATACCGTAGAGCGGGTCGAGATTATCCGTGATCTGCGTTTGGGGGAGTTTGATGTGCTGGTGGGCATCAATCTGCTGCGTGAAGGGCTGGATATGCCAGAGGTGTCCTTGGTCGCTATCTTTGATGCGGATAAAGAGGGCTTTTTGCGCTCTGAGCAATCACTGATCCAGACCATTGGGCGTGCGGCAAGAAACCTGGAGGGCAAAGCAGTTCTCTACGCCGATAAAATCACCGGGTCAATGCAGCGGGCGATGGATGAAACCGAACGCCGTCGACAACTGCAGGTTGCCCATAATAAGCAGCACGACATTACGCCCAAGAGTATTGTTAAAGGGATTGCCGATATTATGGAAGGGGCTTATGCGGCCACAGGCAAGAACAGGCGTGATCGCAAGGCGGCGGAGAACGAGGCGGCTTACAGCCTGAATGCTGGCCAGCCGATTGAGAATATCGCCAAAGAGATTAAGCGCCTGGAAGAGAAAATGTATCAGCATGCGCGCAATCTTGAATTCGAAGAGGCAGCGCAAACTCGAGACCAGCTTAGTCAGTTACGGGAGAAAAGTCTGGCCTCCTGATTTGCCTAATCCTTTCGTATTAACCGTTCAGGGCTATTTAAAAATAAATTGCAGTTGCTTACTATTACCGCACTTTCAGGACGAAAGGATGATAGGAAGGGGACATCAAGGATGATGTCGTTAAAACGGATTTTAACGGCCGGCGGATGCTGGGCCTTCCTTGAATTTTAAAGGTTTTTTATCTGCCACTGTATTATCCGATCCCGTTCTCACTCTTGCTCCCTTCACAACTAAGCTATATTTACAGGATGCCGCCAATTGCCCCTGTACCCTTCCTGCAGGCGTAACTTTGTTCTGTCATAATTGATCGTTAGCATTAACCAGTTTTTAAGTATTAAGGACATGTCATGCGTATTACGATTTTTGGAAGCGGTTATGTAGGCTTGGTCACTGGCGCCTGTTTTGCCAATGTAGGCAACCAGGTGATCTGTGTTGACATCGATCAGACTAAGGTTGACGCTCTGAGTAAAGGTGAAATACCTATCTACGAGCCCGGTCTTGAGGACATTATCAAGAACTGTCTGGCGGAGGGGTCATTAAAATTTACCACAGATGCCGCCATGGCTATAGAGCATGGGGATATTATCTTTATTGCCGTAGGTACGCCACCGGAAGAAGACGGTTCTGCTGATATGCAATATGTGCTGACAGTTGCCAATACCATCGGCGAGCATATGGAAGGCTATAAGGTAGTGGTAAATAAATCCACAGTACCTGTGGGAACAGCTGACAAGGTCGGCGAAGCATTGCAGCAGGCGCTGGCAAAGCGTGGAGCGCGTCATAAATTTAATGTGGCCTCTAATCCAGAATTTTTAAAAGAGGGAGCGGCAATTGCCGATTTCACCAGACCCGATCGTATAGTTGTGGGTACCGACAGCAACCGTGTTGAAGAAATGATGCAGGAGCTCTATGCCCCCTATAATCGCCAGCGTGACAAGTTGATTTTTATGGATGCGCGCTCGGCCGAATTAACCAAGTATGCAGCCAATTCACTACTGGCAACCAAGATCAGCTTTATCAATGAAATTGCCAATATTGCTGACTTGCTTGGCGCCGATATTGAACAGGTGCGGGTAGGTATAGGCTCAGATCCCAGAATTGGTTACAGTTTTATCTATCCAGGTTGCGGCTTTGGCGGTTCCTGTTTCCCGAAAGATCTCCGTGCAATGGAGGCCACTGCCATTAATGCAGGGTATCAGCCAACGCTATTGGCTGCGGTGAGTTCGGTCAATGATCATCAAAAGTCTCAGCTATTTAAAAAAGTGGCCGGTTATTTTGATGGACAGTTAGAGGGCAAAACCGTTGCCCTCTGGGGCCTCGCCTTTAAACCGGGTACAGATGATATGCGCGAAGCGCCCAGTCGTGAATTGATGGAGGCCCTGTGGCAACGCGGGGTCAAGATTCAGGCATTCGACCCTCATGCTATGGAGGCGACCCAAGAAATTTATGGGGTGCGAGATGATCTGCTGCTGTGCGGTACCAAAGAAGCGGCCCTTCAGGGTGCAGATGCTTTGGTGATATGCACAGAGTGGAAGCCATTCTGGTCCCCGGATTTTAGCCAGATCAAAGAGGCTCTGCGCCATCCTGTGATTTTTGATGGCCGCAATCTGTATGACCCCCAGAGGCTGGCAGGCCAGGGTATCCAGTATTTCGGTATGGGGCGCAAAAATGCTGTCGCGACAACCTGCCCCCAGCCTCAGCGCAAGGCAACAGCCGAGTAGGTGCTAACCACGATCCGATGTATAGGTCGATGATGGTGCATCTGCACTGATAGTTTGGCCATAGGTTTGAACGAAATGCGCTTTACCTTGAAGCATTCGCCGCTGTTCTTAGCGTCGTACTTACTCCAAGGGTGATAGGCTTCCCGGTGTGGATAGTTTCAGAGCGATCATAAGCTTTACTTGCTCCACATGGTTGCTTTGGGTCACCAGCGGAGCATCACTGGTATCCACAAGAACTAAATTCTCCACACCTATTGCTGCAACAAGCCTGTCTCCCCCTTTGATATGGTTATTGTTGCTGTTCTGACAGATAACATCGCCATCCTGAGAATTGCCCTGTAGGTTTTGAGGCAACAGATCAAACAAGGCAAGACCAGCCGCCCAGATTATTCCAGCTAGGGTCCATCGGAATAACACTAGCTCTTTCTGTGTGCTCCATAATGGCATAATCGAGTGACTCGGCAGGGCATTGGGCAAATTCTTCGGTGGATGGCCCGATAAAGTCCCTATCGACACTGCGTTTGTCTCAGGCTTAGTTGCACGTGGTGAATATTGCTGGTCGGTATTTTCCCAGTTCAGTCAGTTAACTATGCAGATAATAACTGGAGGAGGATAGTTAAGTCCCTGCAGCCTTTGCAGGGTCAGTTGCAGCATAGTTAGTTGGCCGATACGAGGCAGGAATTGCTTGGGGCAGAGTTGTCTGGAGATGTGTCGGAGGCGAGTGCCTGAAATGCCGAGAACCTTAACAGGCTGAAGCATCCGAGCTTCCTTTTATAACATCCATTGATACCCTTTAATAATAGTCTGTTTTCTGTGCAGCTGTCGGATATGGAGCTGTCCCGTCAAAAGGACTACCCATAAAGCAAAAACCAGCTGTAGTAATAAAGCAACAGGACTATCGTCAGCAGCGTTAGCCTAACCAGAATTTTGAATCCGAGGGCTGCGCCCCATCGCCTTTTTGCTTTGATCATATCTTCTTTCCTTTTAGTTTCGGAAATACAGTGAATTTCTTCAATGCGAATGATTATCATTTACATTTAAGTAAAGGTCAACTAAAATTCTTACTGTCTGGTAGCCCTAGGCTACATCAGCGCTCCGTAACCACCCAAAAATCAGACTGTGAAGGAAATCGTACTAATGAAAATCCAGTTTCTATGCCCGGCCCATCGTCAGCAGATGCAGAAAGATGTCAGCAAAGCCATTAAGTTTTGGCAGGTGGGGTTCGATACAGGACAGTTTTACCGCGACCATATGCATGG
>CAXAJC010000096.1:0-7377 GCA_963969005.1 uncultured Cellvibrionales bacterium | reverse complement strand
GCACCAAAAGCTAAGGCGGCTCCTAAAGCTGAGGACTAAGGTTGTAACTGGTTCGTTTTTAGAAGCATCGAAAAGCCCTCTGAATATTATTCAGGGGGCTTTTTTAATGGTTGACTGATGACAGTTAGGTTGCAACACTCTGCGCTCAATCAACGGCAAGTTTGTCCATGACTCGAATAATAGGCATTGATCCAGGTTCCAGGCGCACAGGCTACGGTGTCATCGATATTGCTGGCAGTAAGATCAGCTATGTCACCAGTGGTATTGTACGTCTGCCAGAGGCGGGTCTGCCGGACCGGTTAAAAATAATCTTTGATGGCATCAGCCAGATTATTCAGCAGTATCAGCCTGATCATATGGCCATTGAAGAGGTCTTTATGTCCCAAAATGCTGGCTCTGCCCTTAAGCTGGGTCAGGCTCGGGGCGCAGCTATAGTGGCCGGAGTTAATGGTGGTCTGCCCGTTGGAGAGTATTCGGCGCGCAGCGTCAAGCAGTCGGTGGTCGGTACTGGCGCGGCGGATAAAAGCCAGGTTCAGATGATGATTGTGCAGCTGTTAAAGCTCTCTGAATCACCGACAGAAGATGCTGCAGATGCGCTGGCAGTGGCTATTTGCCATGCTCACAGCATAGGTACCAATATTGCAATGGCGGGGGCTGGAGTGAAGCGCTACGCCCGCGGCAGGCATAAATAGAATTGATAAATCAGTTTAAAAGGACAGAGCAAGAATAATGATAGGGCGACTTCAAGGCACAGTAATTGATAAACAGGCACCGGATCTATTGCTTGATGTACAGGGTGTTGGCTATGAGGTGCTGGTGTCACTGAGTACTTTTTTTGCGGTACCTGGTGTTGGTGAATCTGTGGTTCTGCACACCCATTTTGTGGTGCGCGAGGATGTGCAGCAGCTCTATGGTTTTGCTGAGCTATCTGAGCGAACCCTGTTTCGCCATCTGATTAAGGTCAATGGTGTGGGCCCGAAAATGGCCCTGGCTATTCTCTCTGGCATGTCGGCATCCGATTTTGCGGTCTGTGTGCACAATAACGATGTGGAGACATTGGTGAAGTTGCCCGGTGTGGGCAAAAAGACAGCGGAGCGCCTGGTGATTGAGATGCGCGATCGGGTCGGGGATATTGATGCCAGCACTTCTGGTGGCGGTAGTCAGGCTATCCAGCAACCGGATATTGCCGAGGAGGCTGAGAGTGCCCTTATTGCTCTGGGGTACAAGCCCCAGGATGCGGCTAAAGTGGTGAGCAGAGCGGCCAGTGATGATATTGACAGCGCGGAACAGCTTATCAGGGCTGCCTTGAAGAGTATGGTGTCGAAATAGCCTCGCAGTCAGCTAGTGTAAATGTAAGGCCATCAAGGTATGCTTACAGGCAAATTTGAGATGGCGTCCAATGATAGAACCTGATCGGCTGATTTCCGCAGATACTTCCGTTAACGAAGAGCGCTTTGACCGTGCTCTACGTCCCACGGCACTGGCCGAATATGTTGGCCAGCCAGTCGTAAAAGAGCAGTTACAGATATTTATTGAGGCTGCCCGCAAGCGCGGAGAGCCCCTGGATCACACCTTGGTATTTGGCCCTCCCGGTTTGGGTAAAACCACATTGGCCCATATTATTGCCAATGAGATGCGGGTCGACCTGAAAACTACCTCTGGCCCAGTGCTTGAAAAGGCCGGTGATCTAGCCGCGCTACTGACTAATCTTGAGGCGGGTGATGTACTGTTTATCGATGAAATCCATCGGTTGAGCCCTGTGGTTGAAGAGATTCTCTACCCGGCACTGGAAGATTATCAGCTGGATATTGTTATTGGTGAAGGGCCAGCGGCCCGCTCTATCAAGCTGGATCTGCCGCCATTTACATTGGTGGGTGCCACCACCAGAGCTGGTTTGCTGACCTCACCGCTACGGGATCGCTTTGGTATTGTGCAGCGTCTGGAATTCTATTCCATCGACGATCTAACCAGCATTGTTAAACGCGCTGGTACTATTTTGGGCGTCTCTATTGATGACAGCGGTGCTCGGGAAATTGCCTGTCGTTCAAGGGGCACGCCGCGAATCGCCAATCGTCTGTTACGCCGGGTTCGGGATTATGCCGAGGTCAAAGGGGATGGCACTGTTAGCCAACAGATTGCCGATGCGGCCCTCAATATGCTCAATGTCGATGAGAGTGGCTTTGATCATCTGGACCGACGCCTGTTGCTGACGCTGTTGGAGAAATTTGATGGCGGTCCTGTGGGCGTGGACAGTCTTGCTGCTGCCCTGAGCGAAGAGCGCGGTACTATTGAAGATGTTCTTGAGCCCTATCTTATTCAGCAAGGTTATCTGATGCGTACCTCCAGAGGCCGTATGGCAACTCGCATGGCGTACGAGCATTTCGGTTTAAAGAGCCCGGCGCGTATCCAACAGCAGATGGATGTTCTGGATGACTGAGGCCAGCACTGAGTTTCGCCTGCCAATCAGGGTATATGTTGAGGATACGGACACTGGTGGAATTGTGTTCTATGCCAATTACCTGAAATATATGGAAAGAGCGCGGACTGAATTTATGCGCAGCCTGGGTTTTGATAAGCCTGCGCTGTTTGATGGGCTGCAGTTTGTGGTTCATGAGGTGTGGCTGAAATACCATAATCCGGCACTGCTAGATGATCAGATTGTGATAACCGCAGTGCCTGTCAATGCGTCGCGGGTGACCTTTGAGATGACGCAGCAGGTTTTACGTGGTGATGAGTTGCTGGTAGAAGGGCGGGTAAAATTGGCCTGCATCAATGCCGAAACGAAGCGGCCACAGGGCATGCCCAAATTAATGAGTACAACTTTAAAAAGCCAACTAGGCTGAATCTGGAGTTTAAACGGTGAATGAAGAAAACCTATCGATATTATCCCTTATCCTAAACGCCAGTGTGCTGGTACAGATGGTGATGGCTATTTTGCTTATAGCCTCGGTTGTGTCCTGGATTATGATTGTCCAGCGCAGCCTGTTTCTGGGCGCTGCCCAGCGCGGATTTCGTGAGTTTGAGGATACCTTTTGGTCTGGGATTGATCTGAATAATTTGTATCATGATCTGACTGATCGGGCCAAAGAAGATGGCAGTGGCTATGGTATTGAAAATGTCTTTCGCGCCGGGTTTCGTGAATTTAATCGCCTGGCTCAGAGCGATAAGGCAGATCCGGATGCAGTGATGGAAGGCACAGATCGCGCCATGCGTGTGGCCCTGAGTCGCGAAGATGAGAAGCTCAGTACCAATCTGCCATTTCTTGCCAGTGTGGCGTCTGTCAGCCCTTACATAGGTCTGTTTGGCACTGTGTGGGGCATTATGAATTCATTTCGTGGGCTGGCGATGGTGCAGCAGGCGACTCTGGCTACGGTGGCACCAGGTATCTCTGAAGCCTTGATTGCTACGGCAATGGGGCTGTTTGCCGCTATTCCTGCGGTGATTGCCTACAATCGCTACGCGGCACAGGTCGAGGTGATTAACGGCAATTATGAAACCTTTGCTGAAGAGTTCTCGAGCATCCTGCACCGTCAAGTCCATTCGCGCTAATTGATTCTGAGGCATAAGTTGTGAAGCACAAAAAGCCAAAACGGAAACTGGTCGCTGAAATCAATGTGGTACCCTACATTGATGTGACTCTGGTGCTGCTGGTGGTGTTTATGATTACTGCACCATTGCTGATGCAGGGGGTAAAGGTCGAGTTGCCCGATGCCAATTCTGCGCCAATGGACACCAAGGATCAGGAGCCTTTTATTGTATCCATTAAAGCGGATGGCAGTTACTGGATCGATGTAAAAGGTAATAATAGCGCCCAGCCTCTGGCAGCGATCAAAGACCGCGTCGGCAAGATATTGCGGCAGAAACCAAATACATCTGTGCTGGTTTGGGGTGACAGCGCGGTTGACTATGGTTCGGTGGTTAACCTGATGAGTGAGTTGCAGTTGGCTGGAGCCCCCTCAGTGGGTTTGGTCACGGAGCCACCCAGCAAATAAGATGAGAGACGTTACCAGTTATTCAGCCGGCATTCTGTGCAGCATGGTGATCCATGTTGTTGTGATTGGGGCTCTGCTGATCAATTGGCAGCCAGATAGTAAAAAGGTCATGGTGCAGCCTCAGTATATTGAGGCCAAGCTGGTTGAGCTGGCACCGAAGAAAAAACCTGTGGCCAAAAAACCGCCCAAACCAAAAGTAGATGCAGCGAAGAAAAAGCGCGAGCAAGACAAGCGTCGTGCAGCAGAGCGAAAGAAAGCCGAAGCCAAACGCCTGGCAATGCTCAAAGAGAAGCAGAGAAAGGAACTCGAGGAAAAAGAACGGCGCCAGCGGGAGGCGGCAGAGCAGCGCAAGCGCATTGAAACCGAGCTTAAGCAAGCGATGGCAGCGGAGCAGGCCGAGATTAATGCCCGGGAAGATGAGCAGGTGGCCAATAGCTATATGCAGATGATTCGTCAGCGCTTGACTGAAAATTGGAATCGCCCTCCCAGTGCACGGCGAGATATGGAGACATTGATTGAGATAAGGCTGGTGCCCACCGGTCGTATTGTCGGTGTCAATATTTTGCAATCCAGTGGTGATGGAGCATTTGATCGTTCTGTGGAACAAGCTGCATTCAAAGCTGAACATTTTGAAGAGCTGCAGCAGTTGGAGGCGCGGCTGTTTGAAAAACATTTTCGCACTGTTAAAGTGGCCTTCAGTCCAGAGGACCTGAGGCTGTGATATCTATGGAGATAGAGCATTGTTAAAGCTTGGTAAAAGATTATCGTTATTATTGCTGTTGGTTGTCTCGAGCACTGCCTGGTCTGAGCTGATTATTCGAGTCACCCAGGGCAACGATAAACCTACTATTGTCGCGGTGTCTCCCATCGCGCTCAACGGGATTGCGGTCAAGCAGGATATTGCAGCGATTGTTGAGGCAGACCTGGAGCGCAGCGGACTTTTTCGCGCAACACCACGTCGAGATATGCTGGCGTTTCCATCCAGATCCAGTGACGTCTATTACCGGGACTGGCGTATGCTGGGTACTGAATATCTGGTGGTAGGCTCCATGCGTGCCATAGATGGCGGCCGCTATGAGCTTGAGTTTAGCCTGTTAAATGTGACTGCCCAGAAGCGCGAGTTCAAGCATTCTGTGCGGGGCAGAGCCAATGAGATGCGCGACCTGGCCCATCTGGTCAGTGACAAGGTATACCAGGCTATTACCGGTATTAAAGGTGCCTTTTCTACCAGAATTGCCTATGTCACGGCGACGCGAAATAATGGCAAATTCACCTATCGCCTCAATGTGGCAGATGCGGATGGTGCCAGAGAAAAGCTGATGCTGGAGTCACCGGAGCCAATTATGTCGCCGTCTTGGGCACCCAATGGCAAAGATCTGGCCTATGTTTCTTTTGAGACTGGCCGCCCGGCAGTGTTCCGTCAGAATCTGGTCACCGGAGCTCGCCAGCAGTTGACCAATTTTAAAGGGCTAAATGGCGCACCTTCATGGTCACCTGATGGCAGTAAGATGGCCTTGGTGCTGTCCAAAGATGGCAACCCGGAAATCTATCAGCTGGATCTTCGAAGCAACCAGTTCAGTCGCCTGACAAGGCACTTTGCAATTGATACAGAACCCACTTGGATGCCCGATGGCAAGCATATTCTGTTTACCTCTGATCGCGGCGGCACACCTCAGATATACAAATTAAATGTTGCCAGCAAAGCTACAGAGCGTCTAACATTCAGGGGTAATTATAATGCTCGGGCGAGTCTTGCACCAGATGGGCACACATTGGCGCTGGTACACAGAGAGTCAGGAGTATTCCATATTGCCTCATTTGACCTGAAAACCCGGCGTCTGATTGAGCTCACAGAGACGAGATTAGATGAATCTCCCACTGTCGCACCCAACGGAGCTATGCTAATGTACGCCACTAAGCAGGGTGATCGTGGTGTTTTGGCCGCTGTATCTTTGGATGCTGGTGTAAGATATGTGCTTCCGGCCAGGGTTGGTGATGTGCGGGAACCTGCATGGTCACCGTTTTTGCGGTAGAGAATTACCTAATATTATTTTTTAACAAATAACTCACAGGAGTTAAGAATGAAAATGTTGTTTAGTAAAACTGGCTTGGCCACAATTTTATTTTCATTGGTGTTAGCGGGCTGTAGCTCAGCACCAGTTGAAGAGACCTCCACTGATATCGAGGATACTTCAGTACAGACAGGGCAGGTTGATACCTCCGCTATTGATGATAGTGCAATGGAATCCTCTGCTGATACAGTATTTTATTTCGATTTTGACAAGGCACTGCTGAAGCCAGAATCGCGAGCTGCACTGCTGGAGCACGCCGCTTCCCTCAGTAGCAACCCACGCAGTGTGCGCCTTGAAGGTCACGCCGATGAGCGAGGTACCCGTGAGTACAACATGGCTCTGGGTGAACGTCGCGCCAATGCGGTTAAAGAATTCCTGGTATTGCAAGGTGTTTCTGCCGGCATGATCGAAGTGATCAGCTATGGTGAAGAGCGCGCAGCTTCCTACGGCAGCAACGATAGTGCCTGGGCTTTGAACCGTCGGGTTGAGCTCAAGTAAATCCCTGGGCCAGCGATGGCCCTTGATTTGTTTGCGCAGTAAAGATGTTCGTACACGGCTGGAGTTAGCTTACTCTGGCCGTTTGTGCGTTTGGTAAAAAATAGAAATCAGTGACTTGTTATGAAATCTGCTATCGCGTTATTAATCCTGCTATCTTGTTTTTCGCCCTCTATTTTGGCCCAGAATCTGACCCCGGTGGTCGATTTAAGTAGCCCTGCGTCCTCTGCTAATGCGGAACCCTCTGTAATTGTGACTTCTACCGCAACTGTTTCCGCCAGCAGTGACCGTTACTATCAAATGCAGATTTTGCAGGAAGAAGTGCAGATGCTCCGGGGCATGATTGAAGAGCTCAATTATGAACTCGAGCAGATTAAACAGCGGCAGATGGATGACTATCTGGATATAGACCGCCGGCTCAGTGCCATTGCTGCGAGCAGCGCATCTTCTAGCACTGCTCAACCTCAGCAAGCGCCATATAACGCCGTGGGCGCTGCCCAGATTAATTCTGCCGGGGTTACAGATAGTAGTCAGGTTACTACTGATGCCGTGGATATTGCGGTTATGAAGGCTAGCTATGACAATGCCTCTAACCTGTTGCTCAAACAGCGGGATATGGACAGTGCTGTGCTGGCTTTTCAAAAGCATATTGAAGACTTTCCCTCCAGTCCCTATGCGGCTAATGCCTATTACTGGCTAGGGGAAATCTATTTGCTACAGGGACAGGATGAGCTCTCGAGGCAGGCATTTACCTCCGTTGTAGAGCAGCACCCCAACCATAGCAAGGCCATGGATTCGAGGTTCAAGCTGGGCAAAAT
>CAXAJC010000095.1:0-7458 GCA_963969005.1 uncultured Cellvibrionales bacterium | reverse complement strand
GGATAGGGCCAAGCTGACTCTTGAAGAGGAGGTTAGCGATGCAAACCCTTTCGGCATTATGTCGGTTGTCCGCAATGTATTTAGTGCCAATGCTGTGTCTCTTTATAGGCTCGCGACGCAATCCCAGAGATTAGACGACAGTAAGATCCAATATAAAATGATGACATGGGTTGATGCGCATCTTGTCAGCCAATCAACTCCTGTTGGTCAACAAAGCGAGTTCTATTCTTCTAATATTATTTATCAAGAAAATAATTCTGGATATGGCACAGTCTCGGGCCTGGTTTTTGTTGAGCAACCGGGGTCATCTTTTCCTGATGGCGCGCCCGCTAGGATTAACACGACTAACCTCGCTTTTAACTCGGAGTTCTTTCTGTATCAAGAGTCCGTCAGACAAAACGCCAATAACTGGAGTTCTGCTGAAGTTTGTTTGGACCGGGATGCAAGCTGGCGTTACGTGCCAAATTTTGGTTATGGCATCTATGACGCTAATGGTGATCGGTTTGGCGGAGGGCAGGTGACGTATAATAATCAGGGTGTTCTCGAGTCCTTTTTTGCTGCGGGTACTATTGCACAGGTACCGACAGCCTGCAGGTCGATAGAAGATGGCTCACCAGCGGCGAATTGTGATTTCGAGTATGATCAATCGGGAAACCCTGTTGGCATTGCGCTAACCGGAGCGGAAATGATTCCTGCATTTGATATTCCAGATGGTGCGCTGGTGACTGGTGACGATGGAAACGAATACCTTGTGCGTCAGTTAAAGCCTCGTACCGTTTATGCTCAGGTTGCCGTTGAGAATTGTGCTGGCCTATCATTACAGGAAACTCTGGCTACACCTGATCATACATTTGCCGAAGCGTTAGATGGCGATGTGCCAGCGACTGGCGCATTGCTGGTGAATGCCTATGAGGCCGGAGATACCGCTGGTGATCCAAGTTTCTCGGGGGCTGTCTATGATGCAGATGAAGACGCTGACGGAGACGATGTGCCTAACTATCTCGATGCCTTTCCCGAGGATGCTGATAAATCAGTTGATGTTGATTACGATGGTATAGATGATGCAGACGACGATGATGTGACTCAGACTGTTTATCAGCTTCCTGATTATTCTGAGTTGGTTATGCAGGATTACCCTGAGAAAGGAACTAAAGAGAATTAATTTCATGTGAAAGCCAGCTCGCCTTCTGTGAGCTGGCTGTTATGAAAGGGGCAACGTTACATAGCTACTCGAACTACTCCAACCGCCAAACCTTCAATAGCAAAGTCTTGAGCCCTGAGATCGACCATAATCGGCGAGTAATCGCGGTTTTCCGGCAGCAGATGAATCTCATGTTTGCTGCGGGTTCGTTTTAGGCGTTTAACTGTTACCTCGCCATCTACCCGGGCAACCACAATCTGTTGATTCTCTGCCGTGGGCTGCTGATGCACGGCCAGCAGGTCGCCGTCCATAATGCCAACATCGACCATACTCTGCCCCTGGACACGCAAAAAGTAATCCGCATGGGGGTGGAAGCTGCCCGAGGGCATTTCCTGATAGTCTTCAATATTCTGCTCTGCCAGAATCGGCTCGCCGGCGGCTACGCGGCCAATAATGGGGATGCCATTAAACTGTTCGACTACACGGATGCCTCTGGAGGCACCGGGAATCATCTCAATAACCCCTTTGCGCGCTAGTGCGCGCAGATGGTCTTCTGCGGCATTGGCTGAGCGGAAACCCAGAGTCTGGGCAATCTCAGCCCTGGTGGGGGGATAGCCTGTCTCTTCGAGATTTTCTTTGATCAAGTCAAAAATCTGTTGCTGTCGCGCGGTAAGACGTTCCATAACCTATTCCTTCTATATCGAGACTGTGATTATATACAGTAGGCGCTGTTTGGCAAGCTTTACTATATTTAAATAAAAATAAGGAGTAAAAATGCTCGAAGCAAAAGTACAGGAAGCATGGCGCGTTCTGCGTATACAGTCCGAGTTAGTTGATGGAACAGACAGATTATTAAAGTTAGGTGCTGCGGTTACGGTGTTTGGAGGTGCCCGTTACGACGCAGATTCCAAGCCCTACCAACAGGCAGTGTCAATGGGGCGACTTCTGGGTGAAAAGGGGGTGCCGGTGATTACCGGTGGTGGCCCCGGCATTATGGAAGGGGCCAATCGAGGTTGCTTCGGCACAGATGCCAGGTCAGTTGGCCTTAATATTGAGCTGCCCTTTGAGCAAACCAGCAATCCTTACCAGGATATTTCTCTCGATTTTCGCTATTTCTTTGTGCGCAAATATCTGTTTGTAAAACATGCGGTGGGCTTTGTTATTTTCCCTGGGGGTTATGGCACTCTGGATGAACTGTTTGAGGCTCTGACTCTGGTGCAGACCGGCAAGGTCAAGCCTTTTCCTATAGTGCTGGTGGATGTGGATTACTGGTCAGGGTTGGTGGACTGGATAAAGGACCGCATGCTGGATCAGGGCTGTATCTCTGAGCAGGAACTGGGCCTGTTCCAGCTGGTAGACACAGGGGAGCAGGCTGCAAACCTTATTCTGCAGCATATTGAGCAGGCTGGTTAAAGGGACGGCACGGGCTGATCGTTTAGAATTCGTCCCAGCCAAACTGGCTGTCAGGCTCCAGGCTCGTTAGCAGATCGCTGCTGGAGCCTGAGCTAAACACATCATCGGTAAACAGCCTCTGTTCTTCGTTTAGGGAGAACAGGCTCTGCCAGTCTTCTGGCGGATTGCTCTCGGCGACTGCCATCTGCGACCAGCTATCGAGATCCAGTTCATCGATTTCGCCATCTTCATATTGGATATCAATGGTAGCGCTGTATTCATCCTGAGCAATAACCTGAAACAGCCTGTGAATGGCGATATCTTGATACCAATGCCCTATGGTTGGAATATGAGTGGCCATATTTGCTCTCCTGTTAAGGTGTTGGGAGACAAAAATAGCACTATTTTTTAAGCCGCGTTCGGGGGGCGACTGTTCTTTTTGCACCTTCACTTGTTGTCTATTCTGCATGTTGTTTTTTACATAGATGATCTAACTGACTATAAAACTTACTGTTATTTTTTCTGTGCTGAAAATTATTTAATAGGTAAAATAACGGAATGGAATAGCCTCAATCCCTAAAAGAATAAATCCGTCTAAACAGGAAACGATTAAATGTCATATGGCCGCCTAATGCTGGATCTCGCTGCTACCCAGTTGTCTTTGCAAGAGTCTGTGCTGCTGCAAAACCCCCAGGTCGGTGGTGTAATTCTGTTTGCACGCAATATCGAATCTCCGGAGCAAGTTGCCGACTTGCTGGCCGAGATCAGAGCGGTTAACCCTGATCTTTTGCTGGCGGTAGATCAGGAGGGGGGGCGCGTGCAGCGGTTGCAGCAGGGCTTTACGCGACTGCCCGCAATGCAGCTGCTGGGTGACCAGTTGCTGCAAGACCCAATTGCCGGTCTGGCGCTTGCCGAGGATGTTGGCTGGCTGTTGGCCTCTGAAGTGCTGGCCTGTGGTTTTGATATTAGTTTTGCACCTGTGCTGGATGTGGATCGGGATACCAGTAGTATTATTGGCGATCGTGCTTTTTCTGATCAGCCTGAGCTGGTGGTGGATTTGGCTCGCGCCTTTATTGCCGGCATGCATGAGGCGGGTATGGCAGTGACCGGCAAGCATTTTCCCGGTCATGGTGGTGTGGTAGCTGACAGCCATCTTGAGGCACCGATTGATAATCGCAGCTGGCAGGAATTGCAGGAGCATGACCTCAAACCATTTGCGGCACTGGCCGCTGAATTGGATGGGGTAATGCCTGCGCACATTACTTTTCCTTCGGTGGATCCAGACTCTGTGGGCTTCTCTGCATTCTGGCTGCAGCAGGTGCTGCGCGAGCAGCTGAAATTTGATGGGGTTATTTTTAGTGATGACCTGAGTATGAAAGGTGCAGACATCGCCGGTGGCTATTGCGAAAAAGCCAGGCTGGCTCTGGATGCAGGTTGCGATATGATTTTAGTGTGCAACTGCCCTGAGGGAGCTATGGAAGTGTTAGACTTTATGCAGAGCAGTAATATAGTCGGCAGTGACAGAATAGCGGCAATGCGCGCCCGGAAGTCAGTGAGCTGGGATACATTGGCAGTGGACAGCAGACGGCTTGATACGGTTGCCAAATTACAACTATTGATGGGTACAGGGCAGGGCAATGGATAAATTCGAAGCGTGGCTGGTTAATTTAACCGGTGAGCAATATCTCTGGGTGTTTGAGTTATTTATTATTGTGTTAGTTGCCCTGAGTCTGGGTTTTGTCGCCAACCGTCTTATTGACCGCCTGGAAAATCAGGCGGCCAAATCGTTAACCGTTTGGGATGATGCTTTAATCGAGGCCTGCCGCAGGCCGGTGATCTGGCTTATCTGGATTCTTGGTGTCAACTTCGCTGCCAGCATAGCTGCCCAGAAGATGAACTCGCCACTGCAGGCATTGATTGATCCTATTAATCGTTTGGCGCTGATTTTTCTCGGCGCTATTTTTATCACCAACTTTATCAAGCGTGCTGAGCGCAATCTGATTCATCCGGACTATATGGCCAAGCCCATGGACCCAACGACGGTTCGTGCTGTGGGCAAGCTGCTGCGAGCGGCGGTCATTATTACGGCTGTGTTGGTGGCTATGCAGCTGTTTGGTTACAGTATCTCTGGTCTGCTTGCCTTTGGTGGTATTGGCGGTATTGCGGTGGGTTTTGCGGCCAAGGATTTGCTCGCTAACTTTTTTGGCGGGTTAATGATTTATCTTGATCGCCCATTTTCTGTGGGTGACTGGGTGCGCTCGCCGGATAAAGAAATTGAGGGCACAGTGGAAGATATTGGCTGGCGCTTGACCAGAATTAAAACTTTTGACAAGCGACCTCTGTATATTCCCAACTCTGTGTTTGCCAGTATTTCGGTGGAGAATCCGTCGCGCATGAGCAACCGCCGTATCTATGAAACTGTGGGTATACGCTATGAGGATATAGGTTCCATGGCGGCGATTGTGGAGCAGGTAACAGCAATGCTCTGTGCGCATCCGGAGATTGATACTAAACAGACCATGATTGTGAACTTTGATAAGTTCTCGCCAAGCTCTGTGGACTTTTTTGTCTACACCTTTACCAAGACCACTGACTGGATTAAGTACCACCATATTAAACAGGATGTGTTACTGCAGGTGGCACAGATTGTTGAAGCCAATCAAGCGGAGATAGCCTTCCCAACATCCACTTTGCATATTAATGAGTTGGAGGCTCTGACGGATTCCCGGGGAGCTGAAAACAACTCTGAGTAATAATTACAACATTAAGCTGGAATTATACGAATTTAGCATCTACATTTCTTTTGATAATGGTCGCACCATTATTATTTAACGATCGCTAGTGAGTTCCCTTTTAGTTACATAGATGTTAACGGGGGTGTCGAATCACATGCCTGCCGGTATGTGATTTGTTGATAAGGAAGTCAGACTATGTGCCCGACGTTAATTGTTTCGTGCAGTTCTATTCTATTGACAATATCATCATGTTAGTCAAGGCGCTCGGCGCTCTTGGGCGAGCAATGCTGCTTTTATTAATGCTCTCCGGGTGGTCTTTGGTGATTCTGTCAGTGTCTGGATATGCAGGAAGCGACTGGGGCTTCTCTAGCAAGCACCAGCAGGTCTGGGCCGTTTTGGTTGGTTTAACCCTGTGCGGTTATCAAACATTCTATTGGTTCAAGGCACCTATGGGCCTGCATCGCCGCAACCATTTGCCATTGCAATTGCTGGAAAGATTTTTGCTCAATGTGGGTTTTGTGATCAAGAAAGTCTATCGTTATATGTTTCAGGCGGTCGATGTGTTGTTTTGCCTAGGTGGCCCACTGTTGGTGGCCGCTGCTATGGTGGGCTGGTGGGTGGTGGATGAGGTCAATGGTTCTATGCTATTGCTCTATCTGCTACTAATAGGGATTATTTGTGTGATCGGCGTTTATAATAATCTGGTCAGAATGCTGGCGGTTGGTTATTTCAATGGCTACTGGTTGGTTGACGATAATATGCTGTCCTATCCCTTTGTTGCACCTCTGCGCATCTATGGCAATATCAATATTGTTGGCCTTGAAACGGTGCCGCTGCCCTGGTTGCTGACGGCCATGGGCGTGTTGCTGCTGGCTGTCTTTATCTGCTGTACCAGACAGAGGTCTCTGTTGAGTAGCAATTACACCAGAAAACTGAATCTCGTTTTTATCTATTTAAGCAAGGCTCCCCGGCGAACATTGATGGATAATTTGTTATTGCTGCTGATTGTTATGCTGTCGGTTTTACCCCTAGTTGTGATGGTAACCTGGCTGATCTCGGTGATTAATATCCACTGTTTTTATGCTGTTTTAGTTATCTGGATTCTGGATAGTCTCTGGTGTTGCGAGTTTGAGGAGGAGTCAAAGCTGTGGGGCGACTATCGCTTTCTTTTCTCTGGTGACTGACGGCTCTAACACGTCGCTATCCCTCTATAAGCGGATCGCAGTATAATTCTCAGCAATTCGTTGTTAATTGAGAGTCCAATGCGTCTGCCTGTGATTGCCTTTGTCTGTCTGAGCCTCTGCGCCTGTCTCGGTGCTCCGGATGGGGTGACTCCGGTCAAGAATTTTGATGTCAATCGCTATCTTGGTGTTTGGTACGAGGTTGCTCGCCTAGACCATTCCTTTGAGCGCGGACTTGGGGCCGTATCTGCAGAATATTCATTGCGTGAAGACGGCGGTCTTAGGGTACTTAATTCGGGGCGCTCCGTGGCCACTGGTGAAACTGATCAGGCTGAGGGCCGGGCCTATTTTGTTGAGGCTGAGGATATCGGCTATTTAAAGGTGTCGTTCTTTGGGCCGTTCTTTGGCTCCTATATTATTTTTGATCTGGATCGGAGCAATTATCAATATGCTTTTGTGGCGGGCAATAGTACAGATTATCTTTGGCTGCTATCGCGCACGCCACAGGTGTCGGATGAGGTGATGGAGAGTTTTATCAGCCAGTCAGCAGCTCTGGGTTTTGATACCGAGGCGCTGATTTTTGTAAATCAGAGTGCTCATGAGGCTGAGCAAGAAGGCGATTAGTCCTCTAGGGGTGGCTCGGCTGGGTCGCCTAGGTGAATGGGCGGGTTTAACAGTTCCGCCTCATAGGCTTTGATGGTCACTATGGCTCCCATCTGCGGGTGGTCTAGATAGTAAATTTCATTTTCATCTATACGTTTTGAGCGATTAAATACCCAGACGGAAGAGACTGGGTACTGTTTCGGTTGGGCCTGCTCTGTGACTAGCAGCGGAATTAAATCATCTTCTATTAATGAGTATTTAGGGGCTTTTGTTATGGGACGCTCAGGGCTGTTTGTTACGCGACGCTCAGGGCTGTTTGTTACGGGACGCTCAGGGCTGTTTGTTACGGGGCGCTCAGGGCTGTTTGTTACGGGACGCTCAGGGCTGTTTGTTACGGGACGCTCAG
>CAXAJC010000094.1:0-7469 GCA_963969005.1 uncultured Cellvibrionales bacterium | reverse complement strand
AGCACACTCAGCAGAATCAGATAAATCAATGCAATATCAAAATACTGACCCGCTGGCGTATCAGTGCCAAAAATCACTCGATAGATTTTTTCTCTCAAGGATACTTCAACCATTACGCCCGCCTGCAAACTGACCAGATAAGGTTATTGTATGCAGTAATCCAGCAATTGACTATTATGTCTCTGCCAACTTAAACGGAGGACAAAATGGATCTTGCCCAGGGCTTAATTATTATCACCTCGGTCCACTTGCTGGCCGCAGCCTCACCGGGCCCGGATTTTGTGCTGGTCTCGCAGCAGACATTATCCAATGGCAAGCGCGCAGGTCTGCTGTGCAGCATTGGCATTGCATTAGGGCTGTCCGTGCATATTCTCTACTCCGCCTTTGGCCTCGCCGCCGTAGTTGCCAGCTCCTCCTCAACCCTGTGGGTGATTAAACTGCTGGGTGGCAGCTACCTGATCTATCTGGGCATCAGCGGACTTAGAGCCAGAGCGCGCAATGCTGAAGCAATCACTGCCGGGGCAGGGGCAAATCAGACAGCCCTTAAAACCATTGGCCTGGGCTTTTTATGCAATGCCCTTAACCCCAAAGCACCCATCTACTTTATATCCCTGTTTACCATTGTGCTGTCTCAGAACACCCCAGCCCAACATCTGGCGATCTACGGTCTCTGGATGATGGTGCTTCAGTTTGCCTGGTTCTCATTCTTAACTCTGCTGCTTTCCAGACCCATGATCACAGATAGATTCCAGGCCCTTGGCCATTGGATTGACCGAGTTGCCGGCGGCGCCATGCTGCTCTTGGGAATCAAAGTTTTAGTCAGCAGAACAAGCTAGGGCTGCCAAAAAATAAATAGAGCAATAGGAATGACCAAATGATAAACCAAAGCATGGGTGCCAAAGACTGGGCAATGTTACTACTGCTCTCGCTTCTGTGGGGCGGGTCATTTTTCTTTATCAGTGTCGCCGTCTCCGAACTGCCACCGTTTACCCTGGTCACAATGCGGGTTGGGCTAGCGGCCCTAACGCTGTGGGTGATAATGCTGGTCTCTGGCTACCCTATCCCCAAATCACCCAAGGTCTGGCAGGCATTTATGATAATGGGATTGCTTGGCAATGCGCTGCCCTTTTCTCTAATAGCATGGGGGCAGACTCACATTGGTGCAGGCCTCGCATCGATTATTAACGCCACCACACCCATCTTTACCATACTCATAGCTGGCGCTTTTCTGTCTGACGAACATATCACTCCAAAAAAGGTACTCGGTATAACCGCAGGATTATTCGGTGTTATCGTGCTGATCGGCCCATCGGCTCTGCTAGAACTGGGGACCAACACCATGGCCCAACTGGCAGTTATCGGCGCCGCAGTCTCCTACAGCTGCGCCACCGTTTTTGGCCGACGGTTTAAAGCAATGGGCATCAGCCCTTTTGACACCGCCGTGGGCCAGGTCACTGCCTCAACTATTATTTTATTACCGGCTGTATGGTTTATTGATAAACCCCTTCAGCTGGCCAACCCCAGCCTGCAAGTATGGCTGGCCATTTTAGCTCTGGCCATATTCTCAACCGCATTCGCCTATATATTATTCTTCCGCATCCTCTCTTCGTCCGGTGCCACTAATGTAGTGCTGGTAACCTTTCTGGCACCAGTCACGGCAAGCTTTCTTAGCTGGCTAATTCTCGATGAACAGCTCCAGACCAAGCATTTTATTGGTATGGCCTGTATTGGCTTGGGATTAGCAATAATTGATGGGCGACTTTGGGCGAGACTTAGACGATAATTTCAAAGAACCGACCGCCACCTACAACCTTACCTCGAGTGAAATAATAATGAGCTTACCAACAAGCCAAACCAGTATTGAAATAACCGAACCCGGCGCCCCGGAGGTCTTGCAGGCCACAGACAGACCAGTGCCTCAGCCCGCAGAAAAAGAGGTGCTTATTCAGGTTGCAGCCGCAGGGATCAACCGCCCCGATGTCTTTCAGCGTATGGGCTTTTATCCTCCACCTCCAGGGGTCACTGATATTCCCGGACTGGAAGTCAGTGGCACAGTGTTAGCCATTGGCAGTGGAGTCACCAACTTGTTTGTGGGCGATAAAGTCTGTGCTTTATTGGCCGGTGGTGGCTATGCCGAATACGCCATTGCCGAAGAAGCCCTGTGTCTGCCAGCGCCAGATAGCCTTCCCTTGGAGCATGCCGCCGCCCTGCCAGAAACCTGCTTTACCGTGTGGCACAATTTGGTTGAACGTGCTGAGTTAAAAGCGGGAGAATGGTTGCTAGTCCATGGAGGTTCCAGTGGTATAGGCACCACAGCTATTCAGATGGCCAGCGCTATGGGTGTTAATGTTATTGCCACGGCGGGCAGTGATGAAAAATGTGTTGTCTGTGAAGAATTGGGCGCAGCAGAAGCCATCAACTACAATAAACAAGACTTTGTTGCAGCCTGTCAGGAGCTTACCGGCGCTGGTGTCAATGTGGTGCTCGATATGGTCGGCGGTGACTATGTGCAAAAGAACTTTGCCGCCTGCGCCCCCAAAGCCAGAATCGTCAATATTGCCTTTTTGCGGGGCTCAAAAGCTGAAGTGGATCTTATGCCATTAATGTTAAAACAGTTGGTGCTGACCGGTTCCACATTGCGCGCCCAGCCGCTGGAAAACAAAGCCCGGATTGCCGCCGGCGTAAAAGCTCAGGTATGGCCACTGATCGCCAGCGGGCAATTTAAACCTATTATCCACAGCAGCTTCCCGCTGGCAGAGGCTGGCAAGGGCCAAGCCCTGATGGAAACCAATCAACATATTGGCAAAATCATTTTAGAGAATTAAACCAGAGGCATGATGAACAAAAAAGATTCCCGACTGGTGTATTCCACCGAGACCGGCCGCATCAAAGAAAGCGACACCCCAACCCGCCCCTGCGATGGCGATGGCATTGTGCGTATTCGCCGTGAAACCAGTGGCCGCAAAGGCAAAGGCGTGACCACCATCACTGGCTTTGATCTGGACGCTGCAGCGCTAAAAACACTGGCGAAGCAGCTTAAACAGAAATGCTCGACGGGCGGTACAGTAAAAGATGGCGTGATAGAAATACAGGGCGACCATCGCGACAAACTTAAAGCCGAATTAGAAAAGCTCGGCCACACCGTAAAATTGGCAGGTGGCTGAGATGGCTAAAACAATCCTGGCCTTTGGTACCTGGCCCTCACCCATCAGCGCAGAGCTAATAACCAAAGCCACCCCCAGCCTTAACTTTATCCAATCCCAAGGCGACAATTTATTCTGGGTTGAAGGCCGCCCCTGGGATGCTGGCCGCAGCGTGATTATGTATCGGGATAGTGCAGGCACTATTAAAGATCTCCTCCCCAGCCCCTTTAGTCATTACAGCAAAGTCCATGAATATGGCGGCATGGCCTATGCCGCAGACCAGACCCATCTGTACTTTGTAAATGCCGCTGATCAATGTATCTATCAGCTGGATCTGGATTCTGTCGATAAACCCAAAGCCATAACCAGCCCAGGTTTGCGCTTTGCGGATCTAGTGATTGATACAGTCCACCAGCGACTGATCGCAATCGGCGAAAAACACCATTATGATCGCGAACCGGAAAATTTTATCGCCGCCATTACTATAGCCACGGGACAAGTCAGCACATTAGCCAGCGATGCAGACTTCTACGCCTATCCGCGGATCAGCCCAGATGGGCGACAGCTTTGCTGGATCCAGTGGCAGCACCCCAATATGCCCTGGGACAGCACCCAGCTTTGGTCCGCCAGCCTCACAGAATCTGGCCTAGGAGACAAAGCACTGGTGGCCGGGGCCGATAATAATGAAGCCATTTTCCAGCCAAGCTGGTCACCGGATAACCAGCTCTACTATGTATCTGATAAAACCAACTGGTGGAATATCTACCGCGCCAATGGCGAACCAGTGCTGTGCAAAGACGCAGAATTTGCCACCCCATTGTGGCAATTTGGCATGAGCACCTATGACTTTATTGACGCCAATACCATTGGCTGCCTGTGGACCGAACAAGGGCTTTGGCACAGCGGGTTTATCGATATTGCCACAGGCCAACTACGCGCAACAGAGAGCCAGTACAGCAGCCTTGCAGCGGCCTGCTGCCATCAGGGCCAACTGTATATAGTGGCTGGCGCTGCCGCCCTGGCCAATCAAATTGTTGGCATAAAACGGCAAGGTTCAAATAGCTTAAATGGAAGAGTCACATCTATCTATGCGCCATCGACTTTGGACTTGGACAGTGCAGATATAGCCCAGCCAGAATCCCTGTTTTTCCCCAGCGGCAATGGCGAACAGGTACATGGCTTTTTCTACCCGCCTACCAATGCACAGTATCGGGGTGCCGACAATACATTACCGCCGGTTATTGCTCTCTGCCATGGCGGCCCAACCGGGGCCACCGACAGCGGCCTAAACCTGAAAATTCAGTACTGGACCAGCCGCGGCTTTGCCATTATCGATATTAACTACCGGGGCAGCACCGGCTTTGGCCGGGAGTACCGGCAAGCCCTGACCAATGCCTGGGGTATAAAGGATGTGGAAGACACCCAATACGCCATTCGCTATCTGGCCAAACAGCAAAAAATCGACCCACAGCGCTGCCTGATTCGCGGCGGCAGTGCCGGGGGCTATACAGTGCTATCCGCCCTCACCTTCACCGACACCTTTAAAGCCGGCGCCAGTCTTTATGGTATTGGTGACTTGGAAACCCTTGCCACCGACACCCACAAATTTGAATCACGCTACCTGGATAGCCTGATTGGCCCCTACCCGGAACGCAGAGATATTTATTTGGAGCGTTCACCTATTCATCATGCGGAGGGACTTAACTGCCCGGTGATCTTTTTGCAGGGTTTAGAAGACAAGGTAGTGCCGCCCAACCAAGCCGAAATGATGGTGAAGCTACTTCAAGATAAAGGCATTCAAGTGGAATATGTCACCTTCCCCGACGAAGGCCATGGCTTTAGAAAAGCCAACAATATTATTCGCGCTATGGAATCTGAACTGGCTTTTTATCGCGACGTATTTAATCTGGCCGGCAAGGTTTAACCATGGGTCGCTACCGCCCACCAAGGCCCAAAAGCTCCCCCTATATCACTGCCGAGGGCGCGGCAAAAATGCGTGCTGAACTGCGGGAGCTGTGGAAAGTCGAACGGCCTCAGGTCACTCAGGTTGTGCATGAAGCTGCCAAAAATGGCGATCGCTCAGAAAACGGTGACTATATTTACGGCAAGCGCCGCCTGCGCGAAATAGACAGCCGCGTGCGCTATCTCACCAAGCGCCTGGAAGATGCCACTATTGTCGAAGACAAACCCCGAGATCCATCCAAAGTCTTCTTTGCCGCCTGGGTGACCGTGGAAGATGAAGAAACCGGCGAAGAGCAGACCTACAGGCTGGTGGGGTCCGATGAAATAGACCCAAAACTCAACTGGATCAGCATTGATTCACCCATGGCTCAGGCATTGATTGGCAAATCAATCGACGAAGACGCCAATGTCAAAACACCGGCTGGAGACCGCTGTTTTATTGTGACCGCCATCAAGTACTAGAATCTGTTTTAAAGCCGCCCATAAAGCATATCACCTCCCTTGATAAGTCTTAGTCCTGTGTCGGTTGGTCATAGATTTGCAAGCCCCTAAAGAAAAGCCTTTCAGTACCACCAGAGAGTCCCTTTGCATTTATCCATAAACTACTCAATACAAATAGCAGATAACAACTTTATATAAAGAAGCAAAATGGAAAATTTATTGGATAAATACCGTAGTCTAAAGGTGAGGCCACACAAGCCGGAAAATCAGCGAAACACATTAGCGGCAGGTCGCAGAGCGTCTTGAAGCCTACTGCTTGATGCTGGCGTCAAGAATAAGGATATTAAAGATAGTATGATCGCAGTGGCAGCCAACCGAGCCTACATTGCAAATCTATAATTATGGTGAGATCAGGCCAGAGGTTCTACTCTCTGGCCTATTGCTTAAATCAGTTAGGGCGACAACCGCGCAATATTCCACTCGTCATCATCGCGCTTAAAACAAAAGCGATCATGCAGGCGGCTCTCGCCCCCCTGCCAAAACTCAATCTCCTCAGGCACCACCCGATAGCCACCCCAAAAGTCCGGCAGAGGAATCTCACCCTTGGCAAACTTCTGTTTAATCTGAGCAAACTGGGTTTCCAAGGCCTGCCGAGAATGAATATGACTGCTCTGCTTGGACGCCCAGGCCGCCAGCTGGCTGTCTCTAGGGCGACTGACAAAGTATTTTATTACCTCCGCCGTCGATAGCCGCTCCGCGCGGCCACCAACAATCACCTGACGATCCAGCTGCAGCCAGGGAAAATGCAGACTGACCTGGGCATTATTCTCAATCTCCTTAGCCTTGCGACTACCAAGATTGGTGTAAAACACAAAGCCCTGCTCATTAAACCCCTTTAGCAACACCATGCGCTGCCAGGGCTTGCCCTGAGAATTTACCGTCGCTACAGACATGGCCGTGGGGTCCTGCACTTTGGCCTCAATAGCCTGATTCATCCACAGGGTAAACTGATCAAAAGGATTATCCAGCAACGACTCCCGAGAAAGCTTCCCGTAATCGTATTCCCTGCGATTCTCTTCAAGACTCATAGCATTTCCATGGGCGCAATTTTAACAATCTTACATACGGCCTATAGATTGCCCGCCATCCACCGGCAATGCAACACCGTGCAGATAAGACCCCACATCACTGGCCAACAGCAAAAATGGTGCTGTCATCTCATCCATACCACCAGGGCGACCCGCAGGGGAAGAATTCAGGTAAGCCTGAGCTTCCGGTGAATCAAAGACATCAGCCGTCATCTCGGTTAAAAAGTAGCCAGGGCACAGCGCATTAACCCGCACACCTTTGCCCGCCCACTCCAGCGCCATCGACTTAGTCAGCTGAATCACCGCCGCCTTAGAAGCACTGTAGCTCGACTGACCAAAAGACACACGCAGACCTAAAATAGACGCCGTATTCACAATGCTGCCACTGACACCAGCGTCTATCATACGCTTAGCCGCCTGCTGACCCGCGATAAAAACCCCTTTTAGGTTGGTATCGATCATCTTGTCCCAATCGTCTTCACCAATCTTCAGCGCACTGCGAACATCCGCCACACCAGCATTATTGGCCAACATAGTCACGGTACCAAACGCCGCCTCCGCCTGATCAAAGGCCGTGATAATAGACGCAGAATCCGTCACATCCATAGCCACAGCAACCGCCTCACCGCCATCGGCCTTAATCTCAGCCACCAGCGCCTCAAGCCGCTCAACACGACGGGCCGCCACCACAACCTTAGCGCCACGAGCCGCCATAATCTTTGCAAAATGCACCCCAAAACCACTGGATGCGCCGGTTACCATGGCGACCTTGCCGCTCATATCAAATTCTGTAGTCACTGTTCGGTTCCTTAATTGTTGGTTGTTGATCTTTGTT
>CAXAJC010000093.1:0-7531 GCA_963969005.1 uncultured Cellvibrionales bacterium | reverse complement strand
GCCCGGCAGGATTCGAACCTGCGACCCACGGCTTAGAAGGCCGTTGCTCTATCCAACTGAGCTACGGGCGCACAATAAAAGCCGACAAATGGTCGGGGATGAGGGATTTGAACCCCCGACATCCTGCTCCCAAAGCAGGCGCGCTACCAGACTGCGCTAATCCCCGAATGTGTCTCCATGCGGTCTCTTTCGAGAGCGCGCATAATACTGACACAGCCGGTTTGCGTCAATGCGAATTCACCACATCTGGCAATTTTAATCGGGAAAAAAATACTAATATTAATAAACTGCGTATAAGCTTCAACATGTTTAATGCACAATCACTTCTATAATAATAAAAAGCATTCAGGGGCAAACATGATCGAATTTATTCTCAACGGCAAATTAGTTCAAACCGATGATGAACCAGATACGCCATTACTCTGGGTTGTCAGAGATACCTTTAATTTAACCGGTTCTAAATTTGGCTGTGGCATAGCGCAGTGCGGTGCCTGTACCATGCATATCGACGGCAGTGCCCAACAAACCTGTGTTTTGCCTATCGCCGCAGTGGCTGGCAAAACAGTGACTACAATTGAAGGTCTGGGTAGCCCGGATCGTATGCATCCGTTGCAGCAGGCCTGGGTCGAGCAGGGTGTACCTCAATGTGGCTACTGTCAATCCGGACAGATTATGAGTGCGGCCTCGCTGTTAACACATAACCCCAACCCCAACGAAGCCCAAGTCGAAGCAGCTATGGAGCGCAATATCTGCCGCTGTGGCTGCTATCCAAGAATCAAGCAGGCCATTTTGTCGGTTGCGGAGCAGGCGCAATCTGGCGCGGTGCAAATGGCAATACCAGTTGCGGCTGAAGCGCCCGAGGGGATTCAATCATGAGTGCGATCAAATTGAGCAGGCGCGGGTTTCTTAAGGCTACGGGCCTTGTTGGCGGTGGCCTGTTAATCGGTTATGCAGCCACTCCTGCTGGCAGCTCACCGGCAGTAATACCTGATGATGGAGCGATAGCGCCCAATGCCTTTATTCAGCTAACCCAGAATAATCAGATTATCTTTTACAGCCCCAGAGACGAAATGGGTCAGGGTATCAATATGGGGCTCGCAACCCTGATTGCTGAAGAACTTGATGTGCCAGTGGACAAAATTCAGGTGGAATTTGCCTCGGTTCATGATGATTACAGACATCCGGAATACTGGGTGCAGGGCACAGGCGGCAGTTCATCCATGCGAGTGCATTATTTACCTCTACGCCAGGTGGCCGCAGATACCAGAGCGTTACTCTTAAACGCTGCTGCATTAGACCTTGGAGTAGCACCTGAAACACTCACTACGGAAGATGGCCATATTCTTAGCAATGGAACGCGCCACAAATACAGTGACTTTATAACCACAGCCCACACCTTAGAGATGCCTACCGAGACAGCATTAAAAGCCAAGGCCGACTTTAAATATATTGGCAAAGAGATGGCCCGTAATGATGCCCTTGCCAAATCTACTGGCACAGCCATTTTTGGTATGGATATAACTGTACCGGATATGCATTACGCCATTGTTAGCCGCAGTCCGGTCGCTGGTGGAACAGTTAATTCGCTGGATGATCGTGCTGCCAGAGCAATGTCTGGCGTAACTGATATTGTGCAGATTGATACAGGTGTGGCAGTTGTAGCGTCCTCTTTTTGGAAAGCCAGAAAGGCTGTTGCAGCACTAAATATTGTATGGGACCAGCCAGACTTGGCTAACTTTAGTAATAGCGATATCCGCGCTGATTATCACAAAGCAATAGACAGCGATAGAGGGAGCACTGAAACCGAAGGCAGCATTACTGATGGCTTAAACAAAGCGTCTATGCAGGTGCAGCGTGATTACTGGGCACCTTACTTAGCCCATACCCCCATGGAGCCAGTTAATGCGGTCGTTAAAATAAGCGACGGCAAAGCCGAACTTTGGGCGGGAACCCAGGCCCCCGGCGTGGCCAGAGGGCTAGTGGCTCGCCATTCGGGATTGGCGGTAGAGGACATAACAGTCAACAGTCTGTTCTCTGGCGGTGGCTTTGGTCGTCGAGCTCAGCTTAGTCATGTTGCCGAAGTCACTCAAATTGCAGTGGCGACAAACAAGACCATCAAGTTGGTATGGACGCGAGAAAATGATCTCCAAAATGGCTGGTTTCGTCAGGCATCTGTTATGCAGTTGCGCGCCGGAATTGATACTGAGGGTAAGGTTACCGCCTGGGATGCAACCCGTGCCGGGGGCGATCTGTCGCCACATACCCTGGCAGGTGTTTTGCCCGGAGAATTGCACCGCAGTCCGAAACTGGTAAATGACCTAATATTGAGCGCGTCAGAGAGCCTCTACGATGGTTGGTTGATTGACAGCGGTGGCGTTGAGGGGTTGGTCAGTGATTATGATTTTCCCAATAAACAACTGCGCCATATTTCAGTTAATCATGGCCTACCCCTGGCCGCATGGCGTGCAGTGGGGCATTCTTTTACCGCCTTTGCCAAAGAGACGTTGATGGATGAACTCGCGGAAATGGCTGGGCTCAATGGCTTTGAGTTTCGCCGACGCAACTTGCAAAACAATCCGCGACTGCTGGGCGCGCTGGAAGCTGTTGAGCAGGGGCTTGAGCAATGGGATATCCCTGCAGGTCACCATATAGGCATTTCCACCCATGGTTCTTTTCGGTCCTTTGTAGCCCAGGCTGCAGAGGTATCCATTGAAGGAAATAAAATACGGGTGCATCGAGTGTTATGCGCTATTGATTGCGGAGCAGTCATTAACCCGGATATTGTTCGCGCCCAGATCGAAGGAGGCATTATATTTGGCCTCACGGCAGCATTATATGGGAATATAGAAATTGAAAATGGCGCGGTAAAGCAAAGCAACTTCCACGATTATAAAATGCTGCGCATCAACGAAGCGCCAGCGGTGGATGTTTTGATTGTTGAGAGTGAGCAAGCGCCCAGTGGAGTAGGTGAGCCGGGCTTGCCGCCTATAGCGCCAGCTGTTGCCAATGCTGTCTATCAGGCGACTGGTCAGCGTCTATACTCAATGCCTTTGACATTGGCTTAGGTAACAGGACATGGATTTAGACCGAGCGGGCCACCAGTGCCCGCTCTGCTCTGGTTATTTTGTCGCGGACTATCATATCGATCAAAACAGAAGCTACCTTCACTGTAGCACCTGCTCTCTGGTGTTCGTGCCCAGTGATCAGCAGCTTAGTCCAGCGGATGAAAAAGCCGTCTATGACCAGCATCAAAATACCCCGGATGACAGCGGCTACCGCAAATTCCTTAGTCGTTTGACAGTGCCTATAAGCGAGCGCGTAAAGCCGCAGAGCCGGGGACTGGACTTTGGCTGTGGCCCGGGGCCAACCCTATCAGTGATGATGGAAGAGCAGGGCCACCAGATGGCGCTCTATGATATCTACTATGCCGATTACCCTCAGGCACTAGAGCAGCAATACGACTTTATTACCAGCACTGAGGTGGTTGAACATCTGGCCAACCCCAGGCAGGAACTGGACAAGCTCTGGGCCTTGATTCGCCCTGGTGGTTATCTTGGTTTAATGACCAAGCTGGTCAAAGACCGGCATAGCTTTACCAACTGGCACTATAAAAATGACCCCACCCATATCAGCTTTTTCTCAGTAGCCACCTTTAATTATCTGGCGGAACTATGGAATGCCAATATTGAATTTATTGGTGCTGATGTGATTATTTTGCGCAAATAGCGTCGCGGGCTTTAACAAAGGCGAGGGCGGAACGACTGATATCCTGCTCGCTGGTAACCCAAGAGCAGACACTGATTCGAATCACCTTTTTACCCTGCCAAACCGAACCGCCCACCCAGCATTCTCCCGACGCCTGAATATGTTCCAGAATCTGCTGGGTAATATTGTCCTCAGAGCTCGGTGACACAATCACCTGATTAAAGACCACATCATTAAGAATATCGAAGTCCGCGGCCCTAAGCTCACTGGCGAATTGCACTGCCCGCTGATGCAGGCCATAGACTAGCTCATCGACGCCGCTTCTGCCCAGATACTTTAGTGCCGCCCAAAGCTCCACAGCTCGGGCTCGTCGGGACATTTCCGGGGTATACATCATGCCATTCCGCTTGTCACCGTAGCTTGAGGTCAAATAGTCACCAGAGGCTTGCAGCGCAGTAATCAATGCCTCTTTATTGCGGCACAGCAGGATACCGCTATCGTAGGGTGTATTTAGAGTTTTATGGCCATCCACAGACCAGGAATGGGCTTTATCCATCCCCTGGGTCAGATATTTAAGTCGCTCTGTACCGCCAGCCCAGAGGCCAAAAGCGCCATCAATATGCACCCAGGCGCCAGCTTTATTGACGTTATCACAGATCTCGTCAAAGGGATCAAAAGCCCCGGAATTGACATTGCCTGCCTGCAGAATAACGATACAGCTATTGTCCAAAGCCGGCATTGCTGCGGGATTAATACGCCCCTGATCGTCGCCCTCGACCCATTCAATATTGTCCAGACCAAAGCCCAGCAGTGCGATTGCTTTAATCACAGCTCCATGGGTATGTCTGCCTGTGATAATACGAATCGGTGGCGCACCATTGTGGCCCTGAGTATTAAAATTCCAGCCCTGATTGGCATAGATACGCAGTCTGGCTGCGGCTAATCCGCAGAAGATTGCCGAGGAGGTGCCACTGACAAATCCAGCTACTGTGGTTTCCGGTAGACCCAGCAGTTGCTGCAGCCAATGCTCACAGACCTCTTCGAGTTTGGCAGTGATCGGAGACATGACCTGAAGAGCGGTATTTTGATCCCAAAAGTCCGTAAGCCATTTGGTGGCCAGAGTGACTGGAATAATCCCGCCATTAACAAAGCCAAAATAGCGGCCCCCGGTTTGGGCCACCGAAGCAGGAGAGCCGAACTGGTGCAGCTGTTGCAAAATACTGCTGGCATCGCCATTGGTATTGGGCATATCTTCATTAAACTGAGCCAGATTTGCCAGCGCCTCTGGCTGCGGGAAAACACTTCGCTGCGCAACGCCGTCGGCATAGTCAAAGGCATAACCTTGAGCCTGCTCAAAAAGCGACTTGAGTTGCTGCTCAGTTTGCATGGTTTGACGAAGGTCGGTCATTATTTAGCTCTCTCTGCTGGCTGTGATTTTTGCTGTGGCTACCCAGTCGCAGTAAATCATAGACTATAGTTTTCACAAAGTTAGAATACGGGTGATTATAAATATTACAGACAATAGGAAAGCCTATGTATAGCGGAAAAACCCTAAGCCTTAAGGCTATTGAAGATGGTTTTGTTGAGATCAACTTCGACAATCAATCTGAATCAGTTAATAAGTTTAACCAAGAGACTTTGGGCGAGCTGCACAGTGCGGTGGAGATTCTGGCTAGCACTGCTGATATTCGCGGGTTACTGCTGACCAGTGGTAAACCAGTATTTGTAGTGGGCGCGGATATCACTGAGTTCACCGATATGTTTTCCGCTTCAAAACAAGAATTTTTGCAGGGTACCCAGCACGCCAATGGTATTTTTTCCCAAATTGAAGATATGCCATTTCCCTCCGTTGCGGCTATTAATGGCTTTGCCCTAGGTGGTGGGTTCGAAGTTTGTCTGGCCTGTGACAGCAGGGTAATAGCCGCAAATGCTGCAGTTGGTCTGCCGGAAACTGGCCTGGGTATTTTACCCGGCTGGGGTGGCACAGTGCGGCTGCCCCGCCTAGTTGGCTACTCGACTGCTGTTCAATGGGTCACTTCTGGCAGCCAGCAAAAACCCGAGAGTGCCTTGGCTGCAGGTGCTGTGGACAAAGTTGTGGCACCTGAGGCACTGCGCGAAGAATCGCTTAAATTATTAGCAGAACTTGCCGATGGGAGTCTTGATTATAGCGCCCGCCGCACTCAAAAACTTAGCCCACTGGCAGAGGGCCCTGAAGCCCTAAGCGGCATGTCAGAGAAGTTTCAGTCGATGATTCAGAGTTCTGTTGGCAATCATTATCCAGCACCTATAAAGGTCGTTGACCTGATAACCAAGGCGGCGACTGCTGGTCGTGATGAAGCCATTGCTCTGGAGAACTTGGCCTTTTATGAGATTTCCCAAACTCCCCAGGCCCGTGCATTGGTTGGTCTGTTTCTCAATGATCAATTTATTGCCAAACGAGCCAAGGGCTATGCCGTGGCGCTGGGTGAGAAATTGCCCCCTGTTGCCCGGGCTGGTGTAATTGGTGCCGGTATTATGGGTGGAGGTATTGCCTACCAAAACGCGGTTAGGGGCTTCCCAGTAGTGATGAAGGATATTGCCGAGCCAGCACTGGACCTTGGTATTAGTGAGGCCAATAAGTTGCTGGGCAAGTCCGTGAAGCGGGGCAAGCTGACTGAGGACGCTGCTTCGCAGATTCTGGACAAAATAACGCCTACTCTGGAAGACAAGGCAATTGCTGGCTGCGATATGTTGGTTGAGGCAGTGGTGGAGCTTGAGTCGGTCAAGAAACAGGTTTTACCGGCTATTGAATCTCAGGTATCGGCCTCTGCAACGATTACATCTAACACTTCAACAATCAGCATTAACCGACTAGCTGAGTCTCTGCAGCGCCCGGAAAACTTCTGCGGCATGCACTTCTTTAACCCGGTTCATGCCATGAAGCTGGTTGAGATTATTCGCGGCGAAAAGACCTCAGATAAAACCATAGCGGCGGCCTGCAACTATGCCTTGGGTCTTGGCAAGAAACCTATTGTGGTCAATGACTGCCCGGGCTTTTTGGTCAACCGCGTACTTTTTGCCATGACCTTTGGTCTGGAAATTCTACTTAAGGAAGGTGCTGACTTTCAGCAAGTCGATAAGGTAATGGAAGCCTGGGGTCTGCCGATGGGCCCGGCCTACCTAATGGATGTGATTGGCATAGATACCATTATCCATTGCTACAGTTCAATGATTGAAGGTCTGCCTGAGCGCTATATCAAAGGCGACAACTGGCCCACTGAAACTATCCATGGCGCTCGTCGTCTGGGGCAGAAAAATGGTCTTGGTTACTATAAATATGAGTTAAATGAAAAGGGTAAGCCCGCTAAACTGGTGGATGCTGAGGCAGTGGCTCTGCTGGAGTCTATTGCCGGCCCAGCCCACCAGGTAGATGCTAATGAGATTATTGATCGCCTGCTGGTTTCTATGGCCATGGAGATGGTGCGCTGTTTGGAGGAGGGCATCGTGGCCTCTCCAGCCGAAGCCGATATGGCTCTGATCTATGGCGTTGGTTTCCCCGCCTTTAGAGGAGGAATCTGTCGCTGGATGGACGAGGAAGGCCTGCAGTCAATAGTGGAACTTGGTGATAAGTACGCGCACCTGAGCGAACTTTACCGTCCCACTGAAAAGCTTCGTCAGATGGCGGCTGATGGGGCGTCTTTCTTTTCGTAGCATTTGGTTAGCTGGATTATCGAGCGGAAGTCTGATGAATGTTAGCTTGCTTCTGGTCTAGCGGGGGAACCTTGTAGAAAGGGTCCGTCTACACAGATGCGCTGGCCATCCGGCGCAGCGCAAGCACCACAGATAC